>NZ_CP022655.2:5216245-5564368 GCF_002243345.2 Paenibacillus sp. RUD330
AACGGAATCGAGTTCGTGCTGCCGGAATGGGAGCCCTCCTGGCTCCAGGCCGTCCACTCCGTCTCCTCGGACAACCTGCCGGAGCTGCTGCTGGCGGCCATTCCCGGCTCCCCGCTGCTTGCCGTCGCCTTCCGGCGCATCGCCGAGACGTCGCTGCTGCTGTCCCGAAGCTTCACCCGCACGCCGATGTGGCAGATGAGGCTGCGCAGCGAGGAGCTGCTGCGCGCCGCCCTTCCCTATGGAGATCGCTTCCCCTATCTTGCCGAGGCGATGCGGGAGTGCATGAACGTCTACCTCGACCTCGGGCGGCTCCGAGAGCTGCTGCGGGAAATCGAGAGCGGCGGCATCGTGCTTGAGGTGGTGCATACATCCCGCCCGTCGCCGCTCGCCTCCCAGTTCGCGGCGGATTACGTCAACATGCGCATCTACGAGGGCGACGGCCTGGACGGCGCCGTCCGCGCCCAGCTGCTGCAGATGAGCCGCGAGCTCGCCGGCGAGCTGTTCGGCGCCGAGGCTCTGCGCGGCGCGGTCGCTCCCGAGGTGCTGGAGGCGGAGCGCGAGCGGCTCGGGCGGCTGGCCGGAGGCGTTCGCAGCGAGGACGATCTGTACCGGCTGCTCAAGCTGCGGGGCGATCTGGAGCCGGAAGAGCTGCTGCGGCTGGCATCGTCCGCCGTCGGCTCGGACGAGCCCGGCTTCGCCGAGCCTGACGGCCGGGCCGAGGCGGATGGCTGGCTGACCGCGCTGCGGCGCCAGGGACGAGTCGCCGCCTACATGCCCGGCGGCCCGGCCGCGGAGCGTCTCGTTTGCGCGGACGAGGCCGGCGTGTATGCGGCTTTTCCGGAAGACCAGGACTCCGTGTCGTTCATTATCGAGCGGTACATCTCCCATCTTCTATCCTTCACGGAGCAAGAGCTGGCGGAACGCTACCCGGCTCTCGGCGCCGACGGGTCCGCCAGGCTGGTCTCCCGTCTGCTGGAGGCCGACCGGATCCAGGCGGCCCCGTTCGCGGAGAAGGGAGAGCGCCTGTATGCCTCGAGCCTGATCGCGGCGCGGGTCGTCCGGCTATCCGTCCAGCATGCGCGCAGCCGCAGCGAGGCGGCCGACGCCGTCCGCTGGTGCGGCCAGATGGCGCTCCGCCAGCACGCGCTGCAGGGCAGCCAGCTGCGGGGCGAGCACGGCTTGCTGCAGGTGCTGCAGTCGCTGCAAGGCTTCTACTTCCCGCTGTCGCACTGGGAAAGCTTCATTCTGCCTTCGCGCCTCGCCGCCTACCGGCCCGAGGAGCTCGACCTGCTCTGCGCCTCCGGCGAGGTGCTTTGGCTCGGACGCAAGGAGCCGGGGGAAAAGGAAGGCAAAATCGCCTTTTTCCTGCGTGATTCCCGGGAGCTGTATGCGCCTTATTTGCCCCGGGACGACGGCGGCTCCGCCCATCCCGCCCTGCTTCAGGCGCTCAAGGCCGGCGGCGCTTCCTTCCTGACCCGGATCGCACGCGATGTCGGCCTGCCTCCTTCGGAGGCGCAGGAGCAGCTGCTCGAGCTGGTCTGGGAAGGACTGGTGTCGAACGACCAGTTCGCGCCGCTCAGGGCCGTCTCCTCCGCCAAGCCCCGCTCGCCCAAGGGCCGGCCTGGCGCCTGGGGGGGCTCCGGTCTCGGCCGCTGGTTCTGGACCGGCTCGCTGGAGGGCAATGCAGGCGCCGGTCCGGCCGAACGCCCGGCTGCGGCCGATGGATCCGCACCGGGCGGCTCGCCATCAGCCGCCGCGGCATCCGCCCGCCAAGGCGCTGCCGGAACCGCTGCCCCTCCAGTCGCCTCCCGTTCAGATTCCGGGACATCCAGCCATGAGGCGGTTCACCCTCCTGCCGCAGCTGCCGGCCGGCAGCTCGCCTATCCGGCCGAGGATTCGCCCGCGCTGCGCTGGATCAACCATTTGCTGGAGTCGTACGGGATCCTCTCGCGAGATCTGGTCGCCGCCGTCTCTCCCTTCTCCTGGGACGAGCTGCTGCCGCTGCTGAAACGTCTGGAGGAATGGGGCGTGCTCGTCCGCGGGTTCCTGATCGCCGGCATGCCGTCCATGCAATTCGCGACGCGCGAAATGGCCGAGGCGGTCCGCCATCCTCTGCCGCAGGACACGGCACGCAGCCTGACCGTCCTGTCGGCGGCGGATCCCGCCAACCCGTTCGGACTGGTCGCCGACTGGCCGCAGGAGGGGAAGGGCGTCTTCGCCCGGAAGCCCGGCAACTACCTCGTCCTGGAGAACGGCCGCTGGCTGTACTGGATCGAGAACAACGCGCGCAAGATCCATCCGCTGTCGGCTTCGGAGGGAGATCAGGCGAGAGAGGCGGAGGTTCTGCAGGAAATCCTGCGCACGATCGCCATCCGCCAAGGCCTCTCGCGCGTCATCGTCGAGCAGTGGAACGGAAGCCCCGTCGACGATACTCGGGGAGCCGGCCTGCTCCGGGATCTGGGAGCCGAGAAGGACCGCCACCGCTTCGTATTATGGAAGAGCCAGCTGAAGGCATGAACGGCCCTTGAGAGGCCTAAAAAAAGATCTTTTCCCATATCGTTCCATGTGATAGAATGAGA
This sequence comes from Paenibacillus sp. RUD330, assembly GCF_002243345.2. Classification (NCBI taxonomy): domain Bacteria; kingdom Bacillati; phylum Bacillota; class Bacilli; order Caryophanales; family Paenibacillaceae; genus Paenibacillus; species Paenibacillus sp. RUD330. The sequence continues at coordinate 5,218,825 of NZ_CP022655.2, forward strand.
ACAAACGTTCGAATTCAACGTTGCCTCAGGCTTAAAGCCGGCGCGGGCGGAGGAGGATCCTTCCATGGTGCCTTGCAGTGAGATCGACCAGGTCATCGCCTACATTCACCGACACCTTTTCGACCCGATGCCGCTTGCCCGGCTGGCCAGGCACATTTCCTACAGCCCCTCGCATTTCGCCCGGCTGTTCAAGGAACGCACAGGGCTGACGCCCTTGTATTACGTGTCCTCCATGCGTCTTGAGCGGTCCAAGGACATGCTGCTCCGCACCCATCTGAGCATCCGGGACATCGGCCTCGAGATCGGACAGCAGAGCCTCGGCACGTTCACGACCCGCTTCACGCAGCGCGTAGGGGTATCCCCCGCCGAATTCCGCCAGTCGGCCCTCGGCGCGGATCGGGATTTCGAGTCCCTTCGGCGGCTGGGAGACTGGCGGCAGCCTGCCGTCCCGATCTTCCGGGAGGGATGCGTGAGCGGCATCATCGAGGCCGCCGTCCCGTTCGAAGGCTTCGTCCTCGTAGGCTTGTTCTCCAAGCCGATTCCGGAAGGCCTCCCTTTGTACGGCACGCTCGTCCGCTATCCCGGCAGCTTCCGCTTCGACGGCGTGAAGCCGGGAACCTACTACCTGATGGCCACCTCCATTTCCTGGACGATGGCGGGGATGGACATGCTGCTGCCGGAGACGACCCTGCGCACCCGCAGCAAGTCCCCGCTGACCGTCCTTCCGGGCGTCCCCCTCCCGCCTCAGGAGCTGCTGCTGCATGAGCCCCGGCTGGATGATCCGCCGATCCTGGTCTCCCTGCCTCTGCTCATGAACAACTTCCTGAGCAAGGTTCGGCAAGGACTCTGATCCGAGCCGAGACATGGCCATTCGCTTGCCGGGGCGCGATCCAGAATGAACAACCCTGAAGCCAAGCCGGATGAGTCCAGCTTGGCTTCAGGGTTTAGTTTGCATGCAGACCTCTCGTTCTTCAGGCTCTTTTTTTCATGGGAATCAATCTATCGTTGCATCGCAGGACGGGTCGATCGCTGACCCGCGCTCCCCGCCGCGACGTTGAACGCACCTGGAATTCCGCCGCCCTGCATTCTCAGCGGGCGAGCCGCAGCTCCGCCACGCAGACGGAATGCGGCTTCAGCACGATGGGACCGTTCTCCGGCCAGACCCGCTCCCGTACTGTGATCCGCTCCGGCTCGAACACCGAGTTGATCGCCTCGAAGTCTTCTCCGGCGATTTCCCACAGCTTCGCCTGCAGCGGCTTGAGCTCTTCCCGGAGAGCTGCCGCATCCGCATGGGGGGCCGGCGACTCCCCTTCCCTGCCCGGCCTTCCGCCTGCCAGCGGAGCAAGCTGCGCTCCTCCTATACCCGAGCCTCCGCCTGCCAGCGGCAGCGGAGCAGGCAGCGCCCCCTCGATGCGCACTTCGGTCTCCAGCGGCTCCAAGCCCCGATTGACGAGGAATACCGTCAGAATCTCCCCGGAGCCGTCCAGGCACGCCACGGCGTCGAGAACCGGAAGCTCCCGCGCCCCCAGCCCGATCGCAGGCGCGCTCCCCTTCCAGAAATAGGTATCGCACTCCGTTCGGGCCGGAACGACGCGGGCGATGGACCGGTTCGCGTAGAGCTCCATCACATGATAGGAAGGCGTTCCGTAGATGATTCGGCTCTTGCCGCTCCATCCCGGCAGCCTGCCGCGGTATTGGTCCGAATAAACGTCTCCGACCCGGATGCAGCCGCCCAGCCAGCCGTTGACCAGATCCGAGAAGCTTCCGATCTTCACCCGATGCGACTGCCGGAGGAATTCGTTGAGATTGGCCGCATTCGCCACAGCCGCCTCCAGCGTATGCTCCTCGGGCAGCCCTTCCCGGATCGTGTTGGGGTAATACATCGTGTTGTATTCCGTTACGGCCAGCTTCACATGGGCATAAGCAGGCTCGGCATCCAGCAGCTCCGCCGTCTGCCGGATCATCTCGCGCGTCACCTCGGGGAACGCCGCCGCATGACGGTACCGCTCCTCCTTCGGCGTGCCGGGATGGATGCCGGTCGTTCCGAAGCCGTGATAGATATGGAGGGTCAGCAGATCGATCCGATGTGCGGCCTGCCGCAGCATCGCCCGGTTCCAAGCGGGATCGCAGTCTCCGCAAGCGAGCAGCACGATGCCGGAGTCGACCGCCTTCATCGCCTCGGCGAACCGCAGGTACCGCTCCGCGAACTCTTCCGCGCTGCAATGCCCATGCTGCCACGGACCGTAGATTTCATTGCCGATCTCCCAATGCTTGACTCCGAAGGGCTCCGGATGCCCGTTGCGCGCCCTTATCGCTCCATAAGGCGTATCGGCGCTGCCGTTGCAATATTCCAGCCAGGCGGCCGCTTCCTCGGGCGTGCCCGTGCCGGCGTTGACGCAGATGAGCGGCTCCGTCTCCGTGTCCCGGCAGAAGGCGATGAATTCATCCGTTCCGAAGTATTTGTTCGTCCAGCCTCCCCACGCCTCGTTGACCATGTTCGGACGCTCCAGATCCGGACCGATGGCATGCTCGAAATGATAGGCGCTGATATGGTTGCCCGCCAGCCTCATCATGCCGGGCTTCAGCCGCCTGGTCATCTCGACGATTTCCCGCTTGACGATGCCTCTGCTGTAGGAAGGCAGCATCGAGACATGGTCGAGCCATAACGTGCCCGAGCCTGTGGAATCCCTCCAGCCCTCCTCCTCGGAGGAGATGGTCAGCCGGAACTCGGCCTGCTCGGCATCCCGGGACGGCGTCAGGCTGAAGCGGTACGTTCGCCAGTTATGGCTCTCCAGCGCGACCTCGCTGCGGGCGAGCAGTTCTCCGCTGCGGGAATCCGCCAGCTCGCAGACGAAGCTCCGGACCTCGGGCATCGCCCGGGCCACGATACGTACGTTGTACGTGCTGCCGCCCTCCACGGAGACTCTCTGGCCGATGCCGCCGCGGCAGCGGTCGGCGCCGAAGACGCGGATCTTCTGGCTGTGTCCGGAATGCCTGGGCGCTGCCGGCTCCAGGGCATACAACGTGTTTTTGCCGTCCGTGACGGGATGCCAGCCGGAGGATACGCCCCCGGCCGCCTCATCCTCGAAATCCATATCCTTGAGTACGAAAGCGAGCATGGCGTCCATATGATCGCGGATATCCTCCACGAAATGTCCGAACAGATAGGGATGGATAGACGCTTCTCCCGCCGACTGCATATCGATGGAAACCGCTGCTTTTTGTCCCATAGGCTTGATCCCTCCGTTATTCTTTGATGGAACCGATCATGACGCCCTTCACGAAATGCTTCTGCACGAAAGGATACAGCAGCAGCACCGGAATGCTGGCGATGATGATCAGCGCGTATTTGATGCTCTCGCCCATGAGCAGCTTCTCCGCCATCCCGAAGCCGGCATCGTCGAGAACGCTGCTCTGGCTTACGATCAGAATTTGCCGCAGCACGAGCTGAAGCGGATAGAGATTCTCGTCCCGCAAATAAATCAGCGCATTGAAATAGGAGTTCCAATGGCCAACCGCGTAAAACAGCACCATGACCGCCAGAATAGGCTTCGACAGCGGGAGGATGACCGAGGCCAGCAGCCTCGTATTGGAGCAGCCGTCGATCAGGGCCGCCTCCTGCAGCTCCCAGGGGATGCCGTTCTGAAAATAAGTCCGCATGACGATCAGATTGTAGGTCGCGATCGCCGTCGGCACGATCATCGCCCAGAACGTGTTGACCAGGTGGAGGTCCTTGACGACGAGATACGTCGGAATGATGCCTCCGCTGAAAAACATCGTGAACGCGATGCCGAACATGAGCAGTCCGCGTCCCGGCAAATCCCGGCGTGACAGCGGATAGGCGGCGAGCGTCGTCAGGAGCAGATTGACGGCGGTGCCGACGCCGGTGTACAGCAGCGTGTTGCCGTAGCTTCTCCACACGCCTTCGTAGCCGAGCACCTCCTTGTAGGCATCCAGCGTGAAGCCCGCGGGCAGCAGCCACATCTCCCCGTCCAGCACCTTCTGCGGATCGCTGAACGAGGCGCTCAGGACGAACAGCAGCGGGTAGAGGACGACGATCAGAATCAGCCCGGAGAGGGCATAGACAGCCAGATCGAAGACGCGTTCGCCGTCCATCCGGGTACGGGAAGCCGCAGGAAAAGCGGCAGCCGGACTTTTTCTCACCATAGGCTTGTCTCCGCCTTTCTGCGCGCATACCCGTTGATCAGCACCAGCAGGGCGAAGTTGATGACGGAATTGAACAGTCCGATCGCCGAGCTGTAGCCGTAGTCGCCTTTGAGGATGCCGTTCGTGTAGACGAACGTCTGGATGACGTCGCTGCTCCCCTTGTTGAGGTTGTTCTGCATGAGGAGGATCTTCTCGAAGCCGATGTTCATGAAGGAGCCGACATCGAGGATGAGCATGATGACGATGACCGGCAGAATGCCCGGAACCGAGATATGCCACAATCTCCGCAGACGGCTTGCCCCGTCCATTTTGGCCGCCTCGTACAGCTGCGGGTTGATGCCGCTGAGAGCGGCGATATAGACGATGGACTGCCATCCCATATTTTGCCATATGTTCGAACCGATGAAAATCGTCTTGAACCAGCCTGCGCTTTCCATGAACGATACCGGCTGCCCGCCGGCTGCCTGCAGCAGCAGGTTGACGATGCCCGTCCGCGGATCCAGGAACAGCTCCAGCATGCCGACGATGACGACGGCCGAGATGAAATGCGGGATGTAGGTGACGTTCTGAAGCAGCTTGCGGAACCGGTCGCTGCGGATCTCCGTCACCAGAAGCGCCAGCAGGATCGGCAGCGGAAAGGCGATCAGGAGCCGCAGCAGGCTGATGCTGACCGTGTTCCAGAGCAGGCGCCCGAAGTAATAGGAGGAGAAGAAGCGCTCGAAGTTGTCGAAGCCGATCCAGTCGCTTCCCGTGATGCCTTTGACAGGATTGAAATCCTTGAATGCGATCTGCACGCCGTACATCGGACCGTACTGGAAAATCAAATACCACAGCAGCGGCAGCGCCAGCATGAGGTACAGGTCGTACCGCGCCGCGATGCGTCTCCGCAGCCGGCGGGCCTCGGATGTACCGGTGCCGGATGCCGCGCGCCGCGGATCGGAAAGCGCCTCCTGCCTTTCAGGGGAGGATGTCATCGCCGGTCGCCTCTCTTTCTTCCAGGCGGACGGAGAGCCGGACGGCGGCAGCGCTCCCGTCCGGCCTCAGCTCCAGCCGATCAATGGGATTGGGTGTTGTCGAATGCGTTCTGATAGATTTCTTCCAGCCTCGGCAAGCCGAGCCCCTTCAGCGTCTTGGCGTACTCGTCCCACTTGTCCAGCGGAAGAGCCCCGGTGATGAACTTGGCGGTCGACTCCGCGACGTAGGCGTCGAGATCCTGGCGCAGCGTATCGAGCTCCTTGTTCGTTTTTTCATCCAGCAGAGGCGCGCCGTAGATTGCCTTGGGCAGGTAAGGATCCAGCTTCTTCTGCGCTTCCTGCACCGATGGCGGGTTGACCGCCGAAGCGTTCTTCTCGATGAGCAGCTGCGGCGCGCCCCCGCCCGGCCAGGACGTGAACTGTCCGATCGCCGTGCCCATTCCCCGCTTGTCGGTCCGGATGGACTCGTTGTATTCCGGCAGCCCGTCGGCCTTGAACGAGAAGGTCTGGCCCTCGATGCCGTAACGGAACAAGGTCGAGCCTTCCTCCCCGTAGAAATAGTCGATCCAGCGGATCGTCGCATCGGGATGTTTGTCGGCGGAGGTGACGGCGAAGGTGCCGAAGTCGCGGGCGACCGGCTTGGCCCAGACCGTCCGGATGCCTGCGGGACCGCTCAGGGGAGCGATGCCGGCATACTCGTCCTTCTTCTCCCCGAACGGATCGCCGGCCTGGTTATGCAGATAGCCTGCCTGAGCGGCAGCCATCTTGGCGTAATACTGCGTCGGCTTCTGGCTGAACACCTCCGGATCCAGCAGCTTCTCCGCATACAGCTTGTTCAGGAAGCCGAGGTAGTCCTTGTAGGCCTGATCGTCGAGCCAGCTGTCGACCTTGCCGTCCTTGATGTTGAGATTGTAGCCGAGCTGATAATCCAGTCCCCAGGAACCCGCGAGCGACGAGATGACTGCGGCCTGATCGAGCTCGGTCATCGGAATCTCGTCCTTCTTGCCGTTGCCGTTGGGATCCCCGTCTCGGAAAGCCGTCAGCACCCGCACGAGTTCGTCGGTCGTGGATGGCTCCCGGAGGTTCAGCTTCCTTAGCCACGCCGTGTTGAGCCAGGCTTTGTCGGTGCGTGCCGCGGGCAGCTCGATGACCGCGGGCAGCGCGTAGATATGGCCGTCCGGAGCCTTGATGGAGGCCAGAATCTCGGGGTTCTTCTCCAGCAGCGCCTTGAGGTTCGGCGCGTGCCGGTCGATCAGCTGCTCGAGCGGAACAAGCAGCCCGGAGCTGCCGTACTTGACGGCCTCCAGCGGCGTGATCGCCGCCTTGTAGAGCGCGTCGGGGAGCTCGTCCGAGGACAGCAGCAGGTTTTTGCGTTCCGCAAAACCCTCGGCGGGCACATCCTCCCACTGCACCTCGATGCCCGTCTTTTTCGCATAGTCCTGGAAAAAGAGCATGTCCTTGTACGGGCCGTTCAGCGGCGCGCGCTGCGCGAACATCTTCAGCTTGATCGGCGACTTCGCAATCGGGTAGCCGGTCTCGTTGAAGTCCGCCGCCTCCCGGGCCGCCCCTTCGGCACCCTCCGCTTTTGCCTTCGACGCCTCGCCTTTGTCGGACGAGCAGGCCGTCAGGCCGAGCAGCAGGGCGGCAGCGCAAAGTCCGGCGGCAGCTTGAAGCCTTCTTGTTTTCATGTCGGGATCCCCCTTGAATTCATTTATTCTTACTTAGTTCATGAATATAGTCGGAATTATAGGCGCAGAAACTCATCCGCCGGCAACCTGGTCCTGTCCCCGCTGCAGCCGGAAGGCGGTCGGAGAGATGCCGTAGTGGCGGCAGAAAGCTCTCGAGAAGGCGTACAAATCCGAATAGCCCAGCGACAGCGATACTTCCGTGACGGACAGGTCGTCTGCCGCAAGCAGCTCGGCGGCTTTGTCCATCCGCCTGTCGAGCAGGTACGCCTGGGGACTCATCCCGTAGCGGCGGCTGAATTCCGCATAGAGATGGGAGCGGTGCACGCCGGCCATCCTGGCGATGTCCGAGATCCGGATCGATTCCATGCAGTGGTGGCGGATGTACTCCTCGCAGGTCGCCAGCCAGCGGGGCTCGTTCCCCGCTGCCCGCTCCGGAGGCAGGTCGAGCAGGGAGAACAGCCGGTAGAGAGCCGCCTGGCGCCCGAATTCCTGGCCTTCGCCCGCATGCCGGTGAAAGTCGCCCCGGAGATGTTCGATCAGCCCTCCGCTCACCCCGCCCTGCACATAAGGCCGCTCCGGAGCCAGTCCGACCCGCTCCAGCACCTGCTGCGCCTGCGGGCCGTCGAAGGCGGCCCAGTGCATCGCAAGCGGCGAAGAAGGCATGTAGTCGCATACCCGGTAGCTATGCTTCTTGCCGGGATAGAGAGCGAACAGGTCCCCCTTGCGCAGCATGGCCGAGCCGCCTTCCCAGAGCAGCTCGACCGAGCCGTTCAGCACGAAATGAAGGGAATAACATTCGATCATGCGCGTTCCCACGGCATAATTGCTCTTGGCCGAAGTCCGGCCGGAACGAATCAGCCACACGCCCCCGAGCCGCTCGAAGGGAGTAGGCGTGTAATAGTGGAAGTCCGCGTATTCATGGCCGTACTCTCTCATTCGTCATCCCCCTTGTGCAGAGCCTGCGGCTTCCGCGCTCTCCCTGAGGCTCATCCGCATCGCTCCATGGGATTCCAGCCTATGCTGGCGCGGCGCCCTCCCGACGCTTGAAAAAAGACGCGGCACATCCATAGGTGTGCCGCGTCTCCAGTTGTCCGGCAGACTCGTTCAGGAATAAGCATACTTCGTTTTCGCTACGCATGCCAGACCCTTGGCATCGGCATCGCTTCCTTGCCGAGCTCCGCCCAGGCGTACCGCAGCAGCAGCTCCGCCTTGAGGGCAAGGCGATCCGGCTCGTCCCACAGGTTGCGCAGCTCGCCCGGATCCTCCTGCAGATCGAACAGCTCGCCGTAGGTCTGGTTGTAGTAGACGGTAAGCTTGTATCTCCGGTCCACATAGGTTTTCTGGTGGATCGTCGTCGGCTCATGCCGGAACTCGACGATGGCATGGCTGCGCGCCTCCTGCCGCTCTCCCCGCCATACGGCGCCCTGGTCCACTCCCGTCATCTCGGCGGGAACCGGGATGCCGCATAGGTTCAGGAAGCTCGGAGCCAGATCGACGAGCGACTGGATGGCATCGGACTGGCGTCCGGCCGGCACCCGTCCCGGCTGCCGTACGAGAAACGGGACCCGGATGAGATCCTCGTAGTGGAAGCCCCCCTTGTACTGCAGCCCGTGCTGGCCGAAAAAATGGCCGTGGTCCGTCGTGAACACGACCAGGGTGTCCTCCGCCAGCCCGAGCTCGTCGAGCTTGTCCAGAATGCGGCCGATATGCTTGTCCATCAGGCTGATCATGCCGTAGTAAGTCGCGACCAGCCGCCTTCTCTCTTCATCGGGCAGCAGATGGGATTGATAGCCGTGAATGCCGTAGCCCGTTTCCTTGAGATGGCCGAAATCCGGAGCCTCCGTCTGGGTCAGGCCGAAATGCGGCGGGTTGCGCTCATGCTCGCCCGCCGTGGCGGAAGGCACCGTGACGCCTGCAGGATCGTACAGCTTGTCCCATGGCTCCGGAACGAGATAGTCGGGGTGGGGATCGAAAAAGCTCGCCCAGAGCAGGAAAGGCTCTCCCTCCCGCTTGTGTCCCTCCATCATCGCCATCGTCCGTTCCGCAATCCAGGTGTCGTAGTGGAATTCCTCCGGTATCGGCCATGTATGCGAGATCGACGGATCCATCGTCCCGGTCGGGGCGAGGAAGTAATCCCGCCAGTTCAGGCAGCCCTTCTCCTCCATCCAGAGCGCATAGTGCTGGCCGACATGGGCTTCGTTCGTATGGTTGCGGGCCAGCTCCACATGGTCGAACCCGTAGAACGGGCCGTGGAACGTCCGCCAGTAATCCAGATCCTGAAGAGTCGGATAGGCTTCCAGGGAAGGATAATCGCCGCTTCCGCGCAGGGGCTGGAAATGGGCCTTGCCGATGAGTCCCGTCCGGTAGCCGGCCTCCGAGAATTCCTGCGCCACGGTGCGGCGGTCCTCCAGCAGCTTGGTGCCCAGTGTCCAGGCTCCGTGCTGGCTCGGATGCCGCCCGGTCAGGATGGAGGCTCTCGTCGGCGTGCAGGTGGGGTTCGGACAGTAGGCCCGCGTGAAAGCCGTTCCTTCTCTGGCGAGCCGGTCCAGATTGGGGGTGAGAGGCTCTCCGCCCAGAGCTCCGATCGTATTCCAGTGCTGCTGGTCGCTGGTGATGAGCAGAACGTTGGGACGTTTCAAGCCGCCTTCCTCCTTCACTCCGGAATAAAAGCATCGTAACCCGATCATCCAACTAAGGAAATGTTCGGATGTATTTGTCCAAATGTCGGGTCGCAATCTTGCATGCGGATTTATAGGAATGCCGGGAAATCCCTCCGCGCAGAGCTGGAAAAAGGCATCTGGCGCGCTTCAGCTCCAGCTCAGGAATGCCTGAACTCGATCATCATCTTATTCCAATGTCTTTTTGCGATGCCTGGTTCCATGTCGTTTCCGCTGTAACGCCGCCTTATCCTCGCCATTGCGGCCGCCCGGTTGACACCCTCATGAAGAGAACCGCCGCTGCTCCGCGGGGATGGAAAAAGCGTCTCCCCCAATGATCGGGAGAGACGCTTGATAGAAGGCGCGAAGATTATGCGCGGGCGGTGCGATGGTTGACACTCAAAGGGCGCGCAGATTATGCGCTGAGGGTGCGATGGCGCCGCTCACAGGGCGCAAACCCTGCGCTGAGGGCGCGATGGCGCCGCTCACAGGGCGCTCGCTCTGCGCTGAAGGCGGGCTCGCCTGAGGCTCAGCGTCCTTGCGGCGGCAGCTGAAGCAGGCGCAGAAGCACGACCGCCGCCTCGGCGCGGGTCGTCTGCGCTGTCGGCGCGAAGCGCCCGCCTTCGCGGCCCTGGAGCAGGCCGGCCGCTTGGACGGACGCGGCTGCAGTCCGCGCCCAGGCCGGAATGAGCGCCGCATCGGAGAAGCCGGACGGCGCATTTCGGGCGGCTTCAAGGCCGGCGGCGCGGCTCAGCAGCACAGCCAGCTCGGCGCGGGTGACGCGCTGATCCGGGCGGAAGCTGCCGTCCTCGTAGCCGGACACAAGCCCGCGCTCGGCAGCCTCGGCTGCGTATGCCCGGCCCCAGGCCGGAATGGAGGCGCCGTCGGAGAAGCGGGAAGCTGCGGTCTCGCCGGGCTCCTTCACTCCCATGGCGCGAAGCAGCATGGCCGTAAGCTCCATACGGGTAACAGGCGCGTTCGGACGGAAGCTGCTGTCGGCATAACCGGTCAGCAGCCCTTGAGCGGAAGCCTCGCGAATGGAATCCGCAGCCCAGTGGCCGCCGATGTCGCCGAACAGCGGAGCTGATGGAGACGGCGTCGGCGCCGGGGTGGCTGTCGGAACGGCGGAAGAACTCGGAGAAGACGATGGCAATGGCGTCGCCGATGGAGCCGGAGTTGCCGTCGGCGTCGGCGTGCCGCTTGGAGCCGGCGCGCTGCTCGGCGTCGGCGCGCTGCTCGGCGTCGGCGTGCCGCTTGGCGTCGGAGCCGGACTTGCCGACGGTATCGGCGTCGGGCTGGCGGATGGCGTCGGCGCCGGATCCGACACCTTCGCCGCAGCCTCGGCAGCGCCGTAGCCGTCGGTGCTGACCGCGCGGATGACGGCTGTGCCTGCCTTATGCCCGGTCACCTTGCCGGAAGCATCGACGGAGGCGATGCCTGGCGCGGAGGAAGTCCACGTCACCGATCCGTCGTTCGAGCCGTATGTGCCTGCTGTCACGGTTGCCGCCAGCGATCCTGCCTCGCCGCCTGCCGTCAGGGCGATCTCGCTCCGGTCCAGCTTCACCTGGGTCGTGTTGAGCTGGAGAACGCCGACTGTGCCGCTGACCTCGAAGGCGACGAGCAGCAGCGGCTGCCCGGTCGGGCTGTCCGCGGCAGAGATGAACTCGATGCCTTCCGGAGCCGTATCCGAAGCAAGCGGATCGCTGGCACCAAAGTCGCGGGTATTGCTGTAGGTGACGAACCGCACCGCTTCCGGATCCGTCACGTCGTAGGTCATGACGCCGCCGACGCGCTCAAGGCCGATGAAGGCCAAAGTCCGGTCGCCGACATGCCCGATTTTGACGTCTTCGGGCTCCGGCCCTTTTTTCGGACTGCGGGAATCCATCTCCGGCTTGTCATTGGAGGCATTGAAGTTGTTCGGGAGGCGCTCGGCCGTGATCCGCTCGAAGCCGCTGCCGCTGTCATACACCTGCTTCATCGACGCAGCGTCCCAAACGGAGAAGGAGCGTCCTCCGTACATGTAAATGCCGTCCTTGGCCATGTCGCTCGATGCCTCGACCTTGTCGTAGACGGTCGTTCCTTTGAGGAACTTCGCCGCAGCCGACTCCGGATCCAGAGCCGCCTTCAGATCCTTGACGGTCGAGCCGTTCTTGCGGCCGGGGAAGTCGGTGGCGTCGCCTTCATTGCCGGTGATCAGATAGGTTTTGCCCCCGGCCTGGAAGGATGCGATGCCGTCCGGCATGTATTGCCCGAAGAACGGGACGTTCTCCAGCGAGATCTTGCCGTCCTTGAGCAGGTCGAGCGCGTTTTCCGGCTTGCTGAAGTCCTTGAAGCCCAGCCCCTTCACCGATATGAACTTGCCGGATGCGATGTCCAGCTCCGCAACGGCATTGTTCTCCTGCAGCGTCACATAAGCCGTGGCGGCATCCCCGGACAAGGCGATATATTCCGGCTCCAGATCCGTAAGCGCCCGCTCCTTCGTTCCCGGCCCCGCAATCAGCCCCTTGGCGTCCGCATCGCCGCGAATATGCACGAGATCGTCGATGATGGAGGGATCGTCGAACTTCGCTTGACGCACCGACTGCGATTGGCGGTCGACGATGGTGACGCTGCCTTCGGGATCGATGCCGGCCTCGCGCGGCTCGCCTTCGTTGGCCGTCAGCACGTAACGCCCGTCCGGCGTCGACTTCGCCATATCCGGCTGGGAGCCCGCCTCATAAGTACGGATCAGGCTGCCCTCGTAATCAAGCTCCAGAATACGGCCCGGATCCCCGGCACCCTTGGCCTGCACGGCGGCGAATACGCGGCCCGCGGCCGTATTGATATCCACGCTTGTCAGGTCGCCGTACAGGAAGCCGCTCTCCTGCTCGGCAAGCGCCCGGATGTCGATCTGCTTCTCCTTGACCAGCTGTCCCGCGGCCAGCTTGACGATGTCGAGGCTCGGCGGGTTGCCCGAGCCGTTGACGAGGTAGAACCTTCCGTTGTCGCGGTTGTATTTGACGATCTCGGCTACGCCGCCGTCCTTGTTCGTGACGCCCTCGCTGTAGGAGCCGATCTTCGTGATGCTGAACAGGTCCTGATAAACGGCAGCCGAAGCCGTCGGCTCAGCGGCAGCGTCGGCTGCCGGGGCGGCCAAGGCTTGTCCGACGATGGAGGTCGGCTCCACGCCGCCCTCCTGTGCTGTACCGATGCCGGCGGGCAGCAGCGCCATCGCCGCAGCCGACAAGCTGAGCGTGAGCCCCAGCGTGCGGCTCATTTTGCGTTTGTAGCGATTCATCTTCCGTTTCCCCCTCAGATGCGGACAAGCCGGTACTGGACTGCTGCCCGCTTTTCTTCCTGCTTGCCAGCATATCAAGGAGATGTAAAGGAGGAATCACGGCCATGTTAAGAATTCATGAACACCGACATCAGCGGCTTCGGTAGGCTTGCGGCGTCGTGCCCGCGAGCTTCTGGAACGAGCGGTAGAACTGGCTGGGGCTGGAGAAACCGAGCTCCCCGCTGATTTGGGACACGGAATCCGAAGAGCGGGTGAGCCGATCCTTCGCCTCTTCGATGCGCAGCCGCAGCAAGTATTGGTAAGGCGTCAGCCCCGTCTCGGCCCGGAACGTCCGGATGAAGTGGAACCGGCTCAAGCAGGCGATGGAGGCGAGCTCTTCAATCGTGATGCGTCCGGCGTAGCCTTCCTTCATGAAGTCGACGGCTTTCTGCATGCAGGGGCTGGCGGCGCTCGGAATCTCCGGGCCGGAAGAGGCTCCGGCAGCGCCCGCTGCGCAGGTGGAGCGGGATCCGGGAGCAGGCAGGAAAAGCCCGGCTGATCGCGCGCCCGGCCGTTCTTGCCGGGCTTCGGGTCCGGGGGCGGCCGAGAGGATCCCGTTCATGTACGCCATGACTTCCTGCTCGGTCCCGCGGACATCGCTCTCCCCGGCGAGCTGCGCCTTCATCAATTGGCCGGACCAGACGCGGAAGCGGCGCGACAGCGCTTCGGCATCGAAGCTCTTGGCCATATCCTCGTAAGGATGGCCGGAGGCAGCGGCTGCCGCCACGGCGTCCTCCCGGCATTTCAGGATGATGACCGACGCCCCCTTCTCCAGCCGGAAGTGATGCAGAGCCCGAGGCGGCTGCACCAATCCGCTGCCTGGCTGCAGCCTCCAGGCCTTTCCGTCCTGGATGAACTCGCAGCTGCCCTGGACCGGAAGCGTCAGCTGCACCCAGTCTTCATGGATATGGGGCGCATTGGCGAAGCCTTCGGCGCCTCTCCAGAGCTCGACCGATCCGGTCTGAAACATCATCTCCATCTGACCTTCGCCCCCTGTAGCGATTATTGCGGCCGGCAGTTCCGCATCATTCGCGGGTGACGTCCCTGGCCTTTTAGAGTTACGATAGGAGGATAAGCGGCGCTTGTCAATGGACGGCGGACGGGCGGCAGAGAAGCAACGGAAAGGAAGTCTGAACCACCATGATCATCGAATTGAACCATGTGTCGTGGCGAAGGGAGCAGCGCATGCTGCTTCAGGACATCAGCTGGCAAGTGAAGCCGGGAGAGCACTGGGCGCTGCTCGGCCTCAACGGGTCGGGCAAAACGACGCTGCTCAACATCATCTGCGGCTACATCTGGCCCTCGGAGGGTTCGGTCGAGGTGCTCGGAGAGCGGTACGGCGAAGTGGATCTGCGGGAGCTGCGCAAGTCCATCGGGTGGGTCAGCAACTCGCTGCAAGAGAAGCTGTACAAGACCGACCGCGCCCAGCTGGTCGTCATCAGCGGCAAGCATGCGACGATCGGGCTCTACGACAAGGTGCGGGAGGAGGACCTCGAGACGGCGCGGGAGCTGATGGCCGCGCTCGGCTGCGCCCATTTGTGGGATCGGGAATACGGGACCTGCTCGCAGGGCGAGAAGCAGAAGCTGCTCATCGCCCGCGCCCTGATGGCGCGCCCGCGCATCCTCATCCTGGACGAGCCTTGCAACGGCCTCGACCTGTTCTCGCGCGAGCGGCTGCTGGAGAGCATCGACGGCCTGGCGCGGCAGCACGACGCCCCCTCGCTGATCTACGTCACGCATCATACGGAGGAGATCCTGCCTGTTTTCGGCCACGCCCTGCTGCTTCGCAGAGGGGAGGTGTTCCGCAGCGGCAGCACGGGCGACGTGCTGACAGACGGAATCCTAAGCCGGTTTTTCGAGGCGCCCGTCGCCGTGGAGCGCCATGGCGACCGATATTTTGTCCGCGCGGAGTAGCAGCTAAGGAGGAGGCTTGTCGGAGGAGGCTGCGGCCGAATGCAATGATCTGCCTCCCGACCCTGATCTGCTTCTCCAATTGAAAAGCAAGAAGCCCGGCATGCCGGGCTTTTTGCCATGCAGCGGCGGAGTCTTCCTTGCCTCGCCCCGCTGCGGCTAGCTCCAAGCTTGCTGCCAGCATTCCCCCGCCCGTTCGGCAAATGATTGGACTACAACCTGAATAAGGAGCAGATAATATCATGATCTTCACAAAATAGACGCATCCGCCGGGACGGACGGCATCTGTCACATTCCGTCCTTTGCATCGCCAGCGGCGCAGCCTTTACACTGGAATCAATGCGCAAGCCTCTTTCCGCCTATGCGCCCATGCGATTTTTTTGAAGCCCATTCCCGAATTTACGATAAAGGAGCTGCCGCCATGCACCGCTCGAACCGAATATGGCCTGCTGGCCGCCTGTTTACGCTTATCGTCCTTTGCGCCATCCTGCCCTCCCTCCTGCTGGCGGGCTGCAACTTCTCCTCCCCCGTGTCCGGAGGGTGGAAAACCCGCAGCGCCACCGAAGGACTGGAAATCATGGCGAACAAGGACAATTGGAAGAAATTCACCTATCGGGTCACGCTCGAGAATGTCAGCGGGGAGCCGGTTGAAGTCGAATGGGTGGAGCCCGTGCTGAAGGGCAATCTGCTGCTGAACGATCCCGGACGCTCGCTGCGCAAGGAGATCATTCAGACGGTGGACAAAGGACAGCGCATCACGCTCGAGGACAGCTTCGAATTCAACGCCAAAAACGTCAACCTCGGCGAGTCGCAGAATGTGAAGGCGATGCTGGTGAAGGTAAAAGGCGCCGACGAGCCTGTCGAGGTCCAGGTATAAACGCAGGCATGCGCAATCCGCAACGGCTTGCATGCACGACGCACCAGGAAAAGCCTTCATTCCGCCCGCGGGCGGAATGAAGGCTTTTCCTGTTTTTGCGGCTAGCCCATGTCTAGCGCTTGCCCGGCTTGCGCCCTTGGCGGGATCCGCCGCTGCCACGCTCGCCGCCGGAGCTGCCGCGCGGCTTGGAGCCGCCGCCGCTGCCCTTGGCCCGGGCAGCTTGGCGCTGCTGGGGAAGGCCTGTTCCGGCGGCCGCCGGGACCGACGCTCCGCCGCCCGCCAGCGCGAGCCCGCCGGGAGCGGCCGGACCGCTCTCCGCCGCCTCCGGATGTCCGGGCTCCGCCAGATGGCGGAACAGCCGCTGCCCCAGCAGAGTCTGCAGGATGACGATGATGCCGCCGACGGCCCAGTAGAGCGGTAGCGCCGCTGGAGCCGTGAAGGAGAAGAAGCCCATCATGATCGGCGAGAGATATATGATCCAGCTCATCTGCCGCTGCATGTCCGTCTGCTCGACGCCTCTCTGGGATACTTTGGCTTGCACGAAGTAAACGGCGGCGGCCAGGAAAGGCAGGATGATGTCCGGCTTGCCCAGCTGGAACCACAGGAACGTGTGGCTGGCCAGATCGGGACTCATCCGGATGGCGTAATACAGCCCGGTCAGGATCGGCAGCTGGATCAGCATCGGCAGGCAGCCGATGGCCAGCGGATTGTAGCCGTGCTTTTTGTACAGCTCCATCATTTCCTGCTGCTGCTTCTGCATCGTCTCCGCCGACTTGTCCGTATGGCGCGCCTTGAGGTCTTCGAGCTCCGGCTGCATCCTCTTCATCTTGCCCTTCATGATCTGCTGGCTCCGGTACTGCCGCAGCATGAGCGGCATGAGCACGAGACGCACAAGCAGCGTGACGGCGATGAGGGCGAGGCCATAGTTGTCGCTGAAGAAAGAAGCGAGGTGCTCCAGCACCCAAGACAGCGGATAAACGACGTAATGGTTGAAAAATCCCGGTGTATCCGAGTCGATGGTTCCTTTGGCTCCGCATCCGGCGAGCAGCAGCAGGCTGCCCGCGGCGGCGGTCGCCTTGGCCGGACGGCTCCAGAATTTGCGCTTGCGCGGAGCTTCCTTCCGGCGGCCGTTCGTTAGTTCATCCGCAACCGCGGAGCGGCGGTCCTTGTTCGTGTCCATGAATAATATCCTCCCCATTCGTTGGCTGAGCGGCCTTGGAATAGGGAGAGGCAATCCGCCCCGTCATCATCGGGGGAATCCTTGCGCTTGGACAGGCGGACCAGCCGCAGCCGCAGCGGGCTTGGAATCGCGACGCTCTTCGGCGCGGCCGGAGGCGCGAAGCGCACTCCGGAGGGGCGCCAGCCGCCATCCTGGACTGCATCATGGAGCCAGGCAAAATAATAATAAGCCGCGGAGCAGACGATGCCGATGGACCAGATCCACGACAGCAATTCATGAAGCTCGAACAATAAACTCACCTCCCGGTTCAAGTACCTTGAGCGTACCATAATCGGGCTCTCCCGCGCTACTGAGGCCCGATTCCTTGGCTGGGAGAAGAAGGATTATGGAATCGTTTCCAGAATAGGTATTTTGTACGAGAACCTCGCATCTAGGATCGGAGATGAAAATACCCATGGAGCATGCACCCGGAGCGGTGCTGGCACAAGGCCGTACCGCGCAAATCCGTCTTTATGGGCAGAACCGCTTGCTGAAAATCTTCAAGGAAGGCATGCCGCGCGCCTATGCCGAGTTCGAGTTCAAGGCCGGACGCTTCGCGGTCAAAGCCGGCCTGCCCACCCCCAAGCCCGAGCAGCTGCTGGAATGGGAGGACCGCCCCGCCATTGTCTACGAGCGCCTGTCCGGCAGCACGATGCTGCGCCGGCTCGCTCAGAAGCCGTGGAATCTATTCCGCGATGCGGCCCATATGGCCCGTCTGCATGTAGCCGTGCACCGCACGGGCGCCGGACCGGACTCGGGGCTGCCCTGCCTCAAGGAAGCGCTGCGGGAGAAGATCGAAGCGGCGCCTATTTTGTCACCCGAAGAGAAGGCAGGCGTTCTCGCCGGCCTCGACAAGCTGCCTGTCGGCCGCCAGCTGCTCCACGGCGACCTTCATCCCGACAACATCATGATCGACGGCCGCAAAGGCTGGATCATCGACTGGATGACCGCCAGCTACGGCCACCCTGCGGCGGATGCCGCCCGCACCGTGCTCATGCTGCGCACGGGCTCGCTCCCGGAGGAGTCCTCCCGCGCCTTCGAGCTCATCCTGACCTCCGTCCGCAGGCTGCTGCTCTCCCGCTATCTGCGCACCTATCTGCGGCTCAGCGGCTTGGAACGCGGAGAACTCGAAGCCTGGATGCCGGCGCTTGCCGCCGCGAGGCTCACGGAATGGCTTCCGCCCGACGAGAAGCTGTCCCTTGCGGGCATCGTCCGCGACAGCCTGCGGCCGGCATGATTCCATGACGCCGATGGCGATTTCGACCCTTGCGGCGCAGCCAGCGGGCCGGTCCCAAGCGCGCTGAGCGCCGGTGGCGATTTCGTCGCTCGAGGCGCAGTCCAATGTCCGGTCCCAAGCTGCTGCCCGGCACAGCCCGCAAGACATTTTTGCGGTCATAGGACATCCGGTTTCACGGATTGGGATTAGGTTGAATGATTGTGGGAGAAACTGAATCTATCTGAGTTCACTGTAAGAGATGGAGGATCCGCCTATGTCTACCTGGACGCTGCGGTATGCGGATGGGCAGGATGAGCAGCAGCCGGAGCTCGTGTTCCAGCGCCAATCCGAGCTGAATGACTATATCCAGTCGCTGACGGTCAGCGACGTGCTTCGAATCCGCGTCTACGATGCGGATATGCGCAATATGTGCGGAAAGACGTATGTGTATCATTATTTGCTCTGAATAGGCATCCATACGTTGCGATTGTCCGGTCCTGCCAGATGGCAGGGCTTTTTTCGCCTAAGCTTCCGGCATGCCCCTCCACCTGCCGCCGGAGAAAGGAAATAGATGCGATCCGCATGGGTACGAAAAGGATTCCGATGAATGGCAGCCGGAGCGCCAAAAAGAAAAGAGGCTGCCCCCTAGTCATGTTCATGACTTGCGGGGCAGCCTCTTCAACGGACTAGAGCCAGCGGAATTCCGCTTGTACGTCCATCGGCATTCATCCAATCGGCATTCAGCCGGTTTCTTCTCCGTACCACAGCTGGCGGAAGCTGTCGCTTGATTTCAGCAGCTCCTCGGCCGTGCCTTCCGCCTCGACCTTGCCGCCGTTCATCACTATGATGTGGTCGGCATGGGACAAGGCCGCCTTGCGATGGGAGACGACGAGGCAGGCCGCATCCCCTTTCTCGACGAACAGGCGCTCCCAGAGCCGGCGTTCCGTCTCCACGTCGAGCGCGCTCGACAAGTCGTCGAACACATACAGCTGCGCGTCGCGCACCAGCATGCGGGCGGCAGCCGTGCGCTGCGCCTGGCCGCCGGAGAGCTTGACGCCGCGCGGGCCGACCATCGTGCTGAGGCCATGCTCGAGATTGCCCATGTCCTCTTCCATCACGGCTGCGTACAGGGCGCGCTCAACGCCGCCCGGCCGATCCTCGGCTCCAAGCAGAATGTTGTGCCGCAGCTGGTCGCTGTACAGGCGCGGAATCTGGGCCGTATACGCGCTCTGCGGAGGGACGAAGAAATCGGCCGGCTGCTCGATCCGTTCGCCGTTCCAGCGGATGTCGCCGGTCTCCGCCGGAAGGAGGCCCAGCAGCGAGCGCACGAGCGTCGTTTTGCCGCTGCCGATCATGCCCGTGACGACGGTGAAGGAGCCCCGGCGGATCTGCAGGTTGATGCCTTCGATGCCGCGCCCCGTCTCCGGATACCGGTACGTCAGGCCGGATGCTTCCAGAATCTCCAGCGGAGGCGCCTGGAAGTACGGCAGCTCGTCGTCCATGTTCCGGCTTCTCCGCACGGAAGCCTCCCGGCCGGCCGCTCCGGCCTCCGGTCCCCCTGCGCCCGCCATCGCTTGCTCGTCCGGAGGGGAGGCCGGGGATGCCACCCTGTCCGGTCTTCCCCCGACGCGCTTGCCGAGGCCGATATATCGGGCCGCTGTCAGAACAGAAGCCGGCGCTCCCTGCAGCATCGCCTTGATGCGCTCGAAGCTGACCGCCATCTGCTTGTAGTAGGTCATGAAGTTGCCGACGTTCGATGTCAGCTGCGTCACGAACGTGAGGTAATAGACGAACAGCGACAGGTCGCCGACGGTGAAGCCTCCGTCCCGCATTTTATAGCCGGCGAGCACGAGAATGAGGCCTGTCCCCAGATTGACGGAGTTGGTGAACACGGACGACAGCGTTTCGGTCAGCAGCTTGTCCTTGACCATATTCTGGCGGCGGTTCTCGCTCAGGGCGGCGAACCGGTCCACGATGCGCTTCTCTGCGCCGGCCACCTGGATAGCCTGCACGTTGGAGAACATCTCGCTGATCGCGCCCGTCACCTTGGCCGTCGATTCCCGGCTGGCGGCGCGGAATTTGTGGATGCGCGCCGTCGCGACCTGGGCCGCCGTGACGACGAGGATGAGCGGCACGAACACGAATATGGTCAGCTGGGCGTCGATCGAAACGAGGATCCAGCTGGCGACGACAACGAAGCCGACGAGGCCGAGCGTGTCGACCGACCAGCTCATCGCCTCTTCCGTATGGTCCACGTCGTCGCGGAAGTTGCTGATCGCCTCGCCAGGCGAAGTCGGAATCGCCCTCGCTCCCGGCTGTCTCAGCACATGGGAGAGCATATTGCGCCGGATCAGCATCGCCATCCGGAAGCGGAAGTTCACGTCGGTCAGGAAGCCGCCGAAGATCAGGGCGATCCGGGCCAGCGCCGCGGCGACGAGCAGAGCCGCGATCGCCCAGACGCCGTAAGGGAACTCGTACGTTCCTTCCAGATGATCGAAATAAGCTTTGGTCAGCAGGCCCGGCACGAGAGGAGCCATATGGATGAGCGACCATGCCGCCAGGTTGAGCACATACAAGCCGGGCCGGTAGCCGATAAGCCGCCAGAAGAAATGTCTCGTCTTCATGCCAGCACCTCCTCCATCCCTACAGCCAGCATGCGGCTGAACCGGGACTTCGGATCGGCCGCGAGCTCCTCGCGCCGTCCGCTCTCCAGCATCCGCCCGTTCTCCAGGATCAGGATCCGGTCGGCTCGCTGGATCGTCGCCAGCCGGTGGGCGATGATGATGCAGGTCTTCTCCTCCAGCAGCCGGTCGACCGCGGCTTCGATGCGCGCTTCCGTCAACGGATCCAGACGCGAGCTGGCTTCGTCGAGAATGACAAGGCCGGGATTCGTCAGGAAGACGCGGGCGAACGCCAGCAGCTGCGCCTCTCCGGCCGACAGGCTGCCGCCGCCGGAGGCGAGCATCGTATCCAAGCCGTCGGGCAGCGCCTCATACCAGGCGCCGAGGCCCAGATCATGCAGCACCTCGGCGATCCTCCCGTCACGGATGCCGTCGTCGAACAGCGTCAGGTTATCGCGGACGCTCCCTTCCAGAATCTCGATGTTCTGCGTCACCATCGCGACCTTGCGGCGCAGCTCATGAAGCTTGCATTGGCGGATGTCCGTCCCTGCCAGCTCGATGGCGCCGGACTGCGGATCGTAGAAGCGCAGCAGCAGGCGCGCGATCGTCGTCTTGCCGCTGCCGGTCCGCCCCAGCAGGCCGAGCGTCTGCCCCGGCTCGAGCCTCAGCTGCAGATGGTCGAGCGTGGCGCGGCCGCCTTCCTCGTAGGCGAATTCCAGATCGCGGAATTCCACCGCGAGCGGCCCCTCCGGCAGCGGAGCTCCCGGCCCGTCCTGGATCAGCGGCTTCGTCGCCAGCAGGTCGCGCACGCGCATCAGGCTGGCATCCGCTTTTTGCAGATCCTCAAGCTGGGTGCGGATCTTCTCGATCGGCTTCGCCAGCTGCTCCGTATAATAGAACACCAGATAGATGGAGCCGATCGTCAGGCCGCTCTGCCCGTTCTTCCACAGAATCGCGCAGACGATGAACGCCGCCGCGTTGCCAAGCGCGAACACCAGGATCGTCGTGCTCCACATCATGCAGAATCCGAGGAAGGCCCGCATGCGGATGGGCAGCATGCGGCGCGTCATCTCGTAGAAGCGGTTCATGACGTAGCCCGCCGCTCCGTTGGCCCGGGTATCTTCGGTGCCCTCCAGATGCTCCCCGATGAAGCCGTAGAACTCGGCGTTGATCTGCCTCCAGTTCTTCCACACGGGGACGTTGAACTTGCGGATCCACTGGATGACGTACACAGCCCCGATGACGAACGCCGTCATGACGAGCCCGATCCAGAAATTCTCGCGGAACAGCAGCGCCAGGATGCCGAGCATCAGGACGACGTTGCCGGCCAGGTGGATGATGAAGCTGGAGAAGAAATTCGCCAGCGCGTTGACGTCGCCGTCCACCCGCTCGATCAGGGAGCCCGACGTCTGCGTCTTGTGGAAGCTCATGTCCAGCGACAGGCAATGCTCGGCGAGCTCCGCGCGCAGCTTGTTCGTCGTCGTCCAGCCGAGATTCTCGCTGAAGTAGGCCGCAGCTACCGAAACTCCCTGCTGAAGCAAGGAAAAAGCGATGAACAGCCCCGCTGCGTAGTACAGCGCCGTAATGCTCCCTTGGCCCTGGGCGCTGTCGATGAAATACCGGATGATCTGCGGATTGACCAGCTGCAGCCCGATCGAGACGAGCAGCAGCGCCGCCAGGCTCCACAGCAGCCGGCGCTGCGGAAAAACGTAGCGGGCCAGCATCTCCCGGTAGACGCCCCAGCCCTTGGCAGGCTTGACGGCGCCCGCCGTTTGTTCCCCTGACATACGAACACTCCCTTCCATTCCGTTACTGTACTTCAGCCCCCTCTACATCGTCAATGGCGAATTCGGCCTAAACCAAAGTAGTCGATTAAATCCCATTTCGAGCCTATTTGCTATTGTATAGAATTGGGAATGCGCCTACACTTATCCTATACAGCAGGCCCGCCCCGGCGGCCGCTCAAGGAGTGAACGATGTGAATTCGCAAATGCTCGGCACCTACGGCTTCATCCTGCTCGTCCTGCTTCTCGTATACTGGCGCCGTTCCGTGCGCTCCTCCCAGGCCCGTCCGATCCGTGCCGGCGGATGGCTCATGTTGCTGCCGATCCTGTTCGTGCTGCTCGGCTTTTTCGCCAGCGTGTCGTCCTTGTCCGCAACCGGCCAAGCCGTGCAATATCCTCCCCTGTGGGAGGAGCTGTGCGCCGTGCTGATCGGGATCGCGCTTGGCGCCGTGATGCTGCACCATACCGGATACGAGCTGAATGCCGACGGGCGCGTCTATACGAAGCCGAATCCGAATTTCAAGTATGTGATCGTCGTCGTCGTCGTTCTCAGGCTCGCCTTGTCCCGGTACCTTCAGGATTTGCAGCCGGGCCAATTCATCTTCCTCACGATGTCGATCGCCGTCTGCTACATCGCCGTGTGGAGGATAGGAAGCTTCTTCAAATACAAAAAAGCGCTGAGCCCTCCAAGGGACGGGTCCATCGAGATCGAAAGGAGATGATATCTATGGAGCGTTTCCTGCTCAAAACGGCCCTGTACACGTTTCTGCTCGGCCTGGCCTTGGGGCTGCTCCTCGTGCCCGACTCCTTCACGCAGATTGCCGGTCCGGTAAAGTCTGTGGTCGAGCTTCCATTGCGGGACTACATCCTGAACCTTCTCCGCTTCGCCGTCCGGATCGCGCTGGCCGGTCTCGCGCTAGGAGCCATCTGGAAGTGGTCCGGCCGCGAGCGGCAGCAAGGGCCGTCCTTCGCCCGCAGCTATGTCAAGGGCTTCGCAATGACGGCTGCCGCCCTCGCGATCCTCTTCGCCTTGGCAACCGTATTGACAATCGTATAGAAAGGGGAGCATTCGATGAATCCGGAAGTGGGCCTCTGCCCCAGCGGGAGAAGCCGGTTTTCCTTTTTGCAGACTGCGCATGGATGCGGTTCGAAGCCGTTCCAGGGCTGACATCCGGTTGGCGGCGCCAGCCCTCAGGATGGATGGCAGGGGATGCCGAATGGCGATTCAATCCGCCGCTGTCGGCCGCGTCCCGCTGACGGCGGCGGCGGCCCGGCATTTCAGCAGCGCGCCGTACTCGCGCTTGAACCCGACGGAGTAAAAGGCGGCGTAGAGCACGAGCAGCAGGCCGAGAATGTTCAGGACCACCATCGCCGTCGACATGCCGAAGGCATAGCTGAGCACTCCGAGCCCGGCCATCGGAACGATGAAGCCGGAGTAGGCCGCCAGGTAATAGGTCGTGATGACACGAGGGCGGTCTGCGGGGCGGGGCAGCTCGCCGGCGAAGCGCAGGCTGGCCTGGAAGGACCAGCCGCTGCCGAGCGCCTGCAGGCCGACGCCGAGCCAGAGCAGGCTTAGGCTTCCTTCATGGCCCGAGAGCACGACCGTCCAGGCGCCGGCTGCCAGAATGAGCAGCCCGGAACGCAGGCGCACGACGGGATTCAATGGGAGGGGAATCAGCTGCGTCAAGGCGCCGCCTCCCAGCAGCAGCAACACGAGCAGGCCGCTGATGGAGAGATTCGAGCTGTGGAGGACGTTCGTGACGAACATCGGAATGAGAGAGAGGACAATTCCGTTCAAGGTGAAGATGGTGAACCCCGACAAAGCGCTCATGGTCCAGAAATGTCTGCCGATGGATGCCGGAACGCCGAGCAGCGCGCCCCGGCGCTCACGGCTCTTCCCTTCCGCTCCGAGCGCGCCTGCCGCATCGGCTGCTGGAATTGCACGGAGATTGGCTCCTGTTGCCCCATCCCTATCCGGGTTCGGCGCTGCCTGTATCGCTTTGTTCTCCTCCTCATGCGAATGGAGCGTCTCCAGCACAGCCGCGCATGCCAGCAGAAGGACGATGAACAGGGCATACGGGAGCCGGGAAGGCATGACGGAAGCATATTGGGCGAACAACCCGGTAATGGCGGGCCCGATTCCGAAACCGAGGGAAACGGTCATGCCGGACAGCAGAATCGCTTTCCCTGTACGGGATGACGGCGTATGGCGAAGCAGGAACGGGGTCGCCGTTCCCGTGAACAGCCCGTATGCCGCTCCTTCGACCATTCGCGCCGCATACAGCATCCAGGCGTCGGCGCTGAGCATGAACAGGAGCGACGAGCCGATCGACAGCCAGATTCCGGCCCGGATGACCCGCTTGTGCCCCCAGGAAGCGGCACGGACTCCGGTCAGGAGCAGGACGGGAAGCAGGACGGCCGCGTAGCTGGCGAACAGCAGGGTCAGCTCCAGGCTGTTCAGGCCATAGTCCCGATGGAACAGCGGAAAGAGGGAGGACACCGACGTGGCGACCAGCGACATGATGATGAGGATGCCGAGCATTCTTTTCATTTTGAGGCACTTCCTTTCATGGGACAGGTTATTGGAACGATCGTTCAAAAAAGAGCGCGCAAACGCCGCTCAAAACACGGCATCCACGGCCATCCGGCATACATCCTCCAGCATGCTCCGTCCCGCTTCCGTGCGTGCGGTGACATGGATTCCCTGCTTGATGGCAAGCAGGAAGCGCGCCGCCTCGCGAGGCTGCAAGCCCTCCTTGGTCGATCCGCGCCTCGCCGCCTCCTCCAGAAAACGCAGCAGCACATCTTCGGTATAGAGATGATATTCCTCCACCCGCTGCGCGATCGAGGGGAGACGGACCGACGAGCCCAGCGTCGTGTTCGTCATGAAGCAGCCTCTTCCCCGGGAAAAGTTCACGAGCGAGGACTCGACGACCGCATCGAAGAACAGCCGCAGCTGCTCCCGCGGATCTTCATCGCGGCGTTCCAGAATCTTGTAGATGCCCTGCTCCTGCATCGCGCGGAAACGGTCCATGCAGGCGGTGAAGAGGGTCTCCTTGTCTCCAAACGTATCATAGAGGCTGCCGCGGTTGATGCCCATGGCGGAGCACAGCCCCTGCACGGATGCGGCTTCGTAGCCTTGATCCCAAAATGCCTCCAGCGCCTGGTCCAGCGCCTTCGCAGGGTCGAACTCCTTCGGTCTGGCCATCCTGTACCTCCATTTCCGCTCTTGCCGGCTTCAAATTTAATCCAGTATATTCGTTTCAGAACGATCGGTCAATAACTGGACGCGCATGCCATTTACCGCAGTGCCGCAGATATGCTATTGTAAGTCCACGAAGAAAGGGGAAGAAGCAAATGTTCCATACAGTCACTTACGACGGAACCCGCGAGGAGCAGTACGGGACGGTCATCCGCCAGCTCGAAGCGCTGATCGAGGACGAGCCGAACGCCATCGCCAACCTGGCGAACGCCTCGGCGCTGCTCGCGCAGTTCCTCACGGATATCAACTGGGCGGGATTCTACCTGCTCGACGGGCAGGGACTCGTGCTCGGCCCGTTCCAAGGGCTTCCGGCCTGCGTCCGCATCCCGGTCGGGCGCGGCGTCTGCGGCACGGCGGCGGAGCGCAAGGAGACGATGCTCGTCCCTGACGTGCACGCCTTTCCGGGCCATATCGCCTGCGATGCCGCCTCGCAGTCGGAGATCGTCGTGCCCCTGCTCGCGGCAGACGGCCGCCTGATCGGCGTGCTCGACATCGACAGCCCGAGCCTGAACCGCTTCGACGAGACCGACCGCGTGCAGCTGGAGCGCTTCGCATCCGTGCTCTCGGCGCGGCTCGGCTAGTCGGCGCCCGGCTTTTCCTGCCGGCATCGCCAGGAGATTGAAGCCTGGCTTTGCCGACTTCTCGGAAGCAGCCGGACAGCATGACCATCGCTCTTGAACAGGACCGCCGCTGCGGTCCTGTTTTTCATTTTGCCGCCAAATCGGGAGAGGCACGTTACCTTGGCCCCGGTCGACGTGCATGGAAACTTTTTTCCATTCCCGCTCGTTCATGCCTTCAAAGGAGCTGAAGGCATGCTCAAAAGCCTATCCGGACGCATCGGGGCATGGTCTCCGGCAGCGAGCCTCCGCATCCTGCTCGCCTTCGGCTGGAGCCAGGCGCTCAGCTGCGCCTTTCCGGTCGTCATTTTCGCTTGGACTGACCAAGCTCATCCATATTCCCGGATTGTCGCGCTACGATCTGCTCCTGCTCATCTGTCTGGCCGCCCAGGCCGCCTTGATATGGACGCGATTGGAGACATGGGATGAGCTCAAGGTCATCACCCTCTTCCACCTCATCGGCCTGGCGCTGGAGCTGTTCAAGGTGAACATGGGATCATGGAGCTATCCCGGCGATGCCTGGAGCAAGCTCGGCGGCGTCCCGCTGTACAGCGGCTTCATGTACGCCAGCGTGGCCAGCTATATCTGCCAGGCATGGAGGAGGCTCGGGCTTCGATTCCGGCGCTGGCCGAATTCCTATGCCGCCGCCGGGACGGCTCTGCTGATCTATGCCAATTTCTTCACCCACCACTGGCTGCCCGACCTTCGCTGGTGGCTGACGGCTCTGCTTGCCCTCTTGTTCTGGCGGACGACCGTCTCTTATGCGGCGGGAGGAAAAACGATGCGGATGCCGATGCTGCTCAGCTTCGTCCTGATCGCTCTGTTCATCTGGATCGCCGAGAACATCTCCACCTTCCTCGGGGCTTGGCGCTACCCCGACCAGGAGCTGAACTGGACGATCGTGCATTGGAGCAAGCTGAGCTCCTGGTTCCTGCTTGTGGTGATCAGCATCCTGATCGTTGCCCAGCTGAAGCGGGTCAAGTCGCATGGACAGGAAGCCCATGTGCATCGATCGCAAGCCTGACAGCGGAATAACAGGGGGAAACCGTTCTCTGGCAAGCAGAATATCCGTTCGATTCGATCTGTCAGGATATGATTTTGAATTTCCTCTAGGATGAAATCCGCGCAAAGAGAGCCGGGGGCCCTTGCCCCCGGCTCTCTGCGTTATCATTCCTTCAAATAACGGTCCTGAATAATATGGAGATGATGCTTCTCATGCCCGGCAATGACGCAGGCCAGCAGCAGAACCGAATGCCGCAGGCCGTTGGCCACGCCTTCGCGCTGCCAATCTTCAGGCCGCAAGCCGCTCAGCAGCGTCAATGTCGCCTGCCGCACAGCGGAATAGTCGGCCGCAGCCTGAGCCCTCGTCCAGCTGGAGAACGGCGCCTCGGCGACCAGAAGATTCTCGTCGTAGCCCGGCAGCTCCGTGGCATCGCCGCGTGCGAAACGCAGCAGCCGATAGGCTAGAATCCGTTCGTTGTCGGCCACATGGCCGATGACTTCGCGGAGGCTCCATTTGCCCGGCGCATAGCGGATTTCCAGCTGCTCCTCCGTAAGCGTATCCAGCAGGCCCAGCATGTGGGCTTGCTGTTCTTCCAGAATGGCAAGCAAGTCTCCATCGGGTACGGCTCCGACATAAGGCTTCTCGTAATCGGGCACTTCATGGTTCTGCGGTCTCTCCTGCATGGCTGTCCACCCCTCCTTGTCTTGGAAGAAATGAATTCGACATCCTAACCGCTTTCCCTTCCGAAATCCATCCGCTTCCGCAGGGAATTCCGCCTTCTAAAACGAAGCAGCCCGGCCGCATTCAAGCGGACCGGGCTGCTGTGGTTGCCGCCGAGCGGCTTTATTCGTCCTTGAATCGGAACGTCCGCGCCAGATAGAGCACCGGCGTCGAAGCGATGGAGATGACGAACTTCATCACGTACGTGGTCAGGAAGATCTGAATCCAGATATCCCATGTATAGCCGCCGACTCCTGCAAATGCGATCGTGCAGAAGACGAGCGAATCCACGAACTGGCTCAAGATCGTGCTTCCGTTGATGCGGATCCAGAACTGGTTGCGTCCGCCGAAACGCCGTTTCAGCACCGAGAAGACGCGCACGTCCAGGAACTGGCTGATGAAGTAAGCGCTCAGGCTGGCCAGCGCAAGACGCGGCATCAGGCCGAAGATGGCCGACAGCGAATCATGGGCGAAATCGGTCTCCGCCGGATCAAACTTGAGCACCATCTGCATGAGGATCGTTGTGGCGATGAGAATGAAAAAGCCGAACCACACCGCCTGGCGGGCCTCCTTGCCGCCGTAGCGCTCGTTGATCAAGTCCGTCGTCATGTAGAGCGACGCGTAGATCGTATTGCCGAGCGTCATGACGATGCCGAACATGGAGATCGTCTCCGTTACTTGGATATTCGCGACAACCGTCGCGAAGCCGATCCAGGCATAGAGGCCTTTTTTGCCGAAGAAACGATAGCACGCCAGGAACAGCGCAAAGTTGACCAGGACGAAGAGCACGCCCCAGGTGAAATTGAACATGAACATAATACCCCCTAGTTTTGGTGACGCGGGATGGTTACGAACCGCGTGCGGCAAATGGATGCAGCCGGAAGCTTGGAGCTCCCGGCCGCGGCCTCCGCCGAAAAACCTGTATCATCATAGCATAAAGAGGCTTCCGTGTCTCGGCCTGGAATCCATTGCCGTCTTGAAGGGTCCAACGGTCGTGAACGTCCGCTTTCTGCCTGGCTGCAAGCCGTCTTCCGCAAATAGCGAAGCGAGGACCCATGGATTCCGGCCGCTTTTCGCCTCTCTCTTCACCCGCTGCAGAAGCAACCGGCTTATCCCGTGAAAAGGAGGCGGGCTTGTCCCATCCGGCACGGAAGGAGGCGGAGCGGGCAGCGCCGCCGGAGACGAAAAAGCCTGCGGCGAAAACTCCGCTCCGCCGCAGGCCGCCGTCCCGATGATGAATGGCCGGGACTCAAACCGGCCATCATCGGTTTTCGTTCATGGAAACTCCTCTTAGGTTTCTTTTCTTTCCATTATTCCAACTTTTCTTCTTCCTCCTTCCGTCCGCTCATCCGGATCAAGTGATGGCCAGCCCCGCGCTCGCATAACCTGCCGCCGTGTTGACGAGCGTCAAACCCGTCGCTGTCGCCGAGAAGACCAGCAGCAGTCTTGTCTGTGCGGTTACCGGAATGGACAAACCCGACGTCAGACCGTTGCTGACGGTTCCGAGCGACAGAGTCCCGGTAAGTGCCGGAGCGAGCGAGACCACAGCTCCCGCTACAGGGCTGAAACTATTATTGGGTGTCGCCGAGCTGTATAGGGTAGCCGTGATCGTGATCGTAGAGCCGATCAGACTCAGCGAAGCCGTCGTGCTGAAATATGCGGTCAAGGAAGTAATCGTACCCGCGCGCGGGACCGAGAAGGCAAAGTTGAGCAGGGTGCCTGCCGCACCTGTCAAATCAATCGTGCCTCCTCCCACGTTGACGCTCGACACGGAATTGCCGAAACCGACAAGTCCGCCCGTTCCGGCAAGCCCCCCTGCAATCGTCGTCAATGCGACAGGAGTGCCGGATGCGAAAGGAATGATGGCGCCTGTACCTGCAGTGCCGGTTGACCCCGTAGTTCCTGTGGCCCCGGTGGCTCCGGTTGGGCCAGTAGCTCCGGTGACTCCTGTGGTTCCTGTGGTTCCTGTGGTTCCTGTGGTTCCAGTAGCTCCGGTGACTCCGGTTGCTCCTGTTAAACCTGTAACCCCAGTCGTTCCTGTGGCTCCGGTCGCTCCCGTTGCTCCTGTGACTCCGGTAGGCCCAGTTGCTCCTGTTGCTCCGGTGACTCCGGTTGCTCCTGTTAAACCTGTAAATCCAGTCGTTCCTGTGGCTCCGGTCGCTCCCGTTGCTCCTGTGACTCCGGTAGGCCCAGTTGCTCCTGTTGCTCCGGTGACTCCGGTTGCTCCTGTTAAACCTGTAAATCCAGTCGTTCCTGTGACTCCGGTAGGCCCCGTTGATCCAGTTGCTCCTGTGACTCCCGTTGCTCCTGTTGCTCCTGTTACCCCAGTTGCTCCTGTGGCTCCGGTAGCCCCCGTGGCTCCAGTTGCTCCTGTGACTCCCGTTGCTCCTGTTACCCCAGTTGCTCCTGTGGCTCCGGTAGCCCCCGTGGCTCCAGTTGCTCCTGTGACTCCCGTTGCTCCGGTTGCTCCTGTTACCCCAGTTGCTCCTGTGGCTCCGGTCGCTCCCGTTGTCCCAGTTACTCCCGTTGCTCCTGTTGCTCCGGTTACTCCCGTTGCTCCTGTTGCTCCGGTTACTCCTGTTACCCCAGTTGCTCCTGTGACTCCTGCAGCTCCGGTTACTCCCGTGGGTCCGGTCACTCCTGTGACTCCTGTGTCTCCCGTTACTCCTGTGGCTCCCGTTGCTCCCGTTACTCCTGTGGCTCCCGTTGCTCCAGTCGCTCCTGTGACTCCCGTCGCTCCTGTAACTCCGGTCGCTCCGGTTACTCCGGTTGCTCCTGTGACTCCGGTTGGGCCTGTGGCTCCGGTGACTCCGGTGGCTCCCGTTGCCCCTGTGACTCCGGTTGGCCCCGTTGCTCCAGTCGCTCCTGTGACTCCGGTAGCCCCCGTGGCTCCAGTCGCTCCTGTGACTCCCGTTGTCCCTGTAACTCCCGTTGCTCCCGTTGCTCCTGTGATTCCGGTCGCTCCTGTGACTCCGGTTGCTCCTGTTGCCCCTGTGACTCCGGTTGGGCCTGTGGCTCCGGTGACTCCGGTGGCTCCCGTTGCTCCTGTGACTCCGGTTGGCCCCGTTGCTCCAGTCGCTCCTGTGACTCCGGTAGCCCCCGTGGCTCCGATATCTCCCGTTGTCCCTGTAACTCCCGTTGCTCCCGTTGCTCCGGTTGTTCCGGTAGCCCCCGTGGCTCCGATCGCTCCCGTTGTCCCCGTAACTCCCGTTGCTCCTGTGAGTCCTGTGACTCCGGTAGCGCCCGTGGCCCCTGTCGCCCCTGTGATTCCAGCGGCTCCTGTGTCTCCCGTTGCTCCGGTTACTCCTGTGGGCCCAATCAAACCTGTTGCTCCGGTTGAGCCTGTATACCCTGTAACACCCGAGATACCTATGGCCCCCGTCCCTCCCGTGGCCCCTGTAAATCCTGTAGCGCCCGTTGGGCCTATGTCCCCTGTTGCACCCGTAACTCCGGCCGTTCCAGTGCCCCCTGTGGTTCCTGTAATGCCGGTGGCTCCCGTTGCTCCTGTGTCTCCAGTCGCCCCGGCCAGCCCTGTCGCCCCTGTCTCCCCTGCTCCCGTTGCACCTGTCGCGCCGATTGCTCCCGTCGCTCCTGTGACTCCGGTAGCCCCGGCCGATCCTGTCGCCCCTGTCGCCCCTGCTCCCGTTGCACCTGTCGCGCCGATTGCCCCCGTCGCTCCTGTGACTCCGGTCGCCCCGGCCGATCCTGTCGCCCCTGTCGCCCCTGCTCCCGTTGCACCTGTCGCGCCGATTGCTCCCGTCGCTCCTGTGGCTCCAGTCGCCCCGGCCGATCCTGTCGCCCCTGTCGCCCCTGTCGCCCCTGCTCCCGTTGCACCTGTCGCGCCGATTGCTCCCGTCGCTCCTGTGGCTCCGGTCGCCCCGGCCAATCCTGTCGCTCCGGTCACTCCCGCTCCCGTCGCCCCGGTCGGGCCTGTCGTCCCCGTACCGCCGTCAGCTCCCGTCGCCCCCGTCGCTCCTGTAAGTCCCTTCGGTCCTCCCGCCGGCCCGGCTGGACCTGTCGCGCCGGTTGCTCCCGTCGCTCCTCCAGACCCTGCCGCTCCCGTCGCTCCGCTCGGCCCGGTCGCACCAGGATTCCCCGGCGGCCCCGCCGACCCGGCCGCTCCCTGCGCGCCAGGGTCGCCTGCCGGCCCCGCAGCTCCTGCTGGCCCGACCGGGCCCGCCGGACCGGCAGGCCCGGTCGGGCCCGCCGCGCCGGTAGCGCCTCTTGCGCCCAGCGGCTGCCCCGCAAGAGCGAGCAGCCGCCCAGCCTCGCGAACCAGGCCGACCCCTCCATCCTTGACCAGCGGGGATACGCAAAAGACGAGAACAGCGCCGAGCAGCTCGGTCGCCAACGCTTGGAGAGCGACAATCAGCAGCGCATCGCTTTCGCCCCGATTCTCATACTGCCCGATCGCCAGCTCCAGAGCAGCCTGCAGCGCCCCTTTTTCCTGCAAGGGAATCCGCATCGAGTTGATGAGAAGCAGCAGCTGGCCCAGCACCTCTCTCAGCGACCCGTCCGCAACGCCTCTTGGCCATTCCGTCAATGCCTGAACGAGCCATTCCAGCAGGGCTTCAAATTGATCCGCTTCCGCCGGTGTGACCGGAATCACGCAATTCTTCATCCGGGCTGGCATCTCGCAGTCCTTGCGGGAGTGCGGCCGCTTGGATACGTGTCCTTTTCTTCGTTTCGGTTGATCAGGCATGCCATTAACCCCCTCAATTAGTAGAGGCTATGTCGAAACCCAGCGTCCAATTCTCCAGATCGGATTTTCAACCCATTTATAAGCAAAAAAAAAGACCCGCTCGCGGGCCATCTCCTTCTATGCCGCCGGGGACAAGCAGGCTCATGCCATCCGCTTGACGGCCATCAGCGCATCGACCGGCGCATGATTCCTGCCATAGGCTTTCACAAATGCCGGGTTGGACGCATCATGGAACCCTTTCATGACCGTAACCTCGTATCCGAGAGCCGCAAGCTCCTCGGGCTCCCATCCGCTGCGGTGCATTTGGTACTGTTCGCCGTTGAGCCCGTAATGGTCGAAGGCTTCCTGCGGAAAAAAACCCCGCGGCGTGAACAGGATGACCCGCTCGCGCGCGATGATCTCCGCCTGCCTCAGCAGCTCGTGTCCCGCCTGTTTTTCCAGATGCTCAAGCACATCCACCAGCGTCACGGCCGTAAAGGAGCCTCGGACAAAGAGCCTTCCAATCTCAAGCGCATCGGCGTGAAGAGGCACGACAGACGGATAATGGGCCGCAATATGGTCGACGTACGGCTTGTGGACGTCGAGCGCAACGATTTGCCGGGCATGAAGGGACGTCAGGAGCGGTCCGGGGCCGCTTCCTACATCCAATAGGGTCTGCGCTCCGCCGATAAGCCCGTTAAGCCGGACCAAGAAATCTTTTTCTTCCGTCACATGAATCATGTCCAATCACATCCTTCTTCAAGGTCAATCCCGCTTGCTGCATTGTATGCGGACTTGCCTTCGGAAGGCCCGGCAGAAGCCTGACGGACACGAAAAGGCTGCTCTTGCCGCCGATGAAGATCAGGTGAAGCCCCATAGGCGCCGCTTCTATTTTTCCATATAATGGATTCATGTCTTGTAATCGGGAACTGAACCCGATATAGTGATTTTAGCAAAAATTCCAGGCACTTCCGTTCAAGCGATGATCAGCCTGCCAAAGGAGACGATTGAAATGTCCGCCCAACCTCCCAGGCCGCCTTCCTATACGATTCCCTCTACCAAGCTGGATGCTCTGGACCGTCGGATCACCGAACTGCTCCGCCTCAACTCGCGGATGTCCTATACGGATATCAGCAAGGAAGTAGGCATCTCCAGGGTCGGCGTCCAAGCGCGGGTTAATGCCTTGATCGAGAACGGCACCCTGGAGAGGTTCACCGTCTTGGTCAATCCCGAGAAGATCGGCATGAACGTTTCGGCCTTTTTTCATGTTGAAGTCGAACCTCATCGTCTCAGCGAAGTGGCGCGGCGGCTGTCGGACGAGCCTGCCGTCACCGCGCTTCACCATATGACCGGTCCGAGCAAGCTGCATATGCACGCCGTATTCGCCACGATGCAGGAGATGGAAGCTTTTCTCCAGGAGCGCTTGTACAATCTGCCCGGCATCGCCGGCGTCGAAAGCCAGCTCCTGATCAAGAAATACAAATACTAGAGCCACGCAAGAAGCCGACTTGCCGGATTCCCGGTCCAAGCCGGCTTTTTTGCGCTCATCGTTCCTTCAGCCGTTCCAGATTTTGCTCCGCCAGCCGCTTTGCCGCCATGGAAGGAGGAATGCCGTATTTTTCCGCCAGATGGAAAACCTCCCTTGCCGTTTCGGCCACGGCCTTTACGCTTTCCTGAAGCTCCGCTCGTCCCAGCCCCTGCAGCTCTCCAGCGGTGATGATGATTCCGCCGGCATTCAGGATGTAATCCGGGACATAGAGGATTCCCCTCTCCTCGATCAATTCCCCGTGACGCTCCATGGACAGCTGATTGTTGGCTGCGCCGGCGACAATCGAACAGCGCAGCCGCGGGATCGTCACATCGTTCAGTATGCCGCCCAGCGCGCAAGGCGCGAACACATCGCATTTCGTCCTGTAGACGTTCTCCGGCTTCACCCTTCTTGCCCCGTAATACCTCACCGCGTCCAACTCAGCGGCGTCATTGGGATCGGACACGATCAGCCTGGCTCCATCCTCGTATAAATACCGGCACAGCCGGAAGCCTACTTTGCCCAAGCCCTGAACGAGCACCTTGAGATCGTAAAGGGACGGCAGGCCAAGACGGCAGCCGACGGCGGCCTTCATTCCCTGGTACACGCCGTATGCCGTCATCTCGGCCGTAAAATCATCCTGCGCCATGATGCTTCCCGATGTATCCGTTACATAGGAAGTCTGAGTTTGAATCGCGTCCATGTCCTGGATGCAGGTGCCCAGGTCAAGTCCGGTTATATAACGGCCGCCCAAGCCTTCAATGAACCGTCCCAAGGACTCGAACAGCCGCCTCCTCCCGTACTCTTCGCCCGGCAGCTCCGCCGTTCCGGTGCTCCCTGCTCTCCGCTGCGCCCATGACGCTTCCGGGCCGGACTCCTCCAACCGCGCGGCGGGATCCCGCCAGACGACAGCCTTCCCTCCCCCGTAAGGGAGCTTGTAGGCGGCGTTTTTATACGTCATTCCCCGTGCGAGACGCAACGCATCCTGCAGGGCATCTTCCTCATCGCCGTATGTCATGTACCGGCATCCGCCCAGCGAAGGTCCTGCCGCCGTGTTATGAATGGCGACAATGGCTCTCAGACCGCTCTCCGCATCATGGCAAAAGGCGATCTGCTCGAAGCCGCCGCCGATTATTTCCCGGAAAATAGTCATGTGCTGTTCCTCCTCGCCCTGAAAGGACTACATTTCTATGCGAGGATCATTTCCGATATGCCCAGTCGAGGCCTGGACCGCATGGGCAGCATCCTAAAATCAGCGTATGCACATTTGCACCTCCCGCCCAAACATCACGGGGGCGCTTGCCGTATGATGTGGCATACCACAAGAAAGGGGATTTGACACATGTCTTACGGAGTTGGCGGAGCAGTTGGCGGCGTAGGCGCAGGCTGCGGCTACGGCGGCGGCTGGGGTTACTCGAGCACGGGCGCCATTCTGGTTCTCTTCATCCTGCTGGTTATCATCAGCCGCGCATTCCTGTACTAGTCTTGGACTGGGCAGGTTTCACGTATAATTGAATTCGGACCAGAGGCCTCCTGAAGGATTTCCTTCAGGAGGTTTTAGCTTTCCTTCAGAGGCCGATGACATCTGGAAATGGCCGAGCGCACATTTGTCCTCCCCATCCAATCGACATGCGAGGAAAAATCATGCGCTGCATCATTCCATTGCAAAGGAGAGTTGAAATGGCCGAAAACGTAGAAGGCGCAGAAACCGTCGAAGCCGCCCGTGGCGGCTTTTGCTATTCCAGCATAGGCGCCATCCTGGTACTCTTCATTCTGCTCGTCATCATCAGCCGCGCATTCCTGTACGAGTCCGAGGACAAAACGAAATGCCTTCTGAAGGCAGGCAGCCTTCAGGAGGCTTTTTCTTGCCGTTTTGATTCCGCTGGAAGCCGGATTCGAACGCGAACGTAGCCAAGCGCACATTTGTCCTTCCCGTCCAATCGGCATGCCTTCGCGGCTCATACATTGTAGCATTCCACAACAAAGGAGTTTTGACATGTCTGAATATGTAGAAGGCGCAGAAACAAAAGTTGAAGCCGTTCGCGGCGGCGTAAACAGCACCGGAATCATTCTGGTTCTCTTCATTCTGCTGGTCATCATCAGCAGCATTTTCTTCGTCTAAGCAGCTCCTCGGCAGACGCCGGATCGCTCGCGATCCGGCGTTTTCCCATGCTCTCAAATGCCGCCGAAGCTTTCATCGGCGCGCACGCCCATTTCTCGTCTGATGCCCTTCCTGCCCAAACATCCCGTTCCGCTCCCGCGTATGATGTGTTATCTCAAGCGAAAGGGGATTTGACAAATGTCATACGGCGTTGGCGGAGTAGGAGCAGGCTGCGGAGGAGTCGGATACGGTGGTGTGTGGACGAACACTGGAGCCATCCTTGTTCTCTTCATTCTGCTGGTTATCATCAGCCGGGCTTTCCTCTATTAGCATAGCATGAGGAAGGTGCAGCTGGGCTCGCGCACAATTGTACCTCCCGCCCAAACATCACGATGGCAACAATCATAAAATAACTTATTAAACCTAAGGGGGATTTGCACATGTCTTACGGAGTTGGCGGAGCAGTTGGCGGCTACGGCGGCGGATTCGGATATTCCAGCACAGGCGCTATTCTGGTTCTCTTCATCCTGCTGGTCATCATCAGCCGCGCATTCCTGTACTAGTCGCCCTTTAGTCCCCTAGTCGATCCTTGTTCTGCGGAACAAAACCAACCCTTTCCGCCATGCGGGGAGGGTTTTTAATTGCATGATTTAAACTTTTAAATTATTCTGAAATCAATAATTCGATCTCCGGCTATACAGCATGGCTTGGAATCGCCGATGGCATGAAGGAATCATTCCATTCTATCATGCAAGGCGCATTCGGAATGCAGCTATGAATCCGGCAAGGATGATAACAGCTGAAAACCGGGGCATTTCAACAAAAACCGCATGAAAAAGACGAAACCAGACAGGAATGAACGGCAAAATAACCGCTTTTGGGCTTTATTGGCTGTAATTCACTTCAAAAAGAGGGGCAGGGTTGTTTAAACACGAACATTCAATCTCAATGAGAGCTCTGCCGATCGGAATCAACCCCCGATTTTTCTCTCTCACAGACTTTATCCCTTACGTCGCCCCTCCCTCCCGAATAATGCCTTTCATGTGTCCAGCAGATCCAGCAGATCCAACAATCGATTACGTTTGCTCTGGCACGGCCAGCCGACCGCCTCAGACGACCAGCTCCGCCACAACGCCGCATCCCGCCTCAAAGGAATGCTGCCCTATGGCAAGCAACCGACTATATCCTCACTTCTAGCGGAACAGTCGTCCGGCCGATGTCAGGCATGAACCGAAAAGTTTAATAAGCATAAATAAATTCCACGCAAAAACCGATTCAAACAGTTATTATAATTAGATATCCCTTGCAATGAACGTTTAATTTAGATACATAATTTCCTTGGAGCGGATTTTGAACTTGGCGAAACAAAAAGACCCGTCGCAGGGAACGGGCCGATCTCGACGAAAACCAATTCGGCCGAGGCGATGGAATAAAAAGGCGGCAGCGGACAAACCGGATGTAAACCTGCGGCAAGGTGACGATGAGGCTGCTCAGCAAATCTCGGCAAAACGCCCATGAATGCCGCTCAGCCAAAGGGAAGATCGCAGAAATACGCGCATAGGCGTCATCATTCAACAAAAACCGCACAAACGAACGGATGTCGGAGAAATTGAACGGGGAAACAAGTTCATTTAGGCTTTTTTGGCAAATATATCGGAGAAAAAGAGGGAGAGACTGCATTTATTCCGAACATTAAACACATACCCACATTGCAACGAACGGATTCAAGAGCCTTCCAGGCTGCCATTTGCCATCAAACCGCCGAATCGCCTCTCCCTCCCGAAGATTAGAGCCCGGTTTCAACGGCCGTCCCTTTCCTGTCGTTGCGGGCGGCCCCTTCTTCTTCGCGGACAAAGCGGGGAAGCGTGAAGATATAGATGACGAAGGTCAGCAGCAGCAGCACAGCTATGAACAGGTACAGCCCCAGCAGCGTGAAATGCGAGGGGTACAGCCAAGCGATGAGGCCGAGCATCAGCGTCTGTCCGGCCATCATGATAGGATCGATCCAGGCGCTCACGCGCCCCATCTTGGAAGGCTCCACCAGCTTGGGCAGCCAGCCGCCGATGACGATGTTGAGCGGAGCGAGGATGATTCCCATCACCAGAATTAGAGTCAGGTATATCCAAGGAGACGCTACAAAGCCCAGAACCAAGGCGATCAGGCCGGATGCCAGGACGCATGCGATGAGAACTTGATGCATCTTGAATTTATCGATCAGCATGGAGCCCAGCGCGCTCCCCGCCAGGAAGCCGATGCCGAGAAAGACGGAGAACAGCGAGGCGTACAGCTGGTAGTTGTCCGGGGCCAGATGGTATTTCATCGTCAGCATGGGCAGGATCGCGAAGGAGCCGTTGATCAATCCGAACAACGCAAATCCGGATATCAGGGCAATCAGAAGCTTGCGGCTGAAAATATACCGGAAGCCGACGCTGAAATCCCCCCATACCGATCTCATATTGAGGGAGGAGAGCGGCTGCTTGCCGTTCGGCAGCGTCACCTCGACGGGCAGCTTCAATGAGCGGATAAGAAGGGCTGTGAGCAGGAATCCGACCGTATCGATGATTACCGCGCCCATGATTCCGACGGTATGGTACACAAAGGCTCCTATTCCCGTTCCGAACAGCATGAACACTCCGAATACGGATTGGTTCAGTCCCGAGGCCTTCACGTACTGATCTTCCTTCAGGATGCCTTGAATCATCGCTGTTTCGGCAGGGGCATAGAACTTGGTCACACCGGCCCGGACGAATAGGATCAGGAAGATGATCGGCAGCCATAGCCCCGCAGCCAATGCTCCCAGCATGCAGAGCGACAATCCGGTG
Source organism: Paenibacillus sp. RUD330 (assembly GCF_002243345.2). NCBI lineage: Bacteria > Bacillati > Bacillota > Bacilli > Caryophanales > Paenibacillaceae > Paenibacillus > Paenibacillus sp. RUD330. Next base: position 5,257,989 of record NZ_CP022655.2, read on the forward strand.
CGGATCCATCCGGTATTCTCTGCGATCTTCTTGCGGTCAAAGCGGTCTGCGAGCACTCCGATAAACAGAAAAACGAAGACGGTAGGCGCGGAGTAGAGCATTTCAGCGATGGAAGCATAAGCAGGCTGGGAGGAAAAACGATCGAGCATGTAAAAGGCGAACGCCATCGCTCCGATCGTAGAGGCCAGCTGAGAGCAGACCGTAGCGAGAAACAGGCGCATGAACACCCCGTTGCGAATCAAGTCCTTCAAGGTCGGTCATCCTTTCGGTTCCATAATGTCGTTGTCAATTGACCTCATTATAGAACCCGTCAGCGGCGCCTCCCAGCGGCGCGGGATGGAACTGCGCCTCCTCCTGCGGACGGAGCGCCCGCTCCTCCTCCGGATCTCCCCGACAATGGCCGGCCCATCATGGCTGTCTCTCCCCGGAACCGTTCAAGAAATCAGGAAGCTCCTCGCGAACCGTTCTGGAATTCCAGCCCAGCTCCATGCCTACGTCCTCCCCTATCGGATGATTCCGGGAAACAAAGGTTGTCTGCATGCAAAAAAAGACCCTTGCTCCGTTTGGAGACAAGAGTCTTTGCTCGCTTCAGTTTCAATGCCGGTCCTTGAACTCTCCGACCTTTTCCTGGACTTCGCCTTTGGCTTTATCCAGCTTCCCTTCCGCTTGAAGCTTGTGGTTGTCGGTAGCGTTGCCCCATTGGTCCTTGGCTTCGCCTTTCACCTTGTTGACTGCGCCCTTCATTTTATCGCTAAGTCCGTCTGCCATGGTTATCGCTCCTTTTCCTGTTGTAGCGGGTATAGTATTCCTTACCCGCCACGACCCCAGGTTAAACGGAGATAAAAATCCGCGGCGGCCTGCAAGGAAGACAACAAGCTCCCGACTTGGCGCTGCATCCCGGTGCTCCTCACATTGGGATGGGCATGCATTCGGGAGAGCCATCTTCCCGGGAATGAAAAAGAACCGCATGGAGGATGTCCATGCGGTTCTGCCATGCGGTCGCATCCGGGTCGGCCCCGGATGCGGCACGGATTAGTAAGCCAGGGAGAACAGGCCGTTGATGTGCGACAGGTAGCGGATGTTGGAAGCTTCCTTCATCAGCGTGGCCGGCAGGCCTTTGAGGCGGGTCTGGTTGCCGCCGATCGTGCCGATTGCATCCTTGCGGCCGAGCGAACCGAGCGTACCGGAGAAGACCGGTGAGAACGAGTCCAGCTGATGACCGTTGAAGTAGGCGTACATGTTGGCGCCGATGAGTTCGCCCATCTGCCAAGCCAGCTGAGCCGTAGGAGGGAACGGACGTCCTTCCGGACCCATGACTACAGCGCTGTCTCCGGCAATGAATACATCCGGATGCGAGGTCGACTGCAGGCCTTCCGTAACCGTGGCGCGGCCGCGGTTGACTTCGATGCCGGAGTTGGCCACGACGGCCGTGCCTTGCACGCCGCCCGTCCAGATGACCGTGCTCGATTCGATCGTGCTGCCGTCCTTCAAGGATACGGTCGTGCCTTTCATTTCCGTGATCGGCAGGCCGGTTTTGAACACGACGCCGCGCTTCTCGAGGGAAGTCGTCGCGCGCTCTACCAGCTCGGCCGGGAAGCCGGGCAGGATCGTAGGAGCAGCCTCGACGCAGTACAGGGATACTTCGTCATAGCTGATGCCGTGTTTTTTCACGAGGCCGGGCAGCATGTCGGCGAATTCGCCCACAAGCTCGATGCCCGTCAGGCCGCCGCCGCCGACGACGAACGTCAGGTCGGCTTTGTTGCCGGACTGCTTGTATTTCGCCACGGATGCTTCGACATGGGCTTTCAGCTTGTTCGCATCTGCAACGGATTTCAGCGTGAAGCTGTGCTCCTGCAGGCCTGGAATGCCGAAGAATGCCGTCTCGCTGCCCAGTGCGACAACAAGCGCATCGTAGGACAGAGTCGTGCCGGTAGACAGCTTCACTTGCTTCTCGTCCGGCTTAATTTCAGCGACTTCGCCGATTTTCAGGTCGATGTCTTTGCCGCGCAGCAGCTTGTCCAGCGGAAGCGCCACATTGCCTTCGGACAGGTTGCCGACGGCAAGACGGTGCAGCTCGGTGATGATTTGGTGCGCGTTGATCCGGTTGACAACCGTAATCTGGGCTTCCTGCGGCGTAAAGTGCGTGCGTGCCGTCGTTGCGGCCAGCAGGCCGCCGTAGCCGCCGCCCAGGATAAGAATATGCTTCGCCATGTTCATCCTCCGTTCACGTTCTATGCAGCCTCCCCGCGGGGAGTGCGCGGGTTAGTTTTGGTTCTTCTGCTTTTCGCCGAGATTGTCCAGGAATGCCTGCGTGAAGCGAAGCGTGCGCTGGACGTTCGGGTCCTTCAGCATGCGCAGCAGGCCGAAGAGGCCTACGCTGGAAGACTCGTGGCTGACTTGGTCGCCGGCTTCGATAGCTGCTTGGGCGACGGTCTTGGTCTTGTCGACGATCGGCTTCACCATCTCGCCGAGTCCGCCTCCGAAGTCGTTGATGAGCACTTTGTCCGTCGCGAGCGACTTGGCTACATCGTAGGATTTGGTCATGAGCGTGACGATTTCGGCCAGCTTCGGAAGATTATCCACAAGTACCGTAAGGGACTCCTGAACTTCCGGCTTCATGAGCTGGTCGAGGATATCGCGCTGCTGTACCGCCGCGGATGGCTCTTGAGTCGCCACCGCTTGAGTTGGTTGGTTTTCGGACATGGAATTACTTCCTCCTTTGCTCTGGAAATGCGGTTCCGTCCCTCGGTTGTCCGCGATTTCTTGCGTCCGCTGCTGTCAACTTCCGCAGGGTCGCGGCCGAGGGCGGGGACGTTGTCATCATGCGCACAGCGAATGGGAGCAGCCTCGTTGCGGAATAATACGATCTCCGGCAAGTCTGAGTTTGTACCAAAATTCACATATCAGTCCAAGCCATGAAAAAGGTCATTGCGCAAAAAAACGGCCGCTTCCAGCCTGGGCACCGAGAAAACGTCGAGTGAGTCAAAGACTACCTTATCGTTGTCGGCCAGGCGGTCGGCACGGAACTTCTACCGATAGTTTACAACTTAACGGCTGCAACTGCAAAAGAAAATTACGGGTACGCTAATATTATGGCGCAATATTGCCTATACATGTCTGAATTACCAACAAGGGCCGGCCGTTGCGCCTTCTCATTCCGCGGAGCATGGGCCGGATCGGATGGAAACTGGGAATCCGGGCCCTAAGGAGCGGCAATCATCCCCATGGGCAAAAAAATCCCCGGGACCGCTCCGCTTACGGAGCTCCCGGGGCTCTGCTTACATCCAGCTGTCGATATCGTCGTCGTCGATATCGTCTTCCGCCGCCGCGGCTTGCCCGGCGACGGGCTCCTCCGCGGCCGGGCTCGGCTCCGGCTGCGGAGCTTCGCCGACGGCTGCCGGCTCCTCCGCCTCCGTTGCCGGCAGCTCATCGGCAGCAGGCGCTTCGGCTTCGATCGCCGCCGCGCTCTCGCGCCGACCGGCGGCGGCTTCCTCGGCTGCCGCCGGCGCGGCCGCCAGGGCGGCTGCCGTGCCGATGCCCGCTCCGCTTCCGGCCACCAAGGTTCCCCTCTCGGACGGAATGAGCAGCTGCAGATTCCGCACGCCATGCTGGCGGATCTCGTTTTCAACCAGATAACGGATCGAATCCATCAGATTGGACTGGCCGTTGATCCAGTCCATCACATCCGGAGATTCGTTCTTTTTCGTTTTCAGGCTGATATTCTCTCCGGGCTGCTTGATCTTCTTCACCCGGCTTCACCCCCTGTACCCTTCTCGCCTATGCCGGCTGCTTAGGACCTTTCGACTTCAGCGCTTCGAAGATCTTGCCGCGCACGAAGGCGTCCAATCCCTCGGCATTCATCGTTACGGCATGCTCGGCCGGTATGTACAGAAGCTTGATCTCGCGCTCCTCGCACAGCTCCTCGAGCATCGGCTGCAGAATCGGCTTCATCAGGACGCTGCCGCCGCCATACACGCAGATGACGTCGATCTCGTTGCGCGCCTTGGTCAGCTGCTTGCGGATGTTCTGCACGATGTGGCGGGCTTGTCCTTCGAGAGGACGGCGCAGCGTCTGGATGGCCCGGCTGTGGTACTTGTGCGCCGGGTTTTTGATGACGTCGCTGAAGAACTGGCGCGGGCTGTCCGGCAGATGCACGAGGCGGTTGAAGTCATCCAGCGCTTCCTCGATCGCATAGCCGGCGCCGTGATGGCTGCCGTGCACGAATTGGCGCAGGAACTTGTTGCCCTCGGTAATCGGATATTCCGTCGATCCGTCGCCGATATCCGTGTGCAGGACACGCTTGTCCTTGAAGTAAGCCCCCGTGAACTTCGCTCCGAGCTCGTACCGGTCCACGAACTCCTGGAAGATATCGCCGGAGCGCCAGTTGCCCTCGCGGTCCTTCTGCAGGGCGAACACGACCGGCGTCGCCTCCGGAATCGCCTTGACGTATTCGAAGTCGATGGATACCGGAACGCGGACCTTGTTCAGGTGAACGGTAACGCGATGGGTTCCTTCCATGAACTTCGCTTCGAACTTGGCCGCCGTCTCGTCGGTATGCTGCGTGACCGGCAGAGCGGTAGCCATGTCGACCGTCGCCTCTACAGGCTCCGTCGGAACGCCCTTCGCTTCGTCATAGGCACGCTGAACCGCTACGGCCGCCACCTGCGCCAACGTGTTGATGATCGGCAGATCCATGTCGCTCTTGTTGTCGATGCCGATCTGCAGGTTCTCCAGCAGCTCGCCGCTCATCAGGGCGAACTTGCCGATATAGTACATCCCGGGGCGCGCCGCGGGCGAATCGATCGTGACGATCAGCTGGTCCTGCAGGTTGCGGATGAAGCTTTCCGGCGGAAGCTCGTCGCTCCATGGAAGCTTGTCCACCCGGCAGCACACGTTCGGCTGGCGGATCATTTTGCCGTCGACGAACAGGTCATGCTCGCTGTTGCCGTTGTCGTTGCCTACTTGAAAATGTACCTTCATCTTGTCTCCTCCTTCGCTCTCCGCAATGCCGCGGAGGCTGTGCTAGCATGGAATGATTCCTTCACCAAAAACGCAGGATTCCCGCCACTCCGAGGCTGATTGACGCTGATGCTCCAAATCAAAATTACGAAGAATTGCCAAAAACAAATGCGGCTGGTGATGGTGATACCCAGTAATATAGTTCGACGCGTCCTGAAGCATTTCCTTCCGTCGTCCAATAATTACCGTTTTCCCGCCTTCCAGGCTCCCGGAGGCTCCCCCATATAAGGCGCCCGCCCTCTTGAAGCCCGTCCTTATCCCAGGCTTACCAAGTATAACCTACCTGCTGTGTCGAAGTAAGGGGAACGATGGCCGTAGGACGGGAATATCCTGGCTTCGCCCTAAGCGAAGAGCTGACGGCGCCGCAGCGTTCCTGGTTCAACTCCTCGCGGGGCAGGTTAAGCCAATACTAACTAAGCCTCACGGGAGGAAATGCAGATGAACAAGCAGCCTGCGCGCAAGCTACATGACGGTACTCTTTACTGGCCTTCGACGCTGGATCGGCGGGATGAGCTGGGGCGGCACCCTTCTTTGTCGGAAAAGCTCGTTACCCGGGTCGCCGTCATCGGCGGCGGAATGACCGGGGCGATCATCGGGGCTTCCCTTGCGGAGGCCGGCATCCCGGCCGTCATCCTGGAGGGCAGGCGCGCCGCCGCGGCGAGCACCGCCGCGAGCACCGGACTGCTTCAGTTTTCCAACGATATCATGATGAGCGAGCTGGCGGACCGGCATGGCGACCAGGCGGCGGTCCGGTTCTATGAGCAGTGCCGGGGCGCGGTCGGCTCGCTCGGCCGCCTGGCCGCCGCAGCAGGCCAATGGAACGACGGATTCCGGCCGGCTTCGAGCCTCTACGCCGCATCCTCGGAAGCAGATGAAGCCAAGCTGATGCGGGAGTTCCGGATGCTGGAGAAAAACGGCTTCCCCGTCGCCTGGGGCGCTCCCGCGGCAATGCCCTCCAGCGTTGCGGAGGCTTTCCCGGCCAGCATGACGACTTACGGCGACGCTCTCGCCAATCCGCCCCGGCTCGCGAGGGCGCTGCTGAGGATGGCGTCGGACAAAGGCGTCTCCATCTTCGAGCAGTCTCCAGTCCGCGAGGTGCGCCGGCGCGGCGGCAGCTGGGTCATCAGCGCGGGGGACGGCGAGGTCGCCGCCAGCCATATTGTCGTGGCGACCGGGTATATCCCGGGGATCAGCGCCGCCTCGGAGCTGAAGCCGATTCTGCGCCGGACCTATGCCTTGGCTACCCGGCCGGGCAGCATCGCGCCGGACTGGCCGGAGGACAGCATGGTGTGGGAAACGGCTCGGCCTTACTTCTACTTCCGGACGACGCCCGACGGAAGAATCGTGGCCGGCGGCCTGGACGAGGACCGTCCGGATCCCGCCGGGGACGAGACGTTCCTGCGCGACCGCTCCAATAAGCTGATCGCCGACCTGAAGCGCTACTTCCCGGATGCCGAATTCGAAGCGGAGTACGCCTGGTGCGGCACATTCGGCGAGTCGGCGGACGATCTTCCTTTCATCGGGGAAGACAAGGAGCAGCCTGGCATCTTCCACTCGATGGGCTGCGGCGGCAACGGCACCGTCTACAGCTCGCTGGCGGCCTCGATGCTGCTGGCCGCCCTGTCCGGGGAGAAGCATCCGCTGGCGGAGATGCTGAATCCCCGCCGCCTGATCCTCCGGGGCGATGACAGCGGCAAGCGCGGACGCTCGCTGCTCGCCTGATGGAAGCCAAGGACTGCGGCCCCGTCGGGGCTGCAGTCCTTTTTTTTGCCGCTCGGCGCTGGCTCTCCTCTCAGCTCGGGTCATGGCCAGCGGTTATTTCCTGCCCAGCCCCTTCTGCCAACGGACATGGAGCAGCTTCGTCTGCAGCCGGCTCCAAGCCCCGGACGCCCTGCCGCTGCGAGGAAGCAGCTCAAGGCCGGCGAGCGCCGCGATTCTCTCCGCTGTCTCGGCTACGCTCCATTGCTCGGTATCCAGCTGCTCGGCAAAAGCATCCTGCTTCAGATCGCGCACGCAGCGTCCGATCTGCGCCGCAGCCCAGGAACGGCGGCCTTCGCCCCGGGAGCGCAGCCGCCGAAGCAGCTCTCCTTCGGAAGCGAGCAGCGCATAGTGCCGCAGATCCCTTCCGTCGCTTCGCAGCCTGCCCGCGATCTCCGCGAATTTGTGCGGATCCGTCACCGTCATCGGCACGAGCAGCACGCCGTCGTGGCGATCGGCTAGATAGGACAGCATATCGTAATTGAAGCTTCTCCATAACGCGAACTCCTGGAAGTCCCCCATTTGCAGGGAATCGGGCAGGTTGGCCCTGATATAGTAGCCGGCATTTTCCGGATCGAAGACGTAGGAACCCGGAATTCTGCGATGCAGCTCCCAGGCAGTCTGCGTCTTGCCGGACCCGAAAGCCCCGTTGATCCAGATGATCCGGCAGCCGCGGAACCCGCTGGGGACAACCCCCATTTTTTCCGGCTTGTTCTCCATCCTTCAACCCTTCCTTTATTCTCCGTTTGTGGTAGTCTTGAAGCAAAGACGCAGAAGGCTTCCTTTAAGTTGCTCGCTCACAAAGCGATGAAGACCATCCGAGTGGACGGTCCTGACCGTCTCCGCCGCCATGCCGCTCCTCATTCTCATCCGTCGCTCAGCGTATTCTCCCTTCGGGGAGCTGAAGGCTGCCCGCTCGGAAAGCCGGCTCCATGCGGCCGAGCCGGCAAGCTCCCGCTATTTCTGCGGCAACGGGTCCGGGGCGCGGCCGTTTACAGCATCTGAAAAAGGGAGGTACGGGGATGAACAGCATCCAAGGGAGCTTCTTGCCGACAGATGGAGCCGATCGCAAGCCGCTGCTTGAACAACAGCTCGCAGCGCTGCTCCTGTCCGATCCGCAAGCTCCCGATCATCTCAGGCATTTGAGAGATCATGGCCCGCAAGAAGCTTGGCTGGCCGCCGGCTATATCCGCAATCTGGTCTGGGACCGCCTGCATGGCTACCGGGAGCGCACGCCGCTTGATGATGCGGACGTCATCTATTATGATCAGGAGCATCCGGACGAAGCGGAGGAGAAGGTCTGGGAGCGGCGGCTGAGCTTGGGCATGCCGGAGCTGCGCTGGTCCTGCAAAAACCAGGCGCGCATGCATGCCGTCAGCGGCCTTCCGCCTTATGAAGACGCGGCGGATGCGATGGGCTGCTGGCCGGAGACGGCGACGGCCGTCGCCGCCGCCATGAGGGAGGACGGGACGATCGCCGTGCTCGCTCCGCATGGCCTGGAGGACTTGTTCGGCCTCCGGCTGCGGCCAAGTCCCCGGCTCTCCGATGCCGGGCTTTTCCTGCGCAGGACGGCGTCCAAGCAGTGGCTGGCCAAATGGCCCCGGCTGCAGCTGATTTCGGAAGAGGACTAGAAGGAGGAGCTAACATGAGTCTGGCTTATTTCAACGGCCGGTTCGTCCCGCTGGACGAGGCGGTCGTTCCGGTAGAGGAGCGCGGCCATCAATTCGGCGACGGCGTCTACGAGTACATGCGGTTCTACGATGGAAAAGGCTTCATGCTGGAGGAGCATCTCGACCGCTTCTACCGCAGCGCGGAGCTGATCCGATTGGATCCCGGCATCTCCCGCGCCGAGCTTCTCGCTGTCATGGCCCAGCTGCTGGAACGGAGCGGGCTGAGCCATGTCGATATCTACATGCAGCTGACGAGGGGCATCGCTCCCCGCAATCATCCGTTCCCGGATGCGCCTGCCTCCCTGTCCATGACGGTGAAGCCTTCCAGGGAAGTGAATCCCGAGCTGCGCAAGCAAGGGGCGTCCGTCCTGCTGCATCCCGACGAGCGCTGGATGAACTGCCATATCAAGTCGCTCAATCTGCTCCCCAACGTGCTGGCCAAGCAGGCTGCCGTCGATGCGGGCTGCTTCGAGGCCGTGCTCGTACGGGAGGACGGATTCATCACCGAGGGCTCCAGCTCCAACATGTACCTCGTCAAGGACGGCGCCATCCGCACCGCTCCTCTGTCCAATCGGATCCTGCCCGGCATCAGGCGCGAAGCGGTCCGCCGCATCGCGCTGGAAGCCGGCATCCCGTTCATCGAGGAGCCGTTCATGCCGGCCGAGCTGCTGGCTGCGGATGAAGCGTTCCTGACCAGCACCGGCATCGAGATCATTCCGGTCGTGCGGATCCACGGCCAGGGGCCGATCGGCTCCGGCGAGCCGGGCGAGACGGTCCGCGGGCTGCATCGCCTGTTCCTGGAGAAGACCTCGCTGCCGGCTTCGGTCTGATCCTATCGTCCACAGCAAAGAAGGCCGTCCCTGCACATGCAGAGGACGGCCTTCTTTGCTTATTTCGATCCTATATTTATCGCTCTGCCGCTCTCCCTCGACTGTATTATTTCTTGCCAGAGGAAATTCGGAGGAGCAAACAAGGAAAGAGCCTTTGGAGGCTGCGGATGCCGCCCGGACAGCTCTTACATGCAGCTGCGGATGCGGGAGGACAGGTTCTCGGCCAGGGCAGCTCTGCCGCGCTGGATATCCGCCTCGTATAGACGGAAGGAAATGCGGGATTCGTCCGTACCCAGCCATTCCGCGAAGCCGCCCGAACGGCGGTCGACCTCCATCAGCACATCCACGTACGCAGCCGAAGGAATGAAGACGATCTCAAGCTCGTCGAGCTTGCCGAAGCCGGACGCCCTGCCCGGAACCAGCTCGAATTCCTGCAGGAGAGATGTCCCGTACCGGCTGTGGGGGGCATATTTGCATTCGACCTCGCGGGTGTGGAATCCGAGCGAGGACAACGCTTCCAGCACCTCGCCCACCAACGGGTGGGGGAGCACCTTGATGTAATCCTCATCCGATGCGTCGAGCGAGCTCGCGATATCCAGCGCGGTCTTCACCCAGATCTGCGTGCCGCCGGCGGTGACCGGCGACGTCACCGGCAGCTGCCAGCGGAACGGGATCTCTTCCTTGCCTCCGGCTTTGACCTCGAACGCCGCGCGCAGGGGCAGCCTGGCGATGGCCGCATTTTCCCGGACCTTCTGGTCGTTCACTTCCTTGATGAAGGAGGTCATGAGCAGCAGCTCGATGCCGTTGATCTGCTGGGGTACCGCCCCTCCCGTCACGATGACCCGTCCGTTGATCTCATCCCCTGGACGAATGCCGCTGTAGGATACTTCCAGAACCGTATCGACCTGGGCGGACCCGATTCCGATTGAAGCCATCATATTCTTGAAAAAAGACATCCCTGCCACGCTCCTGCGTCTGTATTCCCAGGATCCTCTCGGCTGCACCGGGAACAGCTGGCGGTATGGCGGCCGTCAGATCATGGATTGACAGTTAGTACGGCCCATGCCGCTCCAGGTTTCAGATCGGCGGCCGGCTTGCCGCGGGGTGTCCGCATGCATGCAAGGGACCCGGCGGAAGGTGCTTCCCCGGGTCCTGCCGCCGCTTGCTGCGGTGCTGAAATCAGCATCATGTTCATGCCCATTCCGAATGTGTCTGTCACGAGACCCGCATCATGCCCGTCCCGATCTTGCTCCCTCTTCCGCGATGCGCTCCGCCACCAGCCGCCCGCCGATCGTCACGATCGGAGTGCCTCCGCCCGGATGGGTCGAGCCTCCGACATACCACAATCTCCCAAGGCGGGAATCCTTGCTCGGACAGCGGAAGAAGGACTGGCGGAAGCCGTTGGACGACATGCCGTAGATGCTCCCCCTCCAGGCTCCGGTCCGGCGCTGCAGGTCATCCGGCGTCTGGATCCGAAGCAGGCCTCCTTCCCGCCGGACAGCCGCGCCGATGCCTTGCAGGCCCCGGTCTTCCAGCAAGTCCAGAATGCGCGCGGCATATTCTTCCTTCCTGTTCTCCACGGAATAACCGTCGCGCTGCGCGGGAGCGTTGACCAGCACGAACAGGCTCGACCTCGGGCCTTCGCCCGCGCTCTCCGCACCCGCTCCTCCGCCGGAGCGGCAGACGTAGACGGCCGGCTTCTCCGGCAGCATTCCTTTGCGGAACAGGTCGTCGAATTCGAGATGGTACCGCTCGGGGAAAAAGACATTGTGATGCAGAAGCTGAGGGTAGTCCCTCTCGACTCCGGCCAGCAGGACGAAGCCGCTGACGGAGGGCTCCAGCCTGTGCAGACGGCTGCTCATCCGGGAAGCCCCCGGATGGTCCGGAATCAGGCGGGGCACGGCCGCCAGCGGATCGGCGTTGACCACGACGGCGTCGGCCTCCCACCGGCTGCCGCCTTCGGTTTCTACGCCCGCCGCCTTCCCGCCGGCAATAAGAATCCGCTTGGCCGCATCGCCGGCCGCGATGACGACTCCCAGCTCTCCGGCCAGCTTCGCGAAAGCCTCCACAATGGAATAGGTGCCTCCCTTGACTCCGAACACCCCTTGGCCGGCTTCGACATGGGCCATCATATTGAAGATGGAAGGTGCGCGCTGCGGGGATGCGCCGACATAGGTCGCATAACGCCCGAACATCGCCAGTGTATGAGGGTGGCGGAAATAATGCCGGATCGTCCGGCTCATCGGGGTGAACGGACGAATCCGTCCAAAGCCGGCGAGCAGCGAAGGCTGCAGCTTGTCCCGCCAATCCACCACGAGGCGGCTGAGAAATTCTCTGGAAGCCAGCTCGTACAAGCGGGCGCTCTCCTTCATGAACGGCCGGTATTTCAGCGCGTCCTCCGGACTGTAGCGGGAGATCTGCTCCTCCATGTGTCCGATGTCGCCAGTGACGTCCACGATCGTTCCGTCATGGAAGGCATTGCGCGCGACGGGATCGAGAGGATGGAACTCGACATAATCCTCTCGGCGCCGCCCGGCCGCCTCGAACACCGCTTCGAATACGGGCTGCATCGTCATCGTGCTCGGGCCGTTGTCGAACCGGTAGCCGCCCTCCTCCACGCGCTGCAGCTTGCCTCCGGGAAGGGGCTCCTTTTCCACGACCGTCACGTTCCATCCTTGCAGGGCCAGATGGATCGCGCAGCTGAGCCCCCCCAGGCCGGCGCCGACGACGACGGCTTTTCGGCTCCCGCTCATGCGTACCGCCTCCCTTTCCATTCGTAGCCGCTTCCGGCATAATGGACCCGCGCCGAATCCAGGCCGATGAGAATCGTGAGGACGATGCTGGCGGGCATGAACATGCCGTACCAGGCCGGGAGTCCGCTGGATACGTCGGCTGCCGTCTTCACCGCCATTCCCAGCGCCGCAGCGGCCGCGGCCCATCCCAGCCAGAGAGGAGCCGCTCCCGAGACGGCCCATGCCGTCAGGCCGCCGAGCAGGGCGGCCGGAGGCGCCAGATAGAGCAGCGCATAGGCCAAGAACACGAATCCCATCAAAGGGAAGCTTCTCCCGAGGCCCGGAAACAGGTTTTTGCGGTAACCGCTCCATACTTCGCCCGGACTGCGGTACATCCGCATGGAAGCTATCCGGTCGATCCGGGCCAGCCGTACCGGCTCGCCCCGGCGCTTCGCCTGGCGGATCAGATCCATATCGTCCAATAAAGACTCCCGGACCGCCCCGTGCCCGCCTATTCGGGCGTAGCTCCGGGCTTCCACGAGAACGAAGGCGCCGTTGGCGGCGGCGAAGCGCGGATCATCCGAGCGGGAGACGAGCCGCAGCGGCAGATGGCCCAATATCGTGAACATCATCATGGATACGACGAGCCGCTCCATCCAGCCCCCGGTCTCCTGCCGGGGAAATCCGCTGACGAGTCCGCTCCTCTGGAGCGAGGCTTCCGCCGCGGCCGCCTCCAGCGCGTCCGGGCCAAGCCGGACATCGGCGTCCACGAACAGCAGCCACCGGCCCGAAGCGGCTAGAGCCAGCTGGGAGCAGGCATGGGACTTGCCCATCCAGCCTTCCGGCAGCGGCAGGCCCTGCAGCAGCTTCACGCCCGTCTCGGGATCGCCGGCGATGCTGCTCACAATGCACGCCGTTCCATCCTCGGAATGGTCGTCAAGCACCAGAATTTCATGCGGCCGCCCGCGCAGCGCCAGCAGCGCTTGCAGGCAGTCTCCGATATTCCTTTCTTCATTGCGGGCCGGCACGAGAACGGAAATGTCACTCGGCATTATTTTGCAATCCTCCGAGCAGGGTTCTGCACTGGCTCCGTCTCTTCCGCCCCGGCTCACGGCTTCCTTCTTGTTCCGGCCTCCAGCCTCTTGCCCGCTCCCCCTGTGCCTGTCCGGCTCTCCAAGCTCGACATGGTAGCGGCGGTTCCACAGCACGAACAGCAGCTGAACGGCGAGCGCGCCTGTCAATGCCGCGAGAAAGGCTGCCATGGCCCGACCCCCTCCTTCAGCTTCCGGTACCGGTCCGCAGTCGTCCTCCTGCCGCCTTCCCAGACCGCCTCATATCCGTTCCCGGTCCCAGGCAGCGGGCATTCCGCAAGAATCCGCCGCTGCTCGGCCGCCTGCTCCCTGAGCAGGGCCTCGACCTCGGAAGCGGCCTCGCCGCGGTCCATCCCGCCCCAATCCCGCCGGACCGGCTCGCCGAAGCGGACCGCCGCAAGGGGCTTCTGATGATCGCCGAGCAAATAGCGCAGCGTGACCGGCCTGAGCTCGGCTTGTCCGGCCCGTCGCATCAGATGGCCGATTCCGCCTGCGGCCCGGATGTCCGCGTCCGGAGACGTGATGGCGCCCTGCGGGAAGACCCATACCGGCGCCCCCGCCTGCAGGAGGCTCTCCGCGTAGCCCAGCGATTCCAGCATGTCCCGCGGCCGGCCGCGGTTGACCGAGAACGCCCCGATCTTCCGGAAGAAAGGATATCTCCGGAGGCCCTGCTCGTCCATCATGATGTAATGGTCCTGCCGGGACAGCTGCTCCGCCAGCTGGAACAGCACAAGCCCGTCCCACCAGGACACATGGTTGCAAGCATAGAGAACGGGGACGCCTGCGCCGGTGCCGTCCGTTCCTTCCCGGCCGCCTTCCATGTCGCCCGATACATACAGGCCGTGCAGATATCGCGGGAACAGGTAATGCTTCTGGTAGCGGAAAAACAACCGCCGGAACCATGCCTTCTTATCGGCCTGAATCAAAGCGGACCCTCCCTTCGGCCGCCGCCATGACCGCCAGCGACAGCAGAAATACAGGCATCAGGCCTGCCTTGGCCGCGAGCAGCCCGAACAGCAGCAGCATTGCCTGCATGACCCGAAGCGCGGCGAAGCGGACTGAAGCGGGCACCTTGCCCGATGGCAGCAGCAGGGACAGGAGCGCCCCGACGACGAACCAGCCGGCAAAATTAGCGGCCGGGATGCCGTAATAGGCTCCGCCGTCCTGCCAGTGCCAGAATCCCCGCGCCTCCGCGACAGGATCGAGCACCAGATCGAGCAGCACCACCCATGCGCCCGTCTCCAGGGCGCGGACAAGCCTGCCCTGCGAGCCCGCCAGAAGGGCGCCGTTCAGAATGACTCCGACCCATGCCAGCCCCATCGTCCACGGAACGCCGCCGAGCAGCGATCCCAGCGTATTTTCGTACCGGTAGGAACCGAAGGGAAACCCGGTATGCACGCCCGCATACTCGACCGCGAAGGTGCCCGCCGCGATGCCGGCGGCGGACAGTGCGAGACGGCTCCAGCCCGCCGGCGGGGAAAGAGCTTCGTCCTGATGCTTCCGGGCTGCGCCTGTTCCGGTCGCGGCCAGCTCGCAGAGACAGAGCGCGTAGAGGACCAGGAACACGCCGTTGGAGAACTCAAGCGGCTTCGGCACCTCGGCGAACACCATGAGCAGGAAGCCGACGGAATACCAGACGGCGAACAGGGCGGTGACGGGATAAGCGGACGCAAGCCGCCGAAGAGCGACCCGCTGCCCAAGCCCCGCTGCCCGCTTTTCACCCGCCCGCCATCCTTGATCTTGCCGTGCTTGGCGTTCTTGGCGTGCTTGGCGTTCCAGGCTTCCCTGCCGCTCTTGGCGATCCTGCAAGCCGTAGTCCACCGGCTCCTTCCGGTCCGTTCTCCCGGTAGGATGGACGGGGAAGGCCTCCTCCTGCACGGGGCGGCTCATTGAGCCAGCCTCTCCGGAGACGAGGGCTGCATCCCGGCTTGCTCCGCTGCCGTAAAGCCTTCCCCCGGATCGGCGGCTTCCCGCTCCGCCTCGGCCATATCGGCCATAACGGCACGGAGAATCGTCTTCTTGGCCTCGTCGCTCACATACGCCCGTTTGCCGTAGACATCGTATCCGTTCTCCTCCACCGCGTGGAGAATGGCGAAATAGTAATGGGCGGCCAGGCGGATAGCGAACGCGCTCTCCTGGGGATACGAGGACAGACGGGCGAGGCCCCGCCCGAACCATTCCCTGGCCGTCCCGGCAAGCTCGCCGAGCAGGCGGCGGAACGCTGCGTCCACCTCTCCGGCCGCGAACCGCTCCTCCGGATACCCGCAGCGCTTCATCAGCTCGAGCGGGATGTACCGCCTTCCAAGACCGCGGTCTTCTCCGACGTCCCGGATGATGTTGACGACCTGCATGCCTTTGCCGAGCCAGATCCCCGCCTCGACGATGTCCCTGTCCGGACTCTCGTGCAGGACGGGAAGCAGCATTTCGCCGACGGAGCCGGCTACCCGATAGCAGTAATCCTCCAGCTGCGCCAGCGTGTCGTAATGGGTCTGGACCCGGTCCAGCCGCTGTCCGCTCATCTGGGTCAGGAACGGCTCCTTCGCGATCGGGAAGCTTGCCATCAGCCAGCGCAGGGAGGGCCAGATGAAGTGGCCTTCGGCTTCGTCGAGCTTGCCGAACAGCGCCTCCAGCTCATCCAGGCTGTAGTCCGCCTTGTCCGGCTCGTCCACGGAATCGTCGATCATCCGGCAGAAGGCATAGATGACGAAGACAGCTTCGCGGCGGGGCGAGGACAACAAGCGGAAGGCTTCGTAAAAGCTGGCTGAGCTTCTTTTCATGACCTCCTCGCATGAGGCGGCCAGCCGCGGATTCAACATGGTTCCAGCTCCTTTGCGATTTGTTGGGCGAGCAGGCGCGCGCCTTGCATGACGATCGGAATGCCGCCGCCGGGATGGACCGAAGCTCCGACCGCGTACAGCCCCT
Source organism: Paenibacillus sp. RUD330 (assembly GCF_002243345.2). Taxonomy (NCBI): domain Bacteria; kingdom Bacillati; phylum Bacillota; class Bacilli; order Caryophanales; family Paenibacillaceae; genus Paenibacillus; species Paenibacillus sp. RUD330. The sequence goes on from NZ_CP022655.2 coordinate 5,274,011, forward strand.
CAACCGGAAGCGGCTTGACCTGAGGACGGAAGCTGCCGGATTGAGTCAGCACCGGGGCGATGCCGAAGCTGCCTCCCCGGTAAAGGCCGTCGCGGGCCGCATCGCGCGGCGTCCGGATGCGGCGCCAGCGTATGCTTTCCCGCAAGCCGGGGAGCAGCAGCCTCTCGGCCCGCTCCAGCACGCGCCCGGCCAGCTCCTCGCCGGCACCGTCCCAATCCAGAGCCTCGTCGGCCGGCACGGGGACGAGGAAGTAGAGCGCGCTATGTCCCTCGGGAGCGGCATCCGGGTCGACGGCAGCAGGGTTGAACATGTAGAAGGAGGGCTCCTCGGACAGGCGTCCGCGGCGGAACAGATCCTTCATATGGTCTCCGTGGCGCTCGCCCAGGAAGAACTGATGGACGCCGGCATGATCCCATCGCCTCGCCGTCCCGGCATAGATGAGCAGGCAGCCGGAGGAAGGGCGGAAGCGGCGCGGCTTGCCGCGCCATCCCTCCAGCAGCCCGGCCAGCGCCGGATAGTCTCCATTGAACACGACCGCATCGTAGTTGAGCTCCTCCCCGCCGGTCCGGATGCCCGTGCAGCGTCCGGCCGACACGACAACCTTGTCCACCGGAGCCGAGCAACGGATGGGAATGCCCTGTTCGGCGCAGGCCTGCTCAAGCACTGGCGCCAAGCCGGCATATCCGCCTTTCAGGTACCAGATGCCGTGCTTGTGCTCGCTGTAAGGAATCAAGCCGTACAGGGCCGGGGCCTCCTGAGGCGATCCTCCTATGTACAGCGACTGCAGGGAGTACGCCTCGCGGATCCGGCGGCTGCGGAAGTAGGAGCCGGCCCAGGGATCGATAGCCCGGTAGGCTCGCGAGCGGAGCAGGAATTTCAGGTTGGCAGGCGTCAGGAAGGAACGGATGCCGGGGAAGGAACGGGATAGGAACGCATCGAAGCCGTATTCGAACAGCTCCTCCATATCCTCCATGTACCGCCGGAAGTCAGCCCCTCCGCCGGAATACGTTCTCTCCAGATTGGCCTCCTGCTGGCCCCTGTCCTGCCACTTGGTCCAGCGGGTTCCGTCCGGGTAGTAGAAATCGTACAGCGGATCGCAGCGAAGCAGCCGAACGGCATCGTCCGGCACTCCGGCTTCGGCGAGAATCTCCCTCAGCAGCTCAGGCAGCAGGACGATCGTCGGCCCCCGGTCGATCCGGTACAGGCCCGACTCGTCGGCTTCGTAGGCCAGCCGTCCTCCCGGCACCGCCTCCTTCTCGTAGATGTCGATGTCGTGTCCCTGCCGGCGCAGCAGCAGCGCCGAGACCAGCCCGCCGACACCGGCGCCGATGACGGCAATCCTCATCGCCCCGCCCTCCTCGCCTGCAGCGGCGCAGGAGCAGCCGTCCGCGCCTGCCGTTCGTACTGCCCCAGCAGCAGCTCCGCGCTGATCATCGCCGACTGCACGATCGTCGGCAATCCGCTGCCGGGATGGGTGCCGCCGCCGACGAGGAAGCAATGCTCCGCATCCTGGAACTTGTTATGCGGCCGCATATACATCATCTGATCCAGGCTGTGGGCGAGATTGAAGGTCGCTCCCCGGTAGACGAACGACCCGCTCTCCCAGTCCGCAGGCGTATGCATCCGTTCCTCCTCGATCAGGCTGTCGATCTCCGCCAGGCCGCTCTCCCGGGCGAGTACGTCCAGCATCCTTCTGCGGATGCCGGGAGCTTCCCGCTCCCAATCGATGCCCGACCGGTTGTTGGGCACCGGCATCAGCAGATACACGGCCGATTTGCCTTCCGGAGCCAAGGTCGGATCCAGCCGCGACGGATTGTGGATGTAGACGGACGGGTTCTCGGACAGCCGGAGCCGCTTGGTCATGTCATCCACATTGAGGCGGTAATCTTCGGCGAACACGATCTTGTGGTGGGGAAGCTGCAGCGGAGCCCCGATGCCCAGATACAGCATGAATGTGGAGAGGCTCAGCTTCTTCTTCTCCAGCTTGGCCGGCGCATGACGGCGAAGCTCACCCGGCCCGAACAGCGTGCTGACGGCATGTCCGTAATCGGCTCCGATGACGACATCGTCCGCTTCGACGGCCGTACCGTCCTCCAGAAGGACGCCCGCGGCGCGGCCGGCGTGCAGCAGGACCCGCTCCGCCCCGATTCCGGTGCGGATGACGCCTCCATGCTCGCGCGCCACCTGCGCCATCGCCTCGCAGAGCCGGTGCAAGCCTCCGACAGGATGGTAGAGTCCGTATTCATGCTCCAGGAAGCTCAGCATCGTGAAGGCCCCGGGACATTCCCAAGGCGACATGCCGAGGTATTTGGACTGGAAAGAGAACGCCCAGCGCAGCCGCTCATCCGTAAAATACTTGGACAACCGGCTGTGGACGGTGTCCAGGACATCCATTTTCGGGAGCGCGCGCAGCATCCGTCCCGACAGATAGTCGGACCGCCGCGAGAAGGGCTGCCGCAGCAGCGGCAGGAGGGCGGCTAGCTTTTTGCGCTCGCGCTCCATGAACCGGAGGTAGCTCGCCCCATTGCCCGGGAACAGCTCCTCGACATGGGCCGCAGTGTCCCCGTGGCTGCCGCCGGGAGAAAACTCCTTCTCTCCGAACTTCAATGTGTACAGCGGGTCGACGCGCCTCAGCTCCACATAATCCTGCAGCCTGCGCCCGCTGCGCTGGAACAGCTCCTCCATGACGGGAAGCATCATGAGGAACGTCGGCCCGCGGTCGAAGCTGTATGCTCCCAGGCGCAGGCCCGAGGTTCTCCCTCCCACATACGGCTGCTTCTCCACGACAGTCACGTCCACACCCTGGGCGGCCAGCAGCATCGCTGCCGCCAGCCCGCCCGGTCCGGCGCCGATTATGACAGCCCTTTTCCCCACAACCATCCCATCACCGCTCCCATTATCCGATCTGCCAGGCTGAAAATAGACATAGAGGAAAGCTTAACCATAGCCATTAATTAACCCAATGGTATAATTATCAATCCGGACTATTTCTCTTTCCATCCGGATTCTCCTGCTTGTCCGCAGGCGGGCATGAAGATAAATTCTCCAAGCTTGTACTTGCAGGATATGAGCGGGAAGTACGATTGAGAACGGAAGGAAGGATTCGATAGGAAAGCGGCGGCAGCCGCAGGATGACTGGGAGCTCCTTGAAGAGCAACGGGATGGATGCCGGACGCCGGTCACGCCGTCGAGCGCGGAGAATGGAGCTCCTGGAGGCGAAGGCGAACCGCCAAGCGACTGGCAACGAGCAGCTGCGATTCTCCGGTCCATGCATGTATGAAAAGGAAGAGCCCGCAAGCAGATCTCTCTGCTGCGGGCTCCGCTCTCTATTCCTCAACCGATGGCGCGCCTTCTCGACCCGTGAAAGCCCGAACCAAGGGCAGCAGCCACGGGCTGAATCTATCCGGTCGGCGGAAGAGACGGCTTCCTCCAGAAGGAGGGATGGAAGCCGCTTGATTTGGCTTGCCCTGCCCGTCGAGCCCTACTCCTCCCCTTCCCTTCGCCATTCTTCCGGCAGCAGCCGCTGATAGCGGGGCTGCATATAGCGGTCGTCCACGAGCAGCAGGACGCCGGTGTCGCTCTCGGAACGGATGAGACGCCCGCCTGCCTGCAGAACCTTGCTGATGCCGGGATAGACATAGGCGTAATCGAAGCCGCTCCTGCCTTGCTTCTTCTCGTAGGCGGCAAGCAGGTCGCGTTCGGGACCGAGCTGGGGCAGCCCGACGCCGATGACCGCGACGCCTTCCAGCCGTTCGCCGGCGAGATCAACGCCCTCGGAGAAGATGCCGCCCATGACGGCCATGCCGAGCAGGGCATCGCCTCCGGGCTTCGGAGGCTGGTAAGCGGCGAGGAAGCGATCCCTCGCCTCCTCGTCCATGTCGGGCCTCTGAAGGCGCAGCCGCAAGCCGCGCTCCTTGCCCTGGCTTTCCAACCGCGCAGGGAACAGCGCTTCTTCCGCAGGCTCTCCGGCACCCGCAGGCTCTCCGGCATCGGCAGGCTCTCCGGCATCGGCAGGCTCTCCGGCACCCGCAGGCTTATCTGCCGCATGCAGCGCGTCGGAGCTGCCGGAATTCAATTCCAGCAGAAGCTGTCCGTATACGGCGTTCATATAAGCATAGGAGGGGAAGAAGGCGAGCCAGTTGCCTCCCTTCTCCCGCACAGCTTCCAGCAGCAGGCGGGCGAGCGGCTGAAGCGTGGCGCCGCGGTCGGCATAACGCGTGGACAGCGGCACGAGGCGGACCTCAAGCTGCTCCCGTCCGAACGGGGACGGCAGCGTCAAGGAGCGATCCTCCTCCATGGCGCCGAGCTGATCCATGTAGAAGGGCAGCGGCGACAGAGTCGCGGAGAAAAACACGCGTCCTCCGTAGGCCTTGCCCGTCTGCTGCAGCAGATGGGACGGATCGAGGCACATGATTCTCGCCTTCACGCCGCCTCTTGCCAGCTCGGCCATCGCAACGAACCGCTCGTCCATCCACTCCCCGGCAGCTGCGAACGCTTTGGCCGCCCAGTAGGCTTCGAGCAGCATCGCCGCGTTCTCCGCTCCGCTCTCATCCCCGCCTGCCGCCAGATGCGGCTCCGCCTGCGCGATGAACGCTTGGACCGATTCCAGCAGCTGCTGCGGAGGAGCTTCCGATACATAGGCGCCCGGACCTGCCGGACGCAGCCCTCCGCCGCCCGCGGCAGCTCCAGCCTCCGCTTCCTTGCGCAGAGCGATGAACGCCGCGTTGACGCCCTTGGCAGCGGCGGACAGCCCGGCGGACAAACCCTTGTAAGCCCGCTGAAGCGCCAGGAAAGGCGCCTTGTCGAGCTCCGCGCTGTACATGGAGCGGGCGCGGTCGGGCAGATTATGCGCCTCGTCGACAAGCAGCGCGGTCCCCTTGGCCTGCTCGGCCAAAAACCGCTTCAGCGATACCTTGGGATCATAGATGTAGTTGTAGTCGCAGATGACGGCATCGGAGGCATAGGCCGCCTCAAGGGAAAATTCGAACGGGCACACCCGGTGCTTGAGCGCGTACCGCTCGATGGCCTCGCGCGTCATCAGCGTCTCATGCTCCATCAAATCCAGCACCGCGCCGTTGATCCGGTCGTAGTATCCGTCCGCGAACGGGCAGTCTTCCTTGCGGCAGCTGACGGTCTCCTGCAGGCAGATCTTCTCCTTTGCCGTCAGCGTGACGGCATGGAGCTTCAGTCCTTGCTCTTCCATGCGGCGGACCGCATCCTCGGCGGCAGCCCGCGTCGTCGTACGCGCCGTCAGATAGAACAGCCGTGCAGCCGCACCCGTTCCGAGGGCGCGCACAGCGGGCCAGAGCACCGACATCGTCTTGCCGATGCCGGTAGGAGCTTTGGCGAAAAGCCCTCCCTTGTCCTCCAGCGTCTTGTAGACGGCGGCGGACAGCTTGCGCTGACCGGGACGGAAGCCCCGGAACGGGAACTCCAGCCGCTCCAGGCTGGCATTCCGCTCCAGACGATGCCGTCGCAGCATCCGGGCGAAGGGCGCGTACTGCTCCAGCATCCAGAACATTCCCTCCCGCAGCTCGTCCAGCGCGAAGCTCCGCCGGATCCGTGACGCCGCTCCCGAGTCGACCTGCACATAGGTGAGCTGGACGTCCATCCGTTCCAGGCCTTGCTGCACGGCATAGATATAGGCGTAGCCCCGGGCTTGCATCCAGTGGACCCGGTGGCCTTCCTCTCCCAGATCCTCCAGCCTCCCGGAGGTCGACTTGATCTCGTCGATGACGGGACCGCCTTCTTCGGCGAGCAAGCCGTCGCAGCGTCCCTCCACGGTCCAATCCACGCCGCCCAGGGCCATCTCCATGCGCAGAAACACCTCGCGCTGGCTGCCTTCTCCGTATTCAGCCTGAACCGCTTTGTGGATCCGGGTCCCTTCCGTCAAGGATGTCAGGCTGCGGAAGCCGGCCTCGATGCTGCCGCTGCGGCAGGCATATTCGGCCAGCGCCCTTACCGCGATTCGAACCGTTGGCGCGGTTTCCGCCGCTTCCGGTTTTCCCTGCGCTTCCGGCGTTTCCGCCGCTTCCGGGTTCCCCAGCGCTTCCGGCGCCGCTGCCGAATCGGCAGCATTCGGGCCTGCGGACGCTTCCGCAGCCTGCTTCGGTCCGCCTGCATCCGTTCCGCGGGCTTGCTCCGCTCCGCTCTCCTCCGCTTCAAGCCGTTCCATCCGCGCCGTCCCCTTTCCGATTCCTTCTGCGAACACTCGTTCCTCCATTGTAGCACGAACCGGCACCCCGCACGATCCCGCCGGCCAGTCCCCGATCGACGCCCGCTCCGGAACTACCTCCGCCGTTCAGACGGACCCGGCTTCCGGCCGGGAACCGGAGCCGGCGCGTCGCCATGCGCCGTGCCGGGTAAGAAGGGGACAAGCAAGCTCGCTCCGCATCCTTCCCGACTTGCAGGATGCAGCCCGACTAAAACACAAGATCTCAAGGAGGTTTTTACCAATGGGAACCTATATCGAAGCGGAGCCGAACGTCCGCTTGTACGTCGAGGACCTCGGCCAAGGCCATCCGGTCGTGTTCCTGCACGGCTGGCCGGCCAGCCAGCGCATGTTCGAGACCCAATCCGTGCTTCTCCCGAAAAACGGCTGCCGCTACATCGGCATCGACTTCCGCGGCTTCGGCAAATCCGACGCCCCATGGGAAGGCTATGATTATGACCGCATGGCGGATGATGTGAGGGCCGTCGTGGACAAGCTCGGCCTCTCGTCGTTCACCCTGTTCGGCTTCTCAATGGGCGGTGCGATCGCCGTACGGTACATGAGCCGCCACCGGCAGCATGGCGTGCAGCGCCTCATTCTGGCGGGCGCCGCCGCGCCGCGCTTCACGCAATCCGAGAGCTTCCCTTACGGCACGCCGCCGGAAATGGTCGACGAGATGATCAACGAGGCTTACCGCGACCGTCCGGCGATGATCAGCGACTTCGGCGCCACATTCACGCTCCGGAAGCCCTCGCCTCCATTCGAGGCCTATCTGTCGTTGCTTTGCCTGGAGGCGTCCGCGCATGGCACGATCCGGGCGATGGAATCGCTCCGCGACGAAGACCTGCGGCATGATCTCTCGAACATCAGCGTGCCGACGACGATCTTCCAGGGAGTCAAGGACGAGATCTGCCCGTTCGAGCTGGCCGAGGAGATCAAGGCGCGCATCCACGGCTCCACCATGATCCGCTTCGAGGAAAGCGGCCATGCGATGCTCTACGATGAGCCGGCCCTGTTCAACGAGTCTTTGCTGGACCTGCTGAGAGCCGGCAGCGGAGCGGCAGCGGCGGGACGCGCGCTCTAGCCTTGGCTCTGCTTCCTAACCCGCTATCGGGCAGGAAGCTGGAATTCAGACGCTCCTGGAGATGAAAAGCCCCTTTCCGGGGCTTTTTTCCTTCCTTTTCCATCAATATTGCGGCATATCGTCACATTCGCTGTTCCATCGAGCCTGCGGCTGTGCTACGCTGAGGAAACTAGATTCCACTGGAACGGGATGTATGACGTGACAGCCTTTACCTCTACTTATATCGTTCTGACGGCTCTGGCCGGCGTCCTGAACGTTTTTGTCGCCCTCTATGCCCTCATGGGCAGGGCTTTGTTCCCGGGCAAGCGAGTCTTCATCCTGATGGCGCTGGCCAATTCCTTCTATACGTTCGGGGCCGCATTGGAGAAGACGTCCGAGACTCTCGACGGCATGATGCTCTGGACGACCGTCCAGTATGCGGGGATGCCTTTCTCCGCGGTGCTCACCTTGCTGCTCGCGCTCCACTTTCTGGGCAAGGCCGACCTGATTCCCGCTTGGGGACGCTGGCTTCTGTTCGTCATACCCTCCATCACCTTTCTCCTTGTTCTGACCAACAGCCATCATCATCTCTTCTACCAGGACATCTACTTCCATGGGGATTCGTCCATGCCGACGATGGATTTCACGATGGGCGAATGGTACGTGGTCCATGGCTGCTACACCTTCGGCACCCTATTCGCGGCTCTCTGCCTCGTGTTCCAGGCGCTGCTCCGTCCCGGAAACGAAACCTACCGCCGCCAGCTGATCGCTTTGTTCGCAGGCATCCTGCTTCCGATCACAGCCTCGCTCCTCTACTTGCTGGGCTTCAGTCCGAACGGAGTCGATCCCGTGCCGGTCGTGCTCTGCTTCACGAGCCTTCTGTTCGTCTATGCCTTCCTGTCCACGGACAAGATGGCCTTGCTTCCCGTCGCGCGGGAAAACGTCATGGAGAGCATGGGCGAAGGCGTGCTCGTGCTGGACGCTTCCTGGCGGCTGCTCGACAGCAACCGTTCCGCCCGCGTTCTGCTGCCCGCGCTGGCACGCTCCGCCCTGGGACAGAGCCTGGGCAGCCTCGAGCTTCCGGACGGAGCCGCCGCCGCCTTCCGCAGCGCCTGGGAGCAGCCGGGCAAGCCATATTCGTTCGCGAGCCCTTCGCTGCCAGGCGAAGAGCCTCGCTGGTGCGAGGTCTACGCCGCTCCCATCTCAAGAGGCGGCGGACATGCCGGCGGCTGCCTGCTCGTGCTGAGCGACATCACGGAGAGGCGAAGCATGCAGGAGGAGCTCAAGCGGCTGGCCTCCCGCGACCCGCTGACGGGCATTCTCAACCGCGGCGCCTTCATGCGCGAAGCGGAGGAAGCGCTTGTCCGCTGCTCCGGCGACGGACTTCCCGTCTCGATGATCCTGTTCGACATCGACCACTTCAAAGGCATCAACGACACGCTAGGCCATGAAGCCGGCGATTCCGCCTTGCTGCACGCCGTCTCCGTTTGCAGCTCCCTGCTCGGTCCCGGCGACCTGTTCGCCCGCTACGGCGGCGAGGAATTCGTGCTGCTGCTGCCCGGCATCGCCAGCTTCACGGCCGGGCAGCTGGCGGAATCCATCCGCATGGCGCTGGAGAGCACACCTGCCCTCGACCCGGACGGACGGCCGCTCGGCATCCGGGCAAGCTTCGGCGTCGCCGGCTTCGACGTCGCCGGCTTCGGCAGCGCGGCACTGCCCGTGCAGGATGCCTGCCGGATGTTGTTCCGCTCCGCCGACCAAGCCTTATATGCAGCCAAAGAGCAGGGAAGGAACCGCGTCATCACCGCTCCGTCTTCATGAAATCCGCTGTCCCGAAGCCGAATCTTTCTTCTGGCAGCAGCCGGCAAGCGCCCCTCCGCGCTTGCCCGACAGCGGAGGAAGGGTTGCGCTTCCTTTATAACCGAGTATAATAGTCGGTATAAATGGGTTTGGAGAACAGGAGAGACGCCGATGACGAATGCGCAAAAGTATGCTCAGTGGATGGATGACCAGCTGGATCTGTACAATTACGCCGTACGGATCGGCGACGATCCATGGCGGCTCGAGCTGCTGCGGCAGCTGCAGGACAAAGAAAGCTTCCACGAGCAGCTGCTCCGGGATCAGGCCCGTTCGCAGCTGTGCAGAGAGTTCGAGAAAATCAACCGCAGGCTGGAAGGCCTTTACGGCCGCCTGAAGGAAGCGGAGAACGACGAGATCCGCGCCCAGCTGTGGGAAGCGGCCTGGAAGCTCCGCAAGGAGCGCTCGCGCCTAGCCGCCCGCCTCCGCGAGAGCGCAGGGGAAGAGAGCCGGCAGCCTGGCAGGAGCAGCTTGAGAGGGTAGGAAAAAAAGGGTATCCGGCCGCGCGGCCGGATACCCTTTTGCAGATGTATTAAGCGTTCAGCCCGGATTGGCCGCTTGCCTTGCCGCCTTCCGGCTCGGGATCGTCCTGCTGCTCGACCGTCTCGCTCGGCACTTCGGCGCCCCCCTTGCCGACTTCGGCCTCCTCGCTCTCGGCTCCATCGCGCACCGACTTGTCCTTCTCCGCGAATGATTCCATGTCCTCATCCCTTTCCCGTATAGTAAACCTCATGTTCTTCCTTCAACGGTTTCCCGGATTTAGAAACGCCTTTCCTGTCTCGCTGTTAAAAGAGCCTTCCCGAAAGATGGCAAGCCCATACCGGAATCATCGGCGCAAGAGGGCTTCGCGGCTGAACGGGGCGGCCGCATCGCTTGCCGCCAGCCGGACACGGGGCCGCCAGCGACAAAAAAACCGGCCCGGGAAATCCGGCCGGCTGTCGATGCTTCAGGGAGCGCTCAGTTGTACTGCATCGGAATTTGCTTGCTTCTCCAGAGACTCAGCTCATCGGTCAGCTTGCCGCCATTGCGGTCGGACACCTTGAGGAAGTTGGACAGCTTGAGCAGCAGCGGGCTCTTGGAGACATCTCCGTCCGCCACGGCTTTCTTGTAGGCTTCAACCGCCTTGGCGTTGATGACTTTGCTTTCGTAATCGAACAAAGGCGTATTGTTGCTGCCATAAAAGACGTTCCACTTGGTCAGGCGGTACATGGACTCCACCTTGGCCTTGCGGTTCGAGGACGGATAGCTGCGCAGGAATTTCTCCTGGGCCAGGTTGCGCTGCAGCAGCTCTCCCCATCCGATGATGATCGCCGCATCTCTAAGCGTCGGTTTCGACGTCTCAAGGGACATCATGGCGATATAAGCGGCGATGTCGGCCCCGACGTGGGACTTGTAGGCTTCATAGGACACATAATCGATTTCGGGGAAGTACATCCCTTCCGCCGTGGAGATGCGGTAGCCTTGGCTGCGGGCTTCGCCGAGCAGCTTCTTCGTCTTCTCGTCAGCCGCGTTTTTGATCAGCGAGTCGATCGAGCCGCTGCTTCCCTTGCGCCAAGCGGCGTCGATCGACTTCTGCACGGAGCTCGCGGCGATGCGGTTCTGCAGGGATTCCAGCCCGGCAGTCTGCGCGTTCTCCAGACGCAGCACCATCATGGAGCCCGTCCATTTGTCGGCTTCACCGATATGCTTGTTCAAATAGGCAACGGCCTGGCTCAGCGTCTTGGAGCTGGATGCCAGCCTGATATATTCGTTGTACATCTTCTTGACCGCTGCCGCATTGGCGGGAACGGCGGTTATGGCAGCCTCGCCTGCAGCGGGTGCCGGCTGGCCTTCGAGGGCAAATACAGCGCCGCCTCCGGAGAGAGCCATCGTCAAAGCCAGGAGAGAGCCTGCGGTTCGTTTCCAAGTCTTGTTCATCATGTCGTTCCTCCCTAGATTCAGCTCTTGCTTCAGGTGCGCACCCTGCTTACCCTTTCAGACGGTATATACACGGGAAGGTTGCAGGAGAATCAAAGTCCTCTCCGCATCCATGCGAGTCATGCCGGTCCGGCAGCCTGCATACCCTATTAGGGACAGGTATCCAGCAGCATGGAGACGGAGGTGAATGCAATGGCATGCGAAGTATCATGCGAGGTCAGCAGCTGCAAGAACTGGTCTCTCAACAATGTCTGCACGGCGGCAGCGATCACAGTGGCGCTGGCTGGCGAGCGGACGGACCGCAAGGCCGAGGACGCGGGCTGCCGCACGTTCGAGCCCAGGCAGCAGGAAGCTAGCGCCTGATTTCTATGTTCTCCGCTCTCCGCAGCCGCGGTACGGGCGGCATGCGCACAACTGCCGGCTGCGCAATGAGCTGCGCCGCCGCTTGGAACGGTGCAGGCAGAGCCGGCGGCAGTCGAAGGACGGCTCGGCCTGCCGAACGGCAAAAAGGCGCCTTGGCGCCTTTTTGCCGTGGAACTCAAATGTCACCCTGCAGACAGACAGCCGCTCAGAGGAGCCGGTTCAAAGCCTGGGCTTCGACTTCCAACTGCTCCGCAGCTTCTCCGATCGAATGGAACTCGGCCACGGCCTCCCGGATCCGGGCCCGGCTGTCCCGCATCGCGGACTGCGACCTGCGGGTGTCCTGGCTCAGCCGGCCGATCTTTCCGGATATGGTCTCGACCGTCTCCTCGATCTCCTTGGCGGAGGTCTGCACTCTCTGGGCGAGCTTTCTCACTTCCGTGGCCACGACATTGAACCCGCGTCCATGCTCCCCGGCATGGGCGGCTTCGATCGCCGCGTTCAGGCCGAGCAGATGCGTCTGGGACGATATCTCACCGATGATCTGGACGATGCCGCCGACCGCTTCCGCCTGCTGCTCCAGATCCAGAAGAAAGCCGAGCTTCGACTCGCTGTCCTCGACCAGCTCCTCGAACGTCGAGGCAATGCGCTCATTGCGCTGAATGCCCGCTTCTGTCCGCTCCAGCAGCTCCTCCGCCATTTCCGTCAGCTTCTCCTTCACGCCCGCAGCTGCGGCTTCGCGATCCGTAATGTCGGTCGCCACCTTCAAGACGGCCTCCACGCAGCCGCCGGCTCCGATGATCGGCATATAGGTCGCTTCCAGCCACAGCCGGCTCCCATCCTTGGCCAGACGTTGAATCTTCTCCTGGAATTTGCGGCCTTCCCTGAGCTCGGTCCACAGCTTCGGATAGGCGTCGCTTGCCGCAAATTCAGCCGTGCAGAACTTCCTGTGATGCAGGCCCGGCAGCTCGTCCTTCCGGTATCCCATCGCCGCGGCAAAGTTTTCATTGGCCCAAAGCACATTTCCTTGGGCATCGAACTCGATCATCGCCAAAGCCTGCTCAAGCGCAGCCAGGACGGAATTCCCCTCCAGCACTTGCGTGCTCTCAGGTGTTAGGTGGGCTATTGTACTCAAAAACGACACTTCCCCGCGGCTGGTATAGAAATCGATGGATGATAGGATGCCGATAGGCATATGGACTTTCTTTACCCTTCATTCGGCGGCTTGAACCGTTTGTATTAGCCATTGGGAAAACTATTTTCGGCGGGAATCCGGCCTTCATCCGCATCGGGCTCGGACCCGGCTTCCCCGAAGACTCCGCGCGCATCAAAAAGCCCGCCGGCAGCAACGCTCCGGCAGGCCTTGTCTCCATCCTTTGCCCCGATCGCAAGGCCCCGTTCAGCAAAGCCGTCCTACCCTTTGGCTTGCTTGCGGAACATGCCGTACAGCTTGCCGATCGTAGCGGCATTGATATCCATATTGTTCTCGTAGGCATACTTGACCGCATAGCCGAGCGCCAGCGTCATCGCTCCGGCCACCGAAGCCCCGGCTACGGACCCCGCTCCGGGAAACAGCTTCAGCACTTGCCTGAATACGCTTTTGCCGATATTGCCGACCACCGTGGCGACGACGAGCTCGCGCGCCGTCTCCTTGCTGATCGGCTTGCCGTACAAGACGGCCAGCCGCGTAAGCAGTCCGATCTGCACCGCCGTGATCGGCACGATATCCGCTCCGGGAATCGGAGCCGCGCCGATAGCCGACGCGGATGCGGCCGCTCCCAGGATCCACTTGTTAGCCGCCGCCGATTTCTCCTTGAGATTTTTCGCGAACAGCAGATCCTTGGACTTTTTTCGGAGCAGCTCCAGAATGGCGGCCCTCAGCGCTTCGATATTCTCGCCGGTGCGGGAGGAGACGGGAACGACATCGTACTTGCCTCCGGTCTCCTGCTTCACCCTAGCGGCGATGCGATCGACCTCGTCCGCCGCATCGATCTTGTTGAGCACGATCAGAATATTGGGATTCGTGTCCCGGATGGCCTCGAAGGAGCGCTTCTCCGCCTCCGAATAGACCGTTCCGGCTGCATTCAGGAAGAACAGGATGATGTCCGCCTGACGGTAGTAGTCCATCGTCTGCTGCGAATTCTCCACCCGCACGTCGTTCAAGCCCGGCGTATCGACGAAGAAGATCCGCTCCTTGAACAGGTACGGGCGGATATCGGCCGTTTCTCCAGGCTCCGCCCCGACTCCCGCCACCGTCTCGCCGACGATGCGGTTGAGGGTCGAGGATTTGCCCGCGTTCACGTCGCCGACGAGCGCGATCAGAATATCCTGGTCGAGCTCCCTGCCGATCTCGGCCATATGCTGCTCGTACTGCGCCTCCGCGGCTCGTCTCCATTCCACTTCCCAGCCGGAAGCTATGGGCAGAAGCTCGTTCAGGCGTTCCTCGAGAGGAGGCGAGAGCAGGCCGGAGTCCGCCCGGGAATCATCCATGCCGGCTGCAAGCGCGCACATGGAGCCTCCTTCCGCCGGGTGGACCAGCAGAGCGCCGGCGCTCTGCTGGCTCGACGCCTGATCCAGCTCGGCAGCGGCGGCATAAGCATCCGCGGCATCCCCTCCCGAGGGCGCCGCCGCGCTTGCTCCGTCCTCGGAGCCATCCGAGAAGGCCGCCGCGTACGATGCGCTCCCATCCGTCAGCGATGCGGAGGCGGGAGCAGCGGATGCTTCGGATGAAGCCGCTCCGGCAGGCAATCCGGCCGCCGCCGCACGCCCCGCTTCGATCATGGCATCCGCCTCGCCCTGCATGGCCTCCTCGGCCATTTTCCGAACGCGATCCGCTTCCGGCAATTCCCGTCCCTCGTCGTGTCCATATACCCGCTCTTCCATTCCCAGTTCTCCCTTCGGCTCTTCCGTATTCGACCGTCATGAAGTCTTTCTCTCTCTTACCTCGAAAGAGCCCGGCGTGAATCTGGCGAAGCCGCCGCGCGCGGGAAGAAAAGGTTGCCGGCACCGCGCCGCGGGTATGATAGCCTCATAACCGCAAAACCAAGGAGGTCCGCCATGAAACCCGGTCCCGAGCATCGCCCTTGCGTCCGAACGTTTTCATTCCGCGATGACGGCAGCATTCCCAACCATCCCCGCCTCCCCGTCCTTCTCTATCCTCGGGCCGTCTCCGAGCCGGGACGGATGGAGCTTCTCTTCGCCTCCAACGGCTGGGGAAATACGTGGACGAACGGGGTCTTCTCCTATCATCACTACCACAGCAATGCCCATGAGGCGCTCGGCGTCGCGCGCGGCAGCGCCAGGCTCCGGCTGGGAGGAGAGCAGGGAGACACCGTCGAGGTACGGGCGGGCGACGTCATTGTCCTGCCGGCCGGAACCGGACACAAGAAGCTTCAGGCTAGCGCCGATTTCCTGATCTCCGGCGGTTATCCCGGAGGCATGGATTACAACATCCGCACAGGCGGGCCCGGCGAGCGTCCGCGCGTGCTGGAGGAGATCCGGCTCGTGCCGATGCCCGCCTCCGATCCCGTCTACGGAAGGGAAGGACCGCTTTTGACGCTGTGGGGCAGCAGCCAAGGGGCCTAATAGAGAATAGGACGGCTTGCCCGCAGGACCGGAGCCGGCTGCGCCGGACGGCGGCAGCGATGGAGCCGTCCCCTTCCATGCGTACGTGAGATAGGCATCCGTTAGGCATGGGATAGGCGCCGAAAAGGAAAGCCTTCTATATTTCTCTAGTTCGCTTAAAATAAATGTGAGTAATCACTTATCAGAAGGAGATGAAGCATCCATGGAAAATCCGACGCTTCCAGCCGCCGATCTGCGGCAGATTACACGCCGTCTGGGCAAGCGTGAAGTGCTGAGAAATCTCAGCCTGCAGCTTCCTCGCGGCCGCCTGACAGGACTGCTCGGCCCGTCGGGCTCCGGGAAGACCACGCTCGTCAAGCTGCTTGCCGGCATCGATAGAGCGGATGAAGGCGAGGTGACGGTTCTTGGCCGCAGCATGCCCGCCTTGCCCGTGCTCCAGCGCATCGGGTATATGGCGCAGTCGGACGCCCTCTATGCCGATCTGACCGCGAAGGACAATCTGCTCTTCTTCGGGAAGCTCTACGGGCTCCGCGGAAGCCGATTGCAGGAAAGAATCGCCGCCGTGATGGCGCTCGTCGCTCTGGACGACCATCTCCACAAGAGCGTCGCAGCCTACTCCGGAGGCATGAAGCGGCGCTTGTCGCTGGCCATCTCGCTGCTGCACGAGCCGGAGCTGCTGCTGCTCGACGAGCCGACGGTCGGCATCGATCCCGTGCTGCGCCAATCCATCTGGCGGGAGCTGCTGCAGCTGCGGGACGCCGGCACGACGATTCTGATGACGACCCACGTCATGGACGAAGCCGAAAAATGCGATTCCATCGCCTTCATCCGCAGCGGCGAGCTGACCGCCTCCGGATCTCCGCGCGAGCTGATGGAGCGCAGCGGCGCCTCCAGCATCGAGCAGGCGTTCATCGCCATGGGAGAAGGTGCCACCGCATGAGGACACGCGCCCTCGCCTACCGCATCATCCGCCAGTTCCTACGCGACAAGCGCACGCTCGCGCTGCTGTTCCTGGCGCCGCTGCTCGTGCTGACGCTCATGCATTTCGTCTTCGGCGGCTCGTCCCCGGCTCCTTCCATCGGTCTCGTCTCCGGCTCCGGAGCTTCCCAGGCGTCCGTGTCCGAAAGGCTTCAGCAAGCCGGAGCGACCATCCGCGGGTATGCGGATCCGGAGGAAGGAGAGACCGCTCTGGAGCAGGGGGATATCGACGCTCTGCTGGATCTGGGAGGCGCCGCGCCGCGCATCACGCTGGAGGGTACCGATCCTGCCGTATCGAAGGCGTCGCTCGGACTTCTCCAGCAAGCCCTTTCCCCTGACACGGCTGCATCCGGGGGCATGGACGGCAAGCTGCAGGTCGCCTACCTGCACGGCTCCGCCGCCCTCAGCTCCTTCGACTCCTTCGGCCCCGTGCTCGTCGGCCTGTTCGGGTTCTTCTTCGTCTTCCTGCTGGCGGGCGTTTCCTTCCTGCGCGAGCGGACGACCGGGACGCTGGAGCGGCTGCTGGCCACGCCGATCCGCAGATGGGAGGTCGTCGCCGGCTATCTGGGCGGATTCGGCTTGTTCACCCTGCTCCAAGCCGCCCTCATCGCCTGGTACTCCACGTCGGTGCTTGGCTTGTATATGGAGGGCTCCTTCTGGCTGCTCATGCTTGTGAACCTGCTGCTGGCGCTGACGGCGCTCACTCTCGGCACGCTCCTCTCCACCTATGCGGGCAACGAGTTCCAGATCATTCAATTCATTCCCCTCGTCATCGTGCCGCAAGTGTTCTTCTCCGGCCTGTTCAGCCTCGATGCCATGAATGAATGGCTGAGGCAGCTCAGCCTCGTCATGCCCCTCTATTACGGCGCCGACGCGCTGAAGGGCGTCATGCTGCGGGGAGAAGGGCTTGCCTCCATATGGCTTGATCTCGCCGTGCTGTTCGGCTTCTCCCTGGTGTTCGCCCTGCTCAATGTGCTGGCGCTCAAGAAGCAGCGCTCCATTTAAACGAGCCTGCCGGCTGTGTTACGATGGACGGCATAAGGAGTTGGCATGATGAACGATGAGAGAGAACCATGGCTGGAGGAGCTGCTGCAGAGCGGCGGGGGCAAGATGACCGACAAGCAGGCGCGCATCATCGCCGCCGCCGCGGATCTGTTCGCCGAGAAAGGGTATGCCTCCTCCTCCACGAGCGAGATCGCCTCCAGGGCGGGCGTTGCCGAAGGCACGATATTCCGCCACTACAAGACGAAGAAGGACCTGCTGCTGACGATCGTGAAGCCGGCGATCATCAAGCTGCTGGCGCCTTTCCTGCTGCGGGAATTCAAGGACGTGCTCCACACCCGCTACGGCACCTACGAGGAGTTCCTCCGGGCCGTCGCTACGAACCGGCTGCAGTTTATTTCCCAGAACAAGCGGCTGTTCAAGGTGCTGCTCCAGGAGCTCCCCTTCCACCCCGAGCTTCAGCAGCAGGCCAAGGAAACGCTGATGCCGCTCGTCCTTCCCCAGCTGCTGTCGGTCATCCGGAAGTTCCAGGACGAGGGCAGCCTCGCCCCGCTGCCGCCCTTGACCGTTCTCCGGCTCACCGCCTCCGGCATCATGGGCTACATCCTCGCCCATCTGGTCGCCGCCGAGCGGAATGCCCGCGGCTGGGACGAGCAGGCCGAGCTCGAAGCGACGATCGCGTTTCTGGCCAAGGGGCTCGCTCCCTGACCAGCTCATTCAGATTGAGTAAGGCATTGATTAACCGGCCGCCTCCGAAGGTTAATGATGCGGAAACGACAAGCAGAAGGGTGATTTCCGCACGATGGAGCGCAACCATACGATGATGCAGTTTTTTGAATGGCATGTACCCGCCGACGGCCGCCATTGGCAGCGGCTCAAGGAACGGTCCGCCGAGCTGAAGGCGGCCGGCATTGATGCCGTCTGGATCCCTCCCGCCACCAAAGCCTCCTCTCCGGAGGACAACGGCTACAGCATCTACGACCTGTACGATCTGGGCGAATTCGACCAGAAGGGCGCTGTCCGTACGAAATACGGGACGAAGGCGGAGCTGCTCGAAGCCATTCAGGCCTGCAAGCAGGAAGGCATCGCCGTCTATGCGGATCTCGTCATGAACCATAAGGCCGGCGCGGACGAGAAGGAGAAGTTCAAGGTGGTCGAAGTCGAAGGCGGCAACCGCCAGGAGGAGATTTCCGATGCCCACAACATCGAGGGATGGACGAAATTCACGTTCCCCGGACGCGGCGGCAAATACTCGGATTTCACCTGGAACTTCAACCATTTCAACGGAACCGACTTCGACGCCAAGCGGGACGCAACCGGCGTATACCGCATCCTCGGCGAGAACAAGGACTGGAACGAGAATGTCGACGACCAGTTCGGCAACTACGACTACCTGATGTTCGCCAACATCGACTACAACAACCCTGAGGTCAGGGAAGAAATGATCAAGTGGGGCAAATGGCTGGTCAAGGAAACCGGCGTGGACGGCTTCCGGCTGGATGCGATCAAGCATATCGACCATACGTTCATCCGTGATTTCGCCCGTGCCCTCCAGGAGGACCAGGACGGTCCGTTCTACATCGTCGGCGAGTTCTGGAACAGCATTCCGGAGGATTGCCTCGCTTATCTGGATGCGGTGGAGAGCAGCGTCGACCTGTTCGACGCCCCTCTTCATTACCGGTTCAAGGAAGCGGCCCAGGCCGGTCAAGGCTTCGACCTCCGCACGATCTTCGACGGCTCGATCGTCAAGGAACGCCCACTGGAGGCGGTGACGATCGTCGACAACCATGACACCCAGCCGGGAGAAGCGCTGGAATCGTGGGTGGACGACTGGTTCAAGCAGAGCGCGTATGCGCTTATCCTGCTCCGCAAGGACGGCTATCCGGTCGTTTTCTACGGAGATTATTACGGCATCGGCGGAGAGGCGCCGGTGGAAGGCAAGAAGATGGCCATCGATCCGCTGCTGTACGCCCGCTATCACCGCGCTTACGGCGATCAGGACGACTACTTCGACGATCCGAACGTGATCGGATGGGTGCGCAGGGGCGTGCAAGAATTCGAACGCTCCGGCTGCGCGGTCGTGGTCTGCAACAAGGAGGAATGCTCCAAGCGGATGTTCGTCGGCGAGGAGCGCTCCGGCCAGGTGTGGGTCGATCTTACCAACACCCGCGCGGAGCGGATCGTCATCGGCGAGGACGGATTCGCCGATTTCCCCGTGAATGGCGGCAGCGTCTCGGTATGGGCGCTGCCCGAGTTCGACGTAGAGCCTGAGGGCGGCGAATAGGACGCCCCTCCGATCATTTGCAGACCGGCATGCCGGTAAAAAAACACGGTGTTCAGGAGCAGCGTCTCAGAGCATGAGCCTGCGCCTGTCCCCCAAAAAAGGAGAGCTATGACCATGAATGTAATCGACTCCCTGGAAATGACCCGCTCGGAGCTTGTGGAAGAGGTCCATGCCATTCCCGTTGAACGGCTGACGCAGAAGCCCGCAGGAGGCGGCTGGTCCGTCATGGAAATCCTGGAGCATCTGTCGCTGCTGGAGGCCCGCATCGTCCAGGGCATCCAGGCCTCGCTGCTGGCCCCGGAACGCGGCGATCTCCGCCCTGCCCCGCTGGAGCTCGTCAAGGACCGCTCCCGCAAGCTTCAGGCTCCAAGCCAGGCCGAGCCTTCAGGGCGCTTCCATACGCTCGCGGACGCGCTTGAGGCTCTCAATGGCGTGCGGCAAAGCACGCTCGAAGCGCTGGCTTCGTCCATCGGCACCGACGCCATGGACAGCCACGGCTTCGACCACCCTGCGTTCGGGCCGATGAGCGCCAAGCAATGGGTGGAGCTGATTCCGCTCCATGAAGCGCGCCACCTGGATCAGATCCGGGAGGTTGCCGCGGGCCTGCAGAGCGGCAGCTGACGGAGCCCCCTTGCCGGAGCTTGCTGGAATCAGACCGTATCCGCCTAAGGCGGATACGGTCTTTTTGCGCATGCGCTCCTTCGGCATCCGCCGAAGCACAATTCCGCCTCCCGCCGGGAAGAGCCGCAAAGGCGGAATTGCCTGCGCTTCGTTTGGATAAAGCATTATTTACCCCCTGCTATGAATATTTTTCCCCCTATTGCTTTCACGTTAAATGCCTTATTGTGGTAGCAAGAGACCTTCCCATGTCTCCCACTTTATCGCAAAGGAGGCCTGTCGCCGACCCGGAGGAACCCCGTTCCCGCCACGGATCAGACAGAAGGAACTTCATTTATCCATCTTACAGGAGGCATGATTAATGAGTGTACGAATGAATGACAGCCGCATGTTCATCTGGAAGCTGGCAGCCGCTTTCGCGTTGATGCTGCTGGCCCTCGCCTGCGCGAAGGCTTTTGCTGGAAGCGCTTCCGCACATGGCTATATCGATTCCCCGTCCAGCCGCTCCAAGCTGTGCAGCACCGGCGTCAACACCGGCTGCGGCGCAATCCAGTACGAGCCCCAGAGCCTTGAGGCCAAAGGCAACTTCCCGACAGGCGGCCCGGCAGACGGCCAAATTACGGGCGCAGGCGCCTTCCCCGAGATGAACGCGCAATCCGCGACGCGCTGGAGCAAAGTCAACCTGAGCGGCGGCACGAACACGTTCACCTGGAAGCTGACGGCGCGCCATGCCACGACGGAATGGAAATACTACATCACCAAAAAAGGCTGGGATCCGAACAAGGCGATCGCCCGCGCGGATCTCGAGCAGTTCTGCTACATCAAGGATACAGGCAAGCAGCCTGAAGCCACCGTCACGCATACTTGCAGCGTTCCGACCGACCGCAGCGGCTACTACGTGATCCTCGGCGTCTGGGAAATCGCGGACACCGGCAACGCCTTCTACCAAGCCATCGACGTCAACCTGACGAACGGCGGCGGCACGCCGGTCGACACGACAGCTCCATCCGTCCCGGGCAACCTTCGCTCCACGACGGTATCTTCCACGAGCGTAGGCCTCGCCTGGAATTCCTCCTCCGACAATGTCGGCGTTACCGGCTACAAAGTCTATCGCGGCACGACGCTGCTGGCCACCGTGTCCGGCTCCACGACGACCTACACGGCAACCGGCCTGACGGCCGGCACCGCCTACAGCTTCACGGTCCAGGCCGTCGACGCCGCAGGCAACACCAGCGCTTCCAGCGCCGCCCTGAACGTCACGACGCCGACGGGCTCCACGCCGGATACGACGGCTCCGACCGTGCCCGGCGGCCTTCATATCCATACCTTCGACGCCTCCAGCATCTCGCTCATGTGGAGCGCTTCGACGGATAACGTAGGCGTCACCGGCTACCGCATCTACAACGGCTCCACCCTTGTCGCCACCGTCTCCGGAACGACGCTCGAGTACAAGGTGAGCGGCCTCAGCGCCGGCACCTCTTACACTCTGAGCGTGCAGGCCGTCGATGCGGCAGGCAACGTCAGCCCGTCGGCGACGGTTGCCGGCAAGACTGCCGACTCCAGCACGCCGCCTGCCGGCCCTCAAGCCTGGGCCGCGGGCGTCGCCTATAAAATAGGCGATCTGGTCACGTACGGCGGCAAGACGTATTCCTGCCGCCAGAACCACACCTCCCTGACAGGCTGGGAGCCGGCAACGACGCCGGCCCTGTGGCTGCTGCAGACCTGACAGGCTTCCGATCCAAAAGGAGAATAGCGAAAGCCCCTGCCTCCGGCAGGGGCTTTTCAGCTTATAACCAGCTATTCGGAAAAGGAATATCAAGACAGGTATTCGAAGTGCTAAACTAGGTGAAAGACTAGCAAGCGCGGCACAAGGAGGCCCTTCATGAGTACCCCCACCCTTAAGGACAAGCTGCTGAGCCGGCAGAGCGGCATCATCACCTACGGCATGACCCCGCCCAAAAATACGCATCCGGCGGAGAAGGTGAGGGAAATCGCCGACAAGCAGATCGAGCGCCTGCAGGGCATCGGCATCGACGGCCTCGTGCTGTACGACGTCCAGGACGAAGCCCAGCGCACCGACAAGGACCGGCCCTTCCCCTATCTGGCCTCGCTTGATCCGACCGCCTATTATCGGGACTATCTCCAGCAGGAGCTCGGCCTTCCGGCTGTCATCTACCGCTGCGTCGCCGGCGGGAGCCGGAGCGAGCTGGAGGAATGGATTCATCAGAACCGCGACGAGCAGCGCTATTCGGTGTTCGTCGGCGCCTCTTCGAGCAGGCAGCAGGTGCAGGTCAAGCTGCCCGAAGCCTATCGTCTGGGCACCAGCTTGAACGAGAAGCTGATGCTCGGCGGCGTCGTCATCCCGGAGCGGCACCGGGGCAAGGGAGACGAGCATCTGCGCGCGCTCCACAAGCAGGAGTCCGGCTGCGCCTTCTTCATCTCCCAGGCGACCTACGACGTAGAGGCATCCAAAAGCTTCCTGTCCGACTATTATTACCATTGCCGCGACAACGGCATCGGCATGGCGCCGATTCTGTTCAACCTCGCGCCCTGCGGCTCCGCCAAAACGCTGGAATTCATGAAGTGGCTCGGCATCAGCATCCCCAAATGGCTCGAGAACGAGCTGGTCCATTCCCACGATATTCTGGACAAATCCGTCCAGCTCTCGCGGGAAACCTTCCGGGAGCTGTACCAGTTCGGCCTGGAGAAGGGCATGCCGATCGGCTGCAGCATCGAGAGCGTATCGACCCGCAAGGTCGAGATCGAAGCTTCCATCCAGCTGGTGAAGGACATCAAATCCGATATGAGCCGCTGAAGCCCGGCCTCAGCCGGAAGGCAGCAGGCGGGTTTGCAGGATGATGAGCGCCCTCGGCGCTCTTTTTTCATTTTGCCCGTCCATGCCCATTGACAGCTGCATCCTTCCCCATTATATTCGTTGTACATACAAAATTGAAAGGCGATGGTTGATCCATGGATACCCACCCTTCAGCTGGACAGGGACCCGATGACGGCTTCCTGGACACATGCCTGTTCTTCACCGCCAACCGTCTCGGCCGCGCCATCACCCGCATGGCGGAGGAGGAGTTCGCTCCGACCGGGCTCACGCCCATGTACGGCTATGTCATCCGCCTCGTCAACGGAACGCCGGGCATCTCGCAGAAGGAGCTGGCCTCCAAGCTCTCCATCGCGCCCTCCACTCTGACCCGCTTCATCGACAAGCTGGAGATTCGACGGCTAGCCGAGCGCCGCGTCGACGGCAAGACCGTCCGCGTCTATCCGACGCCCAAAGGGCTGGAGCTGGGCGATACGATTCGCGAGGCGTCCCGCAGCCTTCGCATCCGCTACGAGGAGCTGCTCGGACCCGAGACGGCCCGCAGGCTGTCGGGAGATTTGAAGACCGCCAGCGGAACGCTGGAATAACCGCCCCATATCCGGACTTCGCCAAGCTGCAAGGCTCGCGGAGATTCGTTTTTATATATTGTATGTACAACTAAAATTAAAGGCGGTCCGATTCATGAACCTCTCTCCTCCGCAAGCGAAGCGGCTCCACTACGGCTGGTTCGTGCTGGCCGTCACCTTCGTCACGCTGCTGGTGTCCGCAGGCGTCCGCTCCATGCCGAGCCTGTTCATGCTGCCCTTCCAGAACGAATTCGGCTGGAGCAGGGGCAGCATCTCGGGCGTCGTCTCCATCGGGATCCTGCTGTACGGATTGGCCGGCCCCTTCTCGGCCGCCCTCCTGCTCCGATTCGGCATCAAGCGTGTCGTCGTGCTCTCTCTGGCCGCTCTGGCCGTCAGCCTGGCGCTGACTCCGCTCATCACCCGCCTATGGCAGTTCGAGCTGCTCTGGGGCGTCCTGTCCGGCCTCAGCACCGGCATGATGGCCAACGTGCTCGGCGTGACCGTCGCCAGCCGGTGGTTCGTCAAGCGCCGCGGACTCGTCGTCGGCATGCTGACCGCCAGCGCCGCCACCGGGCAGCTGCTGTTCCTGCCGCTGCTGGCGAAGGTCACCGTCAGCTCCGGCTGGAGAACGGCAGTGCTGGCTGCGGTCGCGGCCGTCATTGCCGTCCTGCTGCTGGTCGCCCTGTTCATGAAGGACCATCCTCATCAGGCTGGCCTCGCTCCTTACGGATCCGACGACGCCTCGCCGCCTGAACCGTTCCGCGGCAATGTGTTCCTCGGCCCGCTGCAGGCGCTGCGCGATGCGGCCCGCACACCGGTGTTCTGGCTGCTCTCCGGCACCTTTTTCTTCTGCGGCTTCTCGACCAACGGCCTGATCGGCACCCATCTCATTCCCGCCTGCGGCGATGTCGGCATCGCCGCCGTGACGGCCGCCGGGCTGCTGGCGCTCATGGGCATGTTCGACCTCGTCGGCACGACCCTGTCGGGCTGGCTGTCCGATCGGTTCGACAGCCGCTGGCTGCTGTTCTGGTACTACGGGCTGCGCGGACTGTCCCTGCTCTTCCTGCCTTACGCCCTCAATGCGAGCCCCGTCCACCTGCTGATCTTCTCCGTCTTCTACGGGCTGGACTGGATCGCCACAGTCCCTCCGACCGTCAAGCTCGCCACAGAGGCGTTCGGCAAAGAGAAATCCGGCATGATCTTCGGCTGGATCGTCGTCTTCCATCAGATCGGCGCTTCAACGGCCGCTTACGGAGCCGGCCTGATCCGTGATTTCATGGGCAGCTACACCGCCGCCTTCGCGATGGCTGGCTTCGCCTGCCTGTTCGCGGCTCTCATGGCCGTCCGTATCCGAGCCGCCAGACCGGTCAGCGGCAGCCTGGAGGCTTGAAGCAGCTTGATCAAGAGGCTTCAGGAAGCTTAAATGCGGCTTGAAGCGCGGTCAGCCTGCGGCGGGCTCTGGTCTATGCCTCAGCCTCCCTGCAGGCGGCCTGCGGACGGCTTCCGGCCCGCTCCCCAGCCTCCGGCTTCAAGGCGGCAGACTATATAGTGGAATCACGGCAGGAAAGCCCGGCTGCGGATGACCTTCATCCATAGCCGGGCTTTCGGATTATACGCGCGCCTCTGCCGCCGACGGCATCGTCAGCTCGAACGGTCCGGCTGCGAGCTCGACGCCGTTGACCAGCACCTTCAGGGCATGGACGCCCGGGTAGTAG
This sequence comes from Paenibacillus sp. RUD330, assembly GCF_002243345.2. NCBI lineage: Bacteria > Bacillati > Bacillota > Bacilli > Caryophanales > Paenibacillaceae > Paenibacillus > Paenibacillus sp. RUD330. The sequence continues at coordinate 5,299,000 of NZ_CP022655.2, forward strand.
CGGCGGGTCGTGATCGGCTTCAAGGCATGATGCCGGGCGACGGCCGAGATTCCCGGCGGGTAGCTGCGCTCCGACAGCTTGAACCGCTTGCCCGAGAGGCTGCCGCTTGCCTTGACGAAGCCGATCTCGTATTCGATCCGCAGCGGCACGGATTTCTCTCCCCGATTGTGCACTTCAAAGGAAAATTCAAGCTCGCCCCCGAATTCCACCGACGGCGTCAGGATGCGGAACTGCTCCACGCCGGCATCGGCCGCGGCCGGATAGCCGAACAGCGCCAGCGCCTCCGGCAATCCCTGCTTGAGCAAGGTGCGGCAGCCGTGCTTCAGGATCCAGTCCGTCCGGGCCGAGCTTCCGATCTCGCGGACGGCCAGCGCCAGCACCCGCTGCGGGTGGTCTTTGGCGATATCGTTGAGATTGTTGGCGACGCTGCGCCTGACGTACTCGCTGGCATCGTCGAGCATCGTCTCCAGCAGGCTCAGCACAGGCTCGGGATCCCGGACGAACACCGGCAGCCTCGTCCCCCAGGGAAGCCGCGGGCGGCAGCCTTCGCTGGCGAGCCTCCTGACATGCTCGTCGGGGCTTTTCGACCAGACCGCGAGCCGCTCCATGACCGCCTCCGGGCGGCGCAGCAGGAACGGACGGATCGCGAATTCCGACGTCGAATACCGGCTGATCTCGGCCAATGCCGCGAGGGAGGCCGGTTCATGCTCGGGCTTCTCCATGCCCCTGAGCTCGATGAAATCGGGAAAGAAAATATATTCGACGCCCCGGAACTCTTTGGCCGCCTGGCATAAGAGATGCAGAGCCCGTTCATAGGATTCCGGCAGCGTGTCCCGCAGAGCGAGCGAGACGAGCCTCATTCTCTCCTTGAACGGAGCCTCTCCCCAAGGGTCGCGGCGAACCAGGTCCATGAACCGTTCTGCCGGAAAGGCCGGCTCCAGCTTGCGGAACGCCTCCGCGACGGCTTCGAGCTTCTCATCGGTGTACAAATTGCGCAATGGCTCCATCGTTCGGCTTCACAACTCCTCTAGGTTTAATAAAGACCGCTCGGCTCCCATTCCATGAGGCTGATGGGCAAAATCCGGCTTGAAGTCCCGTATGCGCTCAAGCATGCCGGGCAGCGCGGCTTCAAACTGCGAATGGCGGCTGCCATTCGCGCCCGACGGATGCGGAAAGCCCCACAGCACCTGAGCTTCGGAAAGCCTTCCGTCTGCGGCAAGCAGCCGCAGCGCATCCTCGACGGCGCGGCCGAGGGGAATGATCAGAGGCTTGTCCACCGAGCTCAGCTCTGTCCCCATATGGCCCATCGCGATCTCGGCCAGCAGCGGGCTTCGTCCGAGCGGCGGACGATGGCCCGAGTAATTCGCCCCGTCCATGAATACCGGACAAGGCAGCACCGATGTCGTATGGATCAAGGGGTGATCCAGCAGCTCAAATGGCTCCCCGGGCGAGCCATGCAGGTCTGGCTGCGCGGCAGGATTCCGCTCCTTCAACTCATCCGCAGCCCCATGCCCGTCAAGGCCTGCCGGAGAACCAGCAAGCCAGCCGGAGGCCGGCGAAGGCTTCCCCGCCGGTCCGCGAGCCGCTTGCTCCGCCGCTTCCCATTCCGCCAGCTTGCCGGGAAGGCCGAGCCGCTCCAGCATGGCCAGCAAGTCGCGCCTCATCGAGCCGGCGAATCTCGCTTCCCGCTTGGCCATCCGGCAAGCCTCGGGGGCATCCCGGCCATCGAGCAGGGCGCGGCGCATCGTCCGAAGCGAGATCTCCATCTGCCTCCAGCCGGGAGTGAGTCCGGCGATCAAGACCTTCGCCCGGCTGCTCGCGATTTCATTGTGGGGCGCGTAATATTCCTGCAGTCTTCCTGCGCTTCTCAGCAGCAAGCCAGGGACCAGCAGCTCGCCGCGCCCGTACCGGTCGCGCTCCGGCAAAGACGCCATCACTTCCGCCGCACGGACGAAGGCATCCGGGCGGCGCAGGCGTTCCAGCCCCCGCAGCCGGTAGCCGCCGAGCTCAGCCATGGCTGAGCCTTATGCGGACCAGATCCACCGGCTGCTGCCTTCCCCGCCGCACTCCGTCCTGACGCAGCGATCCGCTGCCGCGATTCCGTTCCCATCCGGAATGGTCCATTCCCGCCATTTATGTTCTCCCGTCTTTTCCCCATGCTGATCTACTTCCCATTATACCCATGCAATGCTGACAGCTTGTTGTCAGGAAACAAAAAATTCATCGCCCCGGGCATCGCCTCGAGCGGAATCGCCGAATCCCGCCCGTTGAGCCGAAAACGCAAAAAAACCGGGCTGCCCGCCCGGCCGATTGCCGAAAACCTTGCCCCTTCAGGAGCTCTTCCGCTTCCCCAGACCCCGTTCTTCCATTTTCCCGCCGGGCAGAAGCCCTCCCGCGCGGGCGGGAGAATCGGGATCGGACGCGCCGGCTTGATCCACTCCGCCCATCGCATCGATGAACAGCTTGGCATACTCCGGGTCCCACTGCGTGCCGCTGCCTTCCTCCAGAATCCGGAGCGCACGGTCGATCGGCATCCCGCGCCTGTAAGGGCGGTCGGAGGTCATCGCATCGAAGGCGTCGGCCACGGCGATGATTCTGCCCATCATCGGAATGTCCATCCCGCTCAGGCCGTCCGGGTATCCTTGGCCGTCGTAGCGTTCATGATGGGATCGGACGCCCGGCAGGAAGGCGGCCATCGCCTCCGCAGGCTCGATCTGCCTCAGGATATTCTCGCCCATGACCGTATGGAGCTTGATCTGGTCGAACTCCTCGTCGGTCAGGCGGCCTTCCTTGAGCAGCACGCTGTCCCTGACCCCGATCTTGCCGATGTCATGCAGGAGCGCCGTCTTGTGCAGCGCATCGAGCGTCCAGGCATTCAGGCCGGCGGAGCGTCCGATCATGAGCGCATATCCGGCCACCCGGTCGGAATGGCCCGCCGTATAGGTATCCCGGGCATCGAGCGCGGCGGCAAGCGTCGAGAAGTAGCTCTGCAGCAGCTGCTCGTTCATCTTGGCGCGCTCCTCCAGGCTGCGGATCATATCGTTGAACCCGTCGACGAGCCGGGAGAATTCATCCGAGTAGAGATCCGGAACGGTTGCGCCCAGATCGCCTCGGCGGACCTGCTGCATCGTCCCGTACAGCTCCTCGATCGGCTGCTTGATGTTGCGTCCGAGCATCCAGGCGGCAAAGGAAGCGAAGCCGAGGCTGACGACCAGGACGAATCCCGACCAGCCCCAATCCTGGTTGTGCTGGCCGCTGCCATGGACGGCCTGGCGGATCTGCGTGGAGAGCAGGAACAGGATGACGGGCAGCGTTCCGATGACGAATACGCTCAGCTGGAACTTCTGCTGGATCGGCACCAGCACCTTGCCCTCAAGCGACAGCCCGCTGATTCCCGCCTTGACGGCGCAATCGCGTATCTGCACGAGCACCGGCCGCACCGCCTGCACCGTCAGGAAGAATTCCACGAGCGCATGCAGGCAGGCGACGAGAAACGAAGCGACTCCCGCAATGATCAGGAAGTAGGGCCTGATCGCAAGCCAGCCCGATTCCATGCTGATCGAGGATAGGATCAGGGCAGGCAGCATGAAGCCTAGCATATGCGGTCCCATGATCCGCAGCACGGCGAGAATCGGCAGGCGATGGGCTCTCAGATAAGCGGCGCGAATCTCCGTTTCGCTGAACTGATCCGCCATGAACAGCTTGCGGATCGGCTGAAGATGGCTGCGGAACACAAGTCCCTCCAGCGATCCCATGATCAGCAGGGATATCAGCAGCACGGCGGTCACAACGGCCAGCTGCTCGCCCTCGACGCCGAGCGTGATCCATATGATAGCTCCCCCTACCCCCAATACGGCCAGGAGAGAGCCCGCCAAATAATTGCGAACCAGGTTCCGTTGAAATTGACGGTAGCTGCTGGACAACATGAAGACCTCGATTCCGTGCGCCGCAACTCGGAGCACCTTACATGAGCGAAGAGGGTCCTAGCCTCAGGGCCGGACCTATTGCTCTTCTTATTATCGCCCATAGAGTTGCATTTTGTTAGATTTTGGCGAAACTAATGATTGTTTGTCGAATAATAGCCTTTTTCTTGCTTATTTACCTAATAAGCGCCAGAGGCGGAGCCAGGAGCGCAGCCTCGGCTGACGCTGCACCCGGTCGACTTCCGCATAGGTGGTCAGCTCGATGCCGGCATCGCGGATCGCATATCGGAAGTCGGCATCCTGCGGAAGAAGGAACTCCCATTCCCGCTTTTCCCAGGATGGAATGATGGCCGCCATCGCCTGATCGGGCGCGGCGGGATGGATGTACGTCTCGACGATGCCTTCCGGCAGGGCATACAGCTTGCGGATCATCATCTCCTTGAAGGAATCGTACGTCTCTCCGGGCTCCGCATGATAGGAATGGCTGACCAGATAGTCGGGAACGGGAACGTTCAAGGCGTCGGCGAGCACGAGGACTTTATCCAATATCCCTTGGGCTCCCGGTATCGAAGCCAGAAACTGGTCCTGCTCCCAGATCCGGCGGAACAGCCGGTACGGCAGCCTTCTTCGGGAGCATTCCCGCAGCGCCATCGGGAGGAAGCTTCTGCCCGTAGCAAGGCCGAACAGGCTGCCCATGTGATTGTCCGCATGAGAGACCGGGATGCCTGCCTCCCGGATCGCTTCGAACTGCGCCCTCATCTCCCTGCGGAGCTCGCGCGCATCGACGCGGCGTTCGAACTCCTCCACGGTGAGATGCAAGTACCCTTCCGCATCCTGCAGAGACTTTCCTCCGGTGAGGCTGCCCCATCTGTATCCGGGAAATTCGCTCGTGAAGGTCAGATGGGCCCCGATGTTGGCGGCGCCGGTCCGCCTGCACCATGCCGCCGCCTCGGAAAATGCGGGGGCGGGCGCCATGATCGTCGCCGAGGAGACGAGCTTCTCTTCCAGCAGGCAGATGATCGCTTCGTTGGCGGCCCGGCTTTGGCCGAAGTCGTCGCAGTTAAGAATCAGTTTTTTGCTCCCCATGCCGCTTCTCCTCCCGGTACAGCAATGATAGCGCCAGCGATACGGCCATGAGGCCGAGCGGCACGAGACTGATCAGCCAGCGGAAGGCCAGCTCCGGATCCGGTCCCGGGTCATGGCCGCTGACATACCCGAACATGCCGCCCACAATCCAGAAAGCCAGAGCGGATATGAGCCCGCTGGAACGGTTGATGAATCCTCCGACTGCGGTATAGACTCCCTCCCGCCTCCTCCCGGTGCGCTCCGCGTCTTGATCGATGATATGCCCGTTCAGCACCGCCGGAGTCACCAGAAATCCGGCCAGACCGAAGCCGATCGAGATTCCCGCCGCGATTCCCGTCCCGAGGCTTCCCGCGAACCAGAGCGGAATCGCCGTGACTCCGTACACGGCCAGCGACAGCCGCCAGCTCCGCAAGCCCCCGAGACGCCGGGCAATGAGATACCAGACCACGACCAGCGGTATGACGGAAACGAATACGGAGGCGAGCAGAATGGAAACCTGGCTCTCCGGAATATGCAGCGCATACTTGGCATAAAACGGAATCATGGAGCTGAGCAGCCCGTTCACGGTTTGGGCGAACGAATTCGCCAGATGGAAGATCCAGAAGTTGCGGTTGCGGAGCGTTTCGCGGAATGCTTGCCGCAGCGGCAGCGGAGCGGGGACGCGGGCTGCGGGGCTCTCCTGCAGATGCTTCAGAAAGACAAGCATGCATAGAAGGAAGAGAGCGGCGTACGCGACAGACATGCCGCTGAAGCCGACCGCCTTGAACAGCAGCGGCGTGGCCGCCGTGCCGATCAGGATGGCCAGCATCTGGAAGCTCTGCTGGACGGCGGAGGCTTTGGCCCGGAGCGCGGCTCCGGCGAACAGCTCGGGAAGGAGGGAGCCGTAATTGACCCAAAGGACGGATGAAGCGCTCTCGAACAGAATCAGCACGATCAGAAACCACCAGAACAGCTCTCCGGCAGCCGATGCTCCGGTAAGCCCGGGCGGGACGGAGAACATCAGCACGAACAGGATGGCGAACGCCGGCAGTCCTCCGTAGAGCCAAGGCTTGCGCCGGCCGCGGGGAGAGCGGGTCCGGTCGGACCAGTAGCCCAGAAGCGGCTGGTTGACCGCGTCCCATACGAGATAGACGGACCGAGCCAGCGTCGCAAGACCGATGCCGAGCCCCAGCTTCTCCACGTAGTAATAGCTGTAGAACGACGTGAAAGCCTGGCTCGGCACCATGATGGCGAACATTCCCAGCGCGTACATAAAGGTGGAATTCACGCGTTTGGACGACATGATTCTCACTCCCGGCCGATGGAATTGCGGCAGCTCCGCAGCGGCTCCCGATGCTCTATATTACTTCACGGCCTGCCAGAAAAATCCTTCCGACAGTTTATTATAATGATTATAAAAAAGTATTGACTATCAAATTAGAAAGATATAAAGTTATGGCGACAGATTGAACTCATACATGGCGCTTATGCCGAAAAATTCGAGCCGAAGGAAGGGGAGCTTGCGATGAACAGACTTACGACGAACCAGGGTGTCCCGATCGGAGACAACCAGAATTCCAGAACTGCCGGACAGAACGGCCCGACGCTGCTGGAGGATTACCAGCTGCTGGAGAAGCTGGCCCATTTCGACCGGGAACGCGTGCCTGAGCGCGTCGTCCATGCCCGCGGCGCAGGCGCGCATGGCGTATTCCGCGCTGCGGCCAGCATGAAGCGCTGGACCAAGGCGGCGTTCCTTCAGGACGCCGGAACCGAGACGCCGGTCTTCGTCCGCTTCTCCACCGTCATCCACGGCCAGCACTCCCCCGAGACGCTGCGCGATCCACGCGGATTCGCCATCAAGTTCTACACGACGGAGGGGAACTACGACTTTGTCGGCAACAACCTGCCGGTCTTCTTCATCCGCGACGCGATGAAGTTCCCGGACATGGTCCACTCCCTGAAGCCGGATCCGAGCACGAACCTGCAGACAGCCGACCGCTACTGGGATTTCATGTCGCTGACGCCCGAGTCCACCAACATGCTTGTGCATCTGTTCTCCGACGAGGGCATTCCCGCGAACTACCGCGAGATGCGCGGCTCCAGCGTCCACGCGTTCAAGTGGGTGAACGAGCACGGCAACCGCGTGTACACCAAGCTGCGGTGGGTGCCGAAGCAAGGCGTTCGCAGCCTCAGCTCCGAGCAGGCATCGGAGATCCAGGGCCGCGACTTCAACCATGCCACGCGCGACCTCATCGACGCCATCGACCGCGGCGACTTCCCGGAGTGGGATCTGTTCGTCCAGATCCTCGATCCGGCCGATCTCGATTCCTTCGACTTCGACCCGCTCGATCCGACCAAGGATTGGTTCGAGGAGGATATCCCTTACGTGCATGTCGGCACCATGGAGCTGAACCGCAATCCCGACAACGTCTTCGCGGAGACGGAGCAGGCCGGCTTCAATCCCGGCGTCGTCGTCCCGGGCATCGAGCCGTCCGAGGACAAACTGCTCCAAGGACGCCTCTTCTCCTACTCCGATACGCAGCGTTACCGGATCGGCCCGAACTATTTGCAGCTGCCGGTCAACTGCCCGTTCGCCCAGGTGAGCAACAACCAGCGTGACGGCGCCATGCAGCACGGCAAGTTCAGCGGCTCCGTCAATTATGAGCCGAGCCGCCACCTCGACGCTCCTCAGCCGGATCCGGCCTATGCCGAAGCTGCCGCTCCTCTCGAAGCCGGAGCCGCCGCAGGTCGCCAGCGCATCGCCAAGACCAACGACTTCGGCCAGGCAGGCCAAGTGTTCCGCCGCTATTCCCCGGCCGAACAGGATGCGCTTGTGCGCAATCTGTCCGCCGATCTCGCCTCCGTCGAGGCGTCCACCCAGCTGCGCGCGATCTGCAACTTCTTCCGTGCGGATGCCGAGCTCGGCAAGCGGCTGTCCGCGGAGCTGGGCGTCGATCTGACTCCTTATCTCCAGCATCTGGGCTGATCCGGCTTCCTGTCTCCCGCCGCCACCCGGCACGAGACAGCTCCTTAGCCATAGCCTATTTGCCGCCACAGCGGAATGATAAAAGGGCAGCTCCGGCCAGTCATGAACATGACTGGCGGCTGCCCTTTTTTTGTAAGGAGCAAAAGGAACCTGTCCTCCCGCCTCCCGATAGTCCTCCGAGCGAGCGGCCGCCATGGAAGCATCTTCTGAATCCTAGCGGCGGCATCAAGCGTATAAGGGGAAACCAATGTCCGCCGACCGAGGCGGGACTCCCGAAAGGAAGTGCGCTTTTTTGGAAGCCTGGATTACGGAGGTCATGGACAAGTTCGGCTACGTCGGCGTCGCGCTGCTGATCGCCCTCGAGAACCTGTTCCCTCCGATTCCCTCCGAGGTCATTCTTACGTTCGGAGGATTCATGACGACACAGACCAGCCTCACCGTGACCGGAGTGGTCATCGCCGCCACGATCGGCTCCGTCTCCGGAGCGCTGATCCTATACGGAATCGGCGCCTGGCTCCATGCCGAGCGGCTGGAGCGGATCGTCGAACGGTACGGCCGCTGGCTGCGCCTCAAGCCGGAGGATGTGCGCAAGGCCGACCGCTGGTTCGACCGCTACGGCCCTTGGGCCGTGCTGCTCTGCCGGCTCGTCCCGCTCGTGCGGAGCCTGATCTCGATTCCGGCCGGCATGTCGGGCATGAATCTGCCCCTGTTCCTGCTGTATACGACGATCGGCTCTCTCATCTGGAATATCGTGCTTGTAAGCGTCGGCGCATCGGTCGGAGCTTCCTGGGAATCGGTCGTCGGGTTCATGGACGTCTTCTCCAACGTCGTTTATGGACTGCTCGCCGCCGGCGCCGCAGCAGCCGTCTATTTGTTCTACCGCAGCCGGAGCAAGAGCCGCCGCTGACCGCCGCTGCATCGCCAAAAAAAGCAGGAAGGGTTCTCGCCCTCCTGCTTTTTTGCCGTCAAGCCCTCGTCCTGCTGCTCCTTCATGCTTCCGAAGCCTTCAGGCCGGCACTCTCCGCGCCGATTCGTCTCAGCGTACGCCTGCGGTATGCCAAGCTCCACAACGCTCCAAGTCCAAGCCCGCCATAGAGGATCAGGCCGGATACGGCCAAAAAAGTCTCGACGCTCAAAATGAAAACCAGCCCTATCCTCAGCAGGCTTTCCGACAGCAGCAGCGCTCCCCAGAACACGGTCGACACCCGCGAGGCCCGCCGGTATTCCGCGAGCTCCCATCTCTGCTCCATCGCTGCGGCATCCGCCGCCGGCACGAACCTCGCCGCCAGCCGGTAAACGAGCGGACGCCGTCCTCCCAGGGACAGCAGGAAAGCGGTTCCGGCGGCTCCCGTGACCAGCGACTCGCGGAGCAGCACGGCCCGCTCTCCCCCTCCGGCCAGAGCGGCCCCCGCTCCAAGCATGAAGAGTCCGGCCATAAGCAGGCCGAATGCGTCCGGCGTCCGGCGCCGCGTCAAATGCCACAGCTGCTCCAGCAGCGGGATGCACGTCGCGGTCAGCAGCGCCTGCAGTCCGGCCATGCCCCCCTCGCTCAGGAGGCGATAGGCCGCAAAGGGCAAAACCGTGTTCATTGCTATCGTCGCCGCCGCTCCTGCAGGAATCCGGCGCAGCGCCTTGACTCTCGAACCTGCCATCCAACCCATCCACTCCCGTTGTCGAATGAACTTCATCTACATGATGAATCAACGGAGCGCCTTTGAAATCAGGGAAAAAATATCTGCCGACGCCAAGCCCTCCTCCTGTTCCAGCGTCCCCAGCGTCCGCATGCCATAGCTGAATACGATGAACAGCCCGGCCATCTTCGCGGCGTCGATCCCCCCCGGAATCGCCCCTGCCTGCTGGCCGGTCTCGATCCAGCGGCGGCTGAGCTCCAGATTGAACCGGTGAAGCTCGTTCATCATGGCTTCGATTTTCGGATTGTCGATTTGGCTGAGCAAATACGTGAAGATTTTGTTGGTGACGGCATTCCGGTCCGTATTGCGCCGGATCGCCTCCGCGATCATGCGGATGGGAGGAGTCGCCTCTCCTTTGGGCGCTTCCGATACGGATTGCTTGAAGCTGTCATTCATCTGGTCCATCTTGGCTTTCAGAATCAGGCCGAACAGCTCGTCCTTGCCCGATACGTAATGATAGATCGCGCCCTTCGACAGCCCGGAGCGGTCGATGATGTCCTGCATCGTCGTCTGGCGGCAGCCCTTCTCCTGAATGATCTGCTCCGCCGTATCCAAAATGAGCTGGAAGCTGGAGGTTCGGCTTGATGGTTCGTTCATAAAGGGTCCTCTCCTTCAGCTTGTCTGTGATCGTCTTTTTTCATTGTATCCCAACCGTCGGTCCGGTCAAGCCGGATCCGCGCTCCCGCGATCTGCGGATGATCCATTCGGCGGCGGCCAGATTGGCGAGCCAGCACAGCCAGCTTGCAGCCTGATAAGCCGGATTGAAAGAGCCGAGCAGCAGCGTTAAAGGCGCCAGCAGCACGCGCAGGGATACGCCGGAAAAAGTGAGGGCATAACTGCGGATCATCCAGCGGCGATGCTCGGCGATACGGCCAAGCATCGCCTGCCTGACGCCACGAATCGTCGTCGCCAGCCATAATGCGTCCATAAGGAGGAAGCCGGCGCCGGCGATCCAGCCACCGCTGGCTTTGAAGGCCAGATACAGGCTTGCCAGGCTGCTGAGCGCTACGGAAACCGCATAAATCCGACCGGCGAGCCGGTGCAGCCGCACCGTTCTCGAGGACGGCGAGCCGGTCCGTCCTGCCTGCCCGGCCGCAGGGCGCAGCAGCGCGTACAAGCCGCCGAGCATGGCGGCGCTTGCCGTGACGATGTGGACATACAGCATGTAGATCCACGGCGTGTAGCTGAACCCCTCCGACTGCAGCTTGTAATTGACGAACCCCGCCTGCCTCGCTCCCGCAATGCCGTACTGCACCAGCACATAGCCGAATACGAGCAGCAGCGCGGCGGCAGTGAGCGACCAGAGCCCCGCTCTCGTCTTCAAGGTCATCCTTCGATCTCCTCCTTGCCTCATATGGACTGATGGGCCATCTGCAGCGGGTAGCGCAGCGCGGCGAGAAGGGCGCGGCCCAGGAATATTCCCCCGATGCCGAGCAGATAAGGCACGAAGGGAAGCTCATGCGACAGCTCCATTGGAATCCCGAAAGCGCTGGCCGCGCCGAGCTCGATGCCCAGCCTCAAAGGAATGGAAAAGATCCAGACTGCCGCGCCCGCAACGGAGCCCCGTATGACCCACACGGAGCCTTCTTGGAAGATCAGGCTCAGATGGCCCTGAAGCAGGCCGATGCCTATCCCCATCAAAGCTTCCAGCAGCAGCAGAATTCCTTCTCCCTCTCCAGCCTCAGCGCCGGAGGAGGCCGCGAGAGCGCTTCCCAGCAGCAACAGGGGAAGAACGAACAGCCTGGCGCTCAATAGTCGGGTTTTCAGCTGCGAGCGCAGCATCAGGAGAAAGAGAAGGATGATGACGATCGGCGACAAAATGGCCGGCATGCTAGTTCAGCTCCTTTCTCCAAGTCAGACCGGCTGCCGGTCTGCAGGAGCTGTAGCGGCCGATCAAATCCCATTGCTGCTGGGTCATGTTTCATCTCTCCCTTTAGGTAGGCTTACGCAAAAATTCCATACCGACCAGCGGTCTGTTATGATTAGAATACAAACCGACCAGCGGTCTGTCAAGGGGGATGCAGGAATTTATTTTTGCCTATCCTTCCGCTGCCGCAAAAAGCCCCGTGCTTCGCTGCCTCCTTCCCCTTTGCCGCATCTGTCCGCGCAAAAAAAGAGCATGCCGCGAGGCATGCTCTTACCCTCCCTTATCGGCGCTTCCGGACCGAAGAAGCCGGAATTCGGAGCTCTTCCCGGTATTTGGCTACGGTCCGGCGGGACAAGGAGATCCCTTCTCCCTCCAGCAGAGCCGCGAGCTGCTGGTCCGACCAGGGATGCGCCTTGCTCTCCGCGCCGATCATAGCCTGGAGTCGCTGCTTCGCGGCCGCAGCCGCAGTCCCGTCGCCGCCGCCCGGAGACAGGCTGGCGGAGAACAACGAGCGGAGGCTGAACACTCCGTGCGGCGTCAGCACGTATTTGCCGCTGACCGCCCGGCTGACCGTCGACTCATGCACCTGCACGACGGCCGCGATATCCGCAAGCGTCATCGGCCGAAGAGCTGAAGCGCCCTTCTCCAGAAAGCCAGGCTGCTCGTCCATGATCGCTTGAAGGACTCGGCGTATCGTCCGCTTGCGCTTCGCCAGGCTCTGCATGATCCAATTGGCCGACCGGTAACACTCCTCCAGATAGGCGCCCGCTTCCCCCAGCCTGTCTCCGAGCAGCCTTCCGTAACCGGCATTCACCGACAGCCGCGGCTCCCAAGAGGCATTGAGCTCGATGCCGAAGCCGGAGGGCGTGCGCTCGATCCGGGCATCCGGAATGATCGTCTGCGGCTTGCCGGAACCTATCCCGGAGCAGGGGCGAGGACTCAAGCGGCGGATATAATCGCGGATCTCGACCACCTTGGATCGGCTGAGGCCCAGGGATGACGAGACGGCCTCCCACTTCTGGCCGGCCAGCTGATCCAGATGCCGCTCCACCGCCTCTGCGGCCTTCGCCGGGCTCCGGGCGTCGCGCGCGATCTGCAGCAGGAGGCATTCCTGCAGGCTCCTCGCCCCGACCCCGGCGGGATGCAGCGATTGCAGCCGCCGGAGCGCTTCCTCCGCCTCCGCCGGATCCAGTCCGAGCTCGGAGGCGATCTCGCCCAGATCCAGCTGCAGATACCCGTCGTCGTTCAGGTTGCCCGCCATGTAAGCGGCTGCCCGATGGATGCGCCGGGGCAGGGACAGCAGGCGCAGCTGGCCGGCCAGCTCGGCCTCCAGCGTCGGCTGGGCCTCCGCAGCGCGGGAGAGCGGATCCGCGAGGAAGGTGGATGCCCCGCCGCTGCGCAAGGCGCCTCCGGCGCGGGTGCCCTCGTACTCCAGAACCGGATTCTCCGCAGCCAGTTCCCGCACATAGCTGTCCAGCTCGCATGCGGGAAGCGTCAGCATATGGATCGATTGCCTGATCTCCGGCGTTACGGCCAGCCTGAGCCTCTGCTCCTGGCGCAGTTCCAGTCCTGTCATCATCCTCTGCCTCCTAGGTCCAGATTCCAGCGGCGCTTCATGCCCCCAGTATACCCAAGGGGAGCGGACGATGACAGTCCCCGCTCCCTCTCCATTCCGCTGCGCTCTCTCCGGCATGAGCCGCTAACCTTCAGAACCAGCCGCTTTCCCTCAGGGTCGGCTGCTTTTCTCTTGGGATCAGCCGCTTTCTCTCAGAGTCGGCTGATTTCTCTCCATACAGCCGCTTCCTATCAGGAACGGGCTACATTTTCTCCGATACGAGCTTCGCCTGCGTGAACAGAAGCAGGTAATCGCGTCCGCCCGCCTTGGAATCGGTGCCCGACATGTTGAAGCCGCCGAACGGATGGACCCCGACGAGGGCGCCGGTGCATTTGCGGTTGAAATACAGGTTGCCGGCGAAAAACTCGCGGCGGGCCTTCTCCAGGTTCTCCCGGCTGCGCGATATGACCGCTCCAGTAAGGCCGTAATCCGTATTGTTGGCGAACTCGAGCGCCTCGTCGAAGGAGGACGCCTTGATGAACGCGACAACCGGCCCGAAGATTTCTTCTTGCGCGATGCGGGCTTGAGAGTCCACATCGGCGAAAATCGTCGGCTCGATGAAATAGCCGGACGGATCGCCGGTGCCGCCGCCCGTCACGAGCCGGCCTTCCTGCTTGCCGATCTCGATGTACTCCTGGATTTTGCGGTAGGCGTTCGCGTCCACTACCGGACCGATATTGGAAGCGGCCTCGGCCGGGTTGCCGATCCGGAGCTGCTTCGTCAGCGCCGTTACTTTCTCCAGCACCGTGTCGTAGACGTCCTCGTGGATGATCGCGCGCGAGCAGGCGGAGCATTTCTGTCCCGAGAAGCCGAACGCCGATGCCGTGATGGCTTCCACCGCCAGGTCGAGATCGCTGTCGGAGTCGACGACAATTGAATCCTTGCCGCCCATCTCGGCGATGACGCGCTTGATCCACTTCTGGCCGGGAGCCGTCTTGGCCGCGCGCTCGTTGATGCGCAGGCCCACGTCACGGGAGCCGGTGAAGCTGATGAAGCGGGTCAGGGGATGCTCGACGAGGTAGTCCCCGATTTCCCCTCCGGGTCCGGGCAGAAAGTTGACGACGCCCGCGGGAACGCCCGCTTCTTCGAGCAGCTCCACAAACTTCGCTGCGATGACCGCCGTCGGGCTGGCAGGCTTAAGGACGACGGTATTGCCGGATACGAGCGCGGCCGTCGTCATGCCGGCCATGATGGCCAGCGGGAAGTTCCACGGCGGGATGACGATGCCGACGCCGAGCGGCATGTAATAGAGCTCGTTGTCCTCATCCGCGAGGCGGGTCAGCGGCTGAGGCGCGTGCAGACGAAGCATTTCACGGGCGTAGAATTCCATGAAGTCGATCGCTTCGGCCGTGTCCGCATCCGCTTCCGCACGGTTTTTGCCGGATTCGAACGTCAGCCACGCAGAGAACTCATGCTTGCGGCGGCGCATGATCGCAGCAGCCTTGAACAGGCAGCGGGCGCGGGACTCCGGAGCCATCGTCCTCCACGTCTTGAACGTGCCGGATGCCTTCTGGATGGCGCGCTCCGCAAGCTCGCGGTCCGCCTGGTGGACGCGGCCGACAACCTGCTTCGTATCCGCCGGATTGATGGAGTCGAGCAGGCTGCCGGTCTCGATCTTCTCGCCGCCGATGACGACCGGATAGGTTCGGCCGAGCTGGGCTTCCACCTTTTTCAAAGCTTCGTCGTAGGCTTTGGCGGTCTTTTCGTCCTTGAAGTTGGAAAACGGCTCGTTCACAAATTCCTCTCTCATGGTACAGCCTCCTTGGATATCGTTCTTGGCCCTGCGTCCGCATGGCCGGCACATTTCTCTGTTTCTCAACGATAAGTATTCAAGCAAGTTTCATGCCAACTTCCGCTATTCGTTGATGCAAAATGTTTTTTTATTTTCCAAGCTCGGTTCCCTCCATGTTGGCACGGCGCTTGCTTCTATTATTTGCAGGCAGCCGATTCCCGGCGACAAGGCTTCGGGAATCTATTTTTTTCGACGGAAGGGGCAATCGAGGATGGAAATCGGATCCGAGCTGTACCGCAAAACCTTGCTTACCATTACGGGCAACAGCCTGGTAGAGAAGCTGACGCTCAAATACGGCAAAAAGCTTGCCGGCAAATTCATAGCGGGGCAAGAGCTTCCCGAAGCGATAGAAGCCATCCGGGAGTTGAACGGCAAAGGCATCATGGCCACGCTGGACCATCTCGGCGAAGGAATCAAAAGCATGCGCGAGGCCGAGGGCTACCGCAAGGAATACGTCCGGCTCGTCCAGGCGATCGCCGCAGCCGGAGTCGTCTCCAACATCTCTCTCAAGCCGACTCAGATGGGCCTCGCCCTCGACCCCCACGCTTGCTACGAAAATATCCGCCTGGTCGTGAAGGAAGCGCAGCAATGCGGCAACTTCGTCCGCATCGACATGGAGGACACGCCGTTCACGCAGGCGACGATCGACATCGTCAAGCGTCTGCATGCCGAAGGGCTGACCAACGTCGGCACGGTCATTCAAGCCTACCTGCACCGGACCAAGCAGGATATCGAGGACATGATCGAATCCGGGATCCGCCTGCGCCTCGTGAAGGGAGCCTACAAGGAGCCCGCCGAGGTCGCCATTCAGAAGAAATCGGCCGTCATCGACAATTTCAAGGATATGATCCGCGCCCATCTGGACCGTGGCATCTATACGGCCGTCGCGTCCCACGACGACACGATCATCGACTGGTCCAAAAAATATGTGGAGGAGAACGGCATCTCCAAGGACGCCTTTGAATTCCAGATGCTGTACGGCCTCCGCATGTCCTGCCAGGCCGAGCTCGCCCGGCAAGGCTACCGCGTCCGGTGTTATGTGCCTTACGGAGCGATGTGGTACCCCTATTACACTCGCCGCCTGGCGGAGAAGCCGGCCAACCTGATGATGGTCCTCAAAAACATGTTCAACTAGCCCTTTCCAAAGTGTATAATTTATTAGACACTTTGGACTTTTTTTGACATGTCTTGCCAGGCACATCTCGGGTGGAAGAAGACGAGAGCCCGCCCTCAAGCGTCCCCGAACGCAGCGCATGGGGCTTGTCCGATATGCTCATGGCGCAGACGGCAAGAATACGCTTCTGGAGACCGGCTTCTGGATAGATCCGGCGCCTCAGCATCTCATCTCCCGTTCCGTGCAGGCTGCTCCCTCCCGAAGGGGACAAGCAGCCTGTTTTTGCGTTTCGACCGAAAGTGTCCACATTTTTGTACACTTTTCGCCGCCAGTTCTTATAATAAAGATAACGGTTACATATGGGAGCCGCGGATGAGGAGGGATGAGATGAGGCACCAGCTTCCAGCAGGCTGCAGCATCATGACGCAAGACTTTGCCCTATGGACCGAGGAAGAGGCAGGCTCCGGCATTTTGCCCCAGGCGGGCATCGTTACCTTCATCCGCTCTGCGGAAGGGCTCTACGAATGGCTCGTGCCCGGCTCTCCCGGCAATTCCGGCCGAATCGCGGTCCATGCCGTTCCGGAAGGAACCGGACTCGGCGAGCTGGCCGACATTGCCGGGGACTGTCCCTACGCGCTGCTTACCGGGACATCCGGACAGCCCAGCGGCATGGTCCGCATGAGCGATGTCCGCCGGGAGCTTGCGCTCGCCTACCGGCAGCTCAAGGCGGGCTTCGACGCGGCTCTGGAAGCCTCGGAGATTGCGATTACGGTCATCAACGAGCACAGCGAGGTGATCGCTTGGACCGCCGACGCGGAGCGGATGTTCGGCATCCGCCGCGATGACATTCTCGGCAAGCAGGCATCGGACTTTTTCCCCAAGGAGCGTCTTCAGGTGCTGCGCACGCTGCATACGGGCGACGCCGTCCGGCAGATGCAGCACCAGCCGCGGCAGGACATCCATGCCATGATCAACGCCCGCCCGATCGAGCTGGACGGCAAGGTGATCGGGGCGGTAGCGGCGGAGATCGACATCACCTCCCAGATCCGGATGAACAAGCAGCTGTTCACGATGGCGGCCAAAGTCCAGCATTTGGAGCGGGAGGTCGCCAAGCTCAGCCCGACGAGCGATCCTTTCGCCTCCATCAAGGGAACGAGCGCGGCGCTCAAGACCTCCGTCGAGACGGCCCGCAAGATCGGCTCCACCCAGGCGACGGCGCTCATCCTCGGCGAAAGCGGTGTCGGCAAGGAGCTGTACGCGCGCGCCATCCACGATTCGAGGGAGAAGGCCGGAGCTCCGTTCATCGCCATCAACTGCGGCGCGATCCCTCCCTCGCTGTTCGAGAGCGAGCTGTTCGGCTATGAGCGCGGAGCGTTCTCCGGCGCCGATCCCAGAGGCAAGAAGGGCAAGATCGAAATGGCCGGAGGCGGCACTCTTTTTCTCGACGAGATCGGGGAAATGCCTCTCGACATGCAGGTCAAGCTGCTGCGCGTACTGCAGGAGAAGAAGTATTACGCGGTCGGCGGCTCGGCCTTGAAGCTTGCGGATTGCCGGATCATCGCCGCCACGAACCGCGATCTCAAAGCCATGATCGCCGACAATAAATTCCGCGAGGATCTGTACTACCGCCTCAATGTCGTCACGCTCGACGTGCCTCCGCTTCGGCATCGGAAGAGCGACATTTATGAGCTGATCCAGACCTTCCTCCCGGAGTTCTCCGTCGCCTACGGCCGATTCATCGAGGCTTGTCCGAGCGAAGTGGTGCAGGCGATGATGAGCTACGATTGGCCCGGCAACGTCCGGGAGCTGCGCAATGCGGTCGAGAGGCTCGTCATTCTGTCCTCGGACGGAGAGCTCAAGCCGGAGTACTTGCCAGGGCCGGTGCTGAGCGCTCCGGGCTCGGCGCCGCCGGCCGCCCCCGTCAAGGAAGCGCAGGCCGGCGCCCGGCTGCAGTCCATGAAGGATGAGGTCGAGAAGCAGAAGATTCTCGAAATGCTGGAGGCCGAAAAAGGCAACAAGCGGGCCGTCGCCAAAAAGCTCGATATCTCGCGGGCGACGCTGTACAACCGGATGAAGCGGCTGGGATTGCCGCTTTAGGACGGATAACGGGCGGAGCTGGAATCGTCTCGGTGCCGGGCCAAGGGGGGACGATGCGCCCGCGGAGCATGAGCCCGATTGACGCCGGACCGAGGATCCTGCGGAGACTGAGGCCGACGCTGAGCGCCGTTCCCTGCGGGACCTGCCGCAGAAAAGAGGGGGAGTCCATCCCGCCCGCCAGCGGCGCGGAATCGGCACTTCCCTCCGTTCCATCCTAAAAAGGCCATCGGCTGCGCAGTCAGAACCTGATGCGCGGCCGATGGCCCTTTTTTCGCATGGAATGGGGCCGCTACCAGCTCATCAGCAGCCGCTCGATGTCTTTTTCATCCAGCACATCGCCGATCTCGACCTGCATGCAGAGCAGCTCCGTGACGGCCTTCACTCCGTGCCTGGCGCCAGGAGGAAACCGCATCACATCCCCGGGTCCGACCGTATAGATCTGGTCCTCGAGCATGAAGCGGCCGGTTCCGGCCAGCACCGTCCACACCTCTTCCTTGCGCTCATGCAGATGGTAGCTTGTGTGGCTGCCCGGCTGCAATTCCACGCGGCGCGTCAGCACCGCCCCGTCCTCGGTCTCGGCGTAATCGATCGTCCGGCATATTCCCCATCGCTTCTCCTCGTACATCGGCAGCCGCGCCTGCTCGCCCAGCATGCTCTTGATACGGCTCGCCTCGCTCTTGCTGGCGACGAGAATGCCGTCCGGGCTTGCCGCCACGATGACATCGCACAAGCCGATCACATGGATCGGGCTGCTCAGCTCATTGATCAGATGGGTGTTGTGCGAGCCTTCAGCGACATGCCCAGGCCCGATCTGCGTGCCGCCCATATGGCTGACGAACGTTTCCCAGCTGCCCAGATCATGCCAAGGCCCCTCATAGAGAAGCGCAGCCCGGCGGCTGCACCGCTCGACGACCTCCTCGTCGAAGCTCGATTCCCGCAGCCCGCGGAAGCCCTCTCGCCGCTCACCGTCCGCGGCCAGCCGCTCGTCGCCGCCCATCCTCTCCAGCATGTAGCCGAGCCGAAAGGCGAACACCCCGCAGTTCCAGAGCGCTCCCCGGCGAATCAGGCTCGCGGCTGTCGGCGGATCGGGCTTTTCCGCGAACCTTTCGACGGAAAACCAGGGCAGCTCCTTGCCATCTCCTGCTTCAGCCGCCTCCTTCTTCCCGCGCGAGGCCCGCTTCTTCCGCTCCGGAACGATATAGCCATATTGGCTGGAGGGATGGGAGGGAGCGGTGCCGACGAGAGCGATGTCCGCGCCCGCCTGCTGCAGCGTCTGCGGCAGCCGCTGCAGCAGGTCGAAGAAATCGGATTCCACGAACAAATCGACGGGCAAGACGCAGACGATCTCATCCCGGTCTGCCTTCAGCTCGCCTGCGAGATAGGAGCATGCCTGCGCCACCGCGGCATAGGTGCCCCGCTTGCGGCTCTCCTCGATAATGGGAATGCCGAGCCCGACATGGCTCCGCGTGATTTCGGCCTGGCTGCGATGCGTCACGATCGCCGCTTGGGCCGCGAGGCCTGCCGCGGCGAGCTGGCGGCAGACTCGTTGGATCATCGACTCCAGGCGTCCGTCCTCTCCAGGAAGGAGCTTCAGGAACAGCTTGGAGCGAACGTCGTTGGACAGCGGCCAGAGCCGCTTGCCGGATCCTCCGGACAACAAAATGATGCGCAACTGATGACAAGCCTCCTTGCTTCTTGACCTGCTTGGATTCTCTATGCGGAGCGGCTTGCTTGCTCGGGCCGCTCCATTTCCTGCTCACGGCTTCTTTGCCCGCCAGACACCCTGCGGCGCAAGCATCTCTCGCCGGGACGGAACAGCCCTGCCCGGAGCCTGCCGGGATGAAGCGGCGCCGGTCCCCGCCAACCGGGCCGAGGCTCGCTGCGGCGTCTGGCGGGACGCCCCGGACTTGGTTCCGGACGCCCGGACCGGCAGCCGCTTTCCGGATGAAGCTCCTGCCGGCTGCCCCTTCTTGCCGGAGCGGACCGCTTCCAGCGCTTTCGCCAGCGCCTCGCCGGCCTTCCGCCAGCTCATGCCGATCATATCTCGGCGGCCCTTGGCTCCCTTCTCGCGGCACAAGGCCGGATTCGAGCTCGCCTTTCGCATCTGCTCCTTGAGCTTGGAGGCATCGGCCTCCGCCCACAGCTGGCCCTTCTCGGCGAACAGGCTCCGGAACGTATGGGAGATGGCGGAAGGCTTGCCCATCGAGGCGGCGGGGCTTTTCAGCGAGTAGGGCACGAGAAAGGAATTGGAAGGCTTCAGGAAATCCATCTGGCCGCCCCATGCCGTCGCAATGACGGGAATCCCGCTCGCCAGCGCCTCCATGAACGGCATGCCCACCCCTTCGCCGCGCGTCGGCAGCACGAAGGCCGACGCAGCCGTGTACAGGCCTCTGAGCTCCCGAGCGCTCATGCGGCGGGTGAGCAGGACAATCGGCGCGGTTCGATGGGCGATGCGCAGAGAGCGCCGATAGCGCCGTATTTTCTCCCGAATCCAGGCCCCGCTCTCCCGGGCTCCGTACCCGCTGGTCTTGATGACCAGCAGCACATTGTCCTTGTCGGTGAACTCTTCCCAATAAGCTCGAAGCAGCGCCTCCGGATTTTTGCGGTGCTGGAACCCGAACACGGAGAGGAAGACGAACCGGCCTTGGCCGCCGGGAATCGGGAAAGGCGGATTGGACGGCCGGAAAGCAGCCGTGTCCACCCCATGGGGAGCCAGGTGCAGCGGCACCTTCACCCCGCTGTCGCGCATCGCCTTGAGGTTATGCCGGCTCGGGACGACCACCGCGTCATATCGGTTGATGGAGGAGCGCCATCGTACGGGAATGCGGGTCGTCTCCCAGACGGTATTCAAGACGACCTTGTCATACTGCGCCCTGGCTGCCGCAGGATTCATCGTATGGGGCGGATAATGGTAAACGAGCATGCGCCGGCCCGTGCTCTTCCGCCTCCCTCCATAGACGCCCATGCCGTCGCGCGCCTCGACCCGGAACCCCTGCCTCCGCAGCGCTCGCGCATATTCCCTGCTGGCGCTGCCGAGCCCGCTGCCGCGGCCGATCGGGCCGCGCCAATCGATTGCCATAGCCTGCTTCGGCATGCCGTTTCCTCCGGCCCCCTCCTTGTTCCGGTCCCGCTCAGCACGGGAGGCCATCAGCGATAGACCCTCTTGGAAGCAGCGGCTCCTCCGGGCAGAGATGTCCGGCCCTGCAAGGAAAGCTGCCTGATCCGGCCCGCCGCCTTACTTCCGCTGCGGACATAGCCTTTGCGTTCATGGAAGCTGACGGAGCGGTATTTCGCGGCAAGCTCCTTGCTGCGCTGCGGCGTCAGCCGGCTCGCCCGCCCATGAAGCCCGCGGTTCAACGCTTTGCGGAGCTGGACGCTGCCGGGATAGCGGCTGTAGACAAAATTGCCATACGTCTCATATTCGCTGAAGCCGAATTGCTTCGTCCGGTCGATGCTTTTGAGAATGGCGCGATGCCAGCTCATGCCGTGCCTCCGCTCGATATCGCGCTTCAGCTCGCGCAGCTTGCTTTTCTCGAACAGCATATAGTGCGTGACGAGCGAACGGGGAGCCGACGGAGCGCGTCCCATCAGCTTTTTGTACGTGCGGAAATACTCCGGCTGGCTCCAGCTCCGGGTATAAAATGTCGTCTTCCCCCCCGAGCGGAACGAATGGGGACGAATCAGCACCGTATCGGCGTCGAGAACGAGAAAATGCTCGGCCTTGACGATCTTGTCGCCGCTCAGCTTGAGCAGCTGCTGGAACAGCCAGCCGGAACGGTCCCACTTGGCCGAGCGGTAGGTGATATCCTTCTTCGTCAGGGGAAGCACCGTATTTTCGTCCACGAACCTCCATCCATGGGTGCGGCAGGCCGACTGCATCGCTTCCGTACGCGGCGCGACGACGACAATCTCGCCGATGGGGTGCAGAGATTGGCGGCGAACGGCTTGGACGGCATGAGGCAGCGTCCCGAGGTCCTTCTCGATTGCGGGGATAAGCACGTCGATCCGGGTGCTGGCGCCGCCGGATGGGACGGAATGGCTGGGCATATCATCATCTCCTGTGCGGGAAGCTGGCTCCATGGCTTTGCCACCAACATATGCCGTCGCCTCCCGCAGCGGTTGGGCAAGCGGCATGAAGAGGCGTCCGCCTTGGGCACGGCCGGCCGGCCATGTTGGCTTCGCCTGTCCCTGCCTGCTATGATGAAAGGACCAAGAGCATTCCGAAGGAGGATTACGATGGAATTGAAGCAGGATTTGATCCGCAGGCTCATCGCCTATGCGCAGGTGGACACGCAGTCGGACGAGAACAGCGAGACTTGCCCTTCCACGCCCGGCCAGCTTGAGCTCGCCCGGCAGCTCGCCGCCGAGCTGAAGGAAATCGGATTGACGGAGGTGTCGCTGGACGACAACGGCTATGTCATGGCGACCCTTCCAGCTACGACGGACAAGCCGGCGCCTACGATCGGCTTCCTCGCCCACATGGACACTTCTCCCGACCTTACCGGGACCGGTGTGCGGCCGCAGATCGTCGAGGGCTACGACGGCGGCGATATCGTTCTCGATGCGGAGAACGGCATCCTGCTCTCCCCCCGCGAATTCCCCGAGCTGGCCGCCTACAAGGGCCAGACGTTGATTACGACGGACGGCCGCACGCTGCTCGGGGCGGACGACAAAGCCGGCATCGCCGAAATCATGACGGCTATGGCTTATCTGGCCGCCCATCCGGAAATCCCCCACGGCAAGGTGCGCGTCGGCTTCCTCCCGGACGAGGAGATCGGCCGCGGCCCGCATCGCTTCGACGTCGCGGCCTTCGATGCGCAATTCGCCTACACGATGGACGGCGGCCCGCTGGGCGAGCTGGAGTACGAGAGCTTCAACGCCGCCCAGGCGGTCGTCACGATCCAGGGCAAGAGCGTCCATCCCGGCACGGCCAAGGGCAAGATGATCAACTCCGCCGCAATCGGGATGGCTTTCCACGGCAGGCTGCCCGCCGGCGAGGTGCCGGAATTCACGGAAGGCTACGAAGGCTTCTATCACTTGAGCTCGATCGAAGGCACCGTCGACAAAACCCGGCTGAAGTACATCATCCGCGATTTCGACCGCCAGAGCTTCGAGAACCGCAAGAGCGCCATGGAGACCATCGCCGATGAGTTCCGCCAAACCTACGGCAAGGACAGCATCACGCTGGAGCTGACGGATCAGTACTACAACATGCGGGAGAAGATCGAGCCGGTCATGGAAATCGTGGAGCTGGCCCGCCAGGCGCTGCTGGATTCCGGCGTGGAGCCGATCATCAAGCCGATCCGCGGCGGCACCGACGGCTCCCAGCTCAGCTACATGGGCCTGCCGACGCCGAATATCTTTGCCGGCGGCGAGAACTTCCACGGCCGGTACGAATTCGTATCCGCCGAGAGCATGGAGAAGGCGGCTGAGGTCATCATCCGGATCGTCGCGCTCGCGCCGGAGCAGGCTTAGCGGGCTTGCCGGCCTTTGGCGCCGCCAAAGGCAGCCGGCATAACATCCGTTCCGAAGCGGCCGGCGCATCCGCCGGCCGCTTCGGAATGGGCGGAAGGGAATCCGGTCGTTGGACCGAATTCCCTTCTTTTGCTTCCGTGTCTTTTTCGGATAAAGGATCTATCCCGACGATGGCGATGCTCCTGCCCTTCAAACACTTCCGAGGCCTGGACGCGGCTTGCCATCTTCAAAGGCTCTATACAATTCCTTGATCATCCCCTGACAATCCCATGGTACTCTCTTCCCAACCGAGAACGGAGGGATGAGCCATGCGAGTCGCCTTGTTCACCGATACCTATGTGCCTCAGAGAAACGGAGCCGCGCGCACGCTCGGACGTCTGGCCGCTTACCTGGAAAAGAGGGGCATCGAGCCGCTTGTGCTGACGCCCCGCTGCTCCGCCGATACGGAACAGAGCTTCGTAAGGAGCTACCCCAGCATCCCCTTCTTCCTGTATCCCGAATGCCGGATCGCCGTGCCCAATCCCATCTCCCTCAAAGCCGAGCTGAACCGTTTCCGTCCCGACCTGATCCACCTGGCGACTCCGTTCAACATCGGCTTGAGCGGACTTCTTTATGCCCGCAAAAACGCCATCCCCCATGTCGCCTCCTACCACACCCACTTCGACCGGTATCTGGCCTACTACGGCCTTCAGCATGCCTCTCGGCTCTATTGGCGCTATGCCCATTGGTTCCATCGGACATGCGCCGCCACCTTCGTCCCTTCGCGGGAGACGCTGTTCTCCCTCTACCGGCAGCGCTTCGGCGGCCTCCGGTTATGGCAGCGGGGAGTGGACTGCAGCGCCTACCGCCCGAATCTCAGGTCGCCGGACGAGATCCGCGGGCAATTCGGCCTGCCGGGGAAAAAGCTGGCTCTCTATGTCGGGAGGCTCGCGCCGGAAAAGGATCTCGCCACCCTCGCAGCCGTCATGAACGGGCTGTCCGGCGAAACCCGCGAGCAGCTCCATCTGCTCGTCGTCGGCGACGGCCCGCTGCTGCCCGAGCTGCGCCGCCAGATGCCGGACAACGTCACCTTTGCCGGATACCGGGAAGGCGCGGAGCTGGCGCGCCTATACGCTTCGGCAGACATGTTCCTCTTCCCCTCCAGCACGGAGACTTTCGGCAACGTCGTCCTGGAAGCCATGGCGAGCGGGCTTCCGGTCATCGGAGCGGAAGCCGGCGGCGTCAAGGAGCTCGTCCGCCAAGGACGCACCGGCCTCCTGTGTCCGCCGGGCGATCCGGCCTCCTTCATCGACGCGCTTGAGCGGCTGCTTGCCCGCCCCGAGGAGGCCTCATCCATGGGAGAGGCGGGCAGAAGAGAGGCGCTGGGCCGATCCTGGGACCAGGTGCTGGGGGGCATCGTGGATCAATACGAGGAAATTCTGCGCGCCAAAGCGGAATCCAGCCGCGACTGGAAAGGCATTTCCGTCTCCTAGAGGCTCCCAGACAGACAGCCGAGAAAAAACCCGACCCCTTCGGCAGATTGCCTGAAGGGGTCGGGTTTCATTGCGTTCGATGCCCGGCTGCATCCAATGGATGGAGGCTCCGGCGCTTGGATCAGAGCTCGGCCTGCACGGCCGGCTGGCCAGAAGCAGAAGCTTTTCCCGCAGCGGCAGCCGCGGCCGCATCGCGGCGCTGGCGAGCCGACTTGCGGAAGAACAGCAGCTCGTAGATGCACGGCACGATGATCAGCGTCAGCACGGTCGCCACGATCAGACCGCCAATCACGACGATGGCGAGGCTCTGCGACACGATGCTGCCGCTCTCCGGCGAGCCGAAGACGAGCGGAAGCATGGCGCAGACGGTAGCGACGGCCGTCATCAGAATCGGCCTCATGCGGGTGCCCGCCGCCTCGAGCAGCGCCTCGCGGATTGTCATCCGCTCTTCATTCTGCTTGACGCGGTCGATGAGCACGATCGCATTGGTGACGACGATGCCGATCAGCATGAGCGCCCCGAACATCGCCGTGAAGTCCGGCGTCACCTGCGTGACGATCAGACCCAGCACCGCACCGATCGCGGCCAGAGGCAGCGTGAACATGATCGCCAGCGGAGCCCGCAGCGTCTTGAATGTAAGCACCATGATGAGGTACACGATTCCGATGGAGACGAGCGCGATCATGCCGAGATCGGCGAAGTCCTGCGACTGGTCGCTGGAAGCTCCTCCGACGAGGATCTGGACTCCGGCCGGAGCCTTCACTTCATCGGCCGCCTTCTTGATGTCGGCGCCTACGACCGACAGGCGGCTCGGCTCCGCCGAGGCGGTAATCCTCACGTACGGCTTGCCGTCCTTGAGATAGTACACGGCCGCCTTTTCTTCCTTCTTCCACTGGGCGACGGCCGATGCTTGCTTCGGCCCCGCATCCGTCATCACCGTCAGGCCGGGCAGCTCGGATGCCTTCTCCGGCTTCAGCATCGGCTCCAGTATGACCGGTGTCTGCCTGCCGTCCGCTTCCATGAGCTGGCCGACCGGAACCGGGTTCAGCATGCCTTGCAGCTGCTGAGCGATCTCGGCGGCCTTGGCTTGCGCCGGATCGACCTCCAGCGTATAGACCTGCTTGCGCTCCTGCTGATTGCTTTCGACCTTGAGCACGTCCTTGACGGGCTTGATCCGGGCCATCACCTCGTCCGCCGTTTTCGACACGGCCGCGAGATCGGAGCCAGCGACATCAACGAATACCTGCGATCCGCCGCCTCCGGACATCATGCTCATCGCCGAAGCGGTCAGCTCCGCATCCGCGTAGTCGGACTGCTTGGATTTGACCAAGTCGATGACGGCCTGGGCATCCGCGCCCTTTTTCATGCCAAGCAGGAAGGTGACCTCCGTCGGGGAGGAGACGTTTCCGAATCTGGCGCCGTCAGAGCTGTTGCCGGCCGACATATAGACCCAGTCCTGTCCGTCCAGGCCTTTCAGAAACGTCTCCATCCTTTTGCCTTCCTCCAGCAAATGCTCCTGTGTGGCGTCGGCCTTGAACGCAAGCGTGATGTTGACGTTGGAGGCGTCCGAGGAGTCGATCGCCCCCTTCGGCATGGCCGCGTACGCGCCGATCGAGCCGGCAAGAAGAATGACGGCAGCCGTCAGCGGAACCCACTTGCGTCGCAGGTTCCACTCCAGTATGTTCTGGAAGCGCCGCGACGGCGCATGCTCGGTGATCCGGACATTGCGGAACATGCGGGAGCTCATGAGCGGAATGACGGTCAGCGCCACAAGCAGCGAGGACAGCAGGGAATAAGTGACCGTCAAAGCGAACGGCAGCAGGAACGACTGCAGCGAACCTCGCAGCAGGCCCATGGGCAAGAATACGGCGACAGTCGTCAGCGTAGATGCTGTAATAGCGGTTCCGACCTCCCGCGTCGCATCGATGACCAGCTTCGGCGAGAACGCTTCCTTCTGAAGCCTTCGGAATATATTTTCGATGACGACGATGCTGTCGTCCACCAGCCGTCCGACGGCGACGGCGACGCCTCCGAGCGTAAGGATGTTGAGCGAGACGCCTGAGACGTCGAGCAGGTACAGAGTCAAGCCGAGCGACAGCGGAATGGACACGATCGTGACCAGCGTCGCCCGGATGTTGCGCATGAAGACGAGAATGACGATCGTCGCGAACAGAGCGCCCATCAGCACCTCGCGCATCATGCTGTTCACGGAATGAACGACCTGCTCGGAGGTGCTCATGAGCACCTTCAGCTGAACGCCGGGCATCTCCTCGCTGAGCTGCTCCGACTTCTGCTCGACCTGCTTGCCGACATCGACCGCATTCGCTCCCGCAGCCTTGGTGAAGGTGAGCACCATCGCATCCTTGCCGTCGATGCGGCTGACGTTCTCCCTGCCGCTCTCCCGCTCGACGGATGCCACATCGCCAAGTACGACTCCATCTGCCACCGGCAGCTTCTTCAGCGTGGCCTCGTCATGGAGGCTGGAGCTGACGTTCAGGTTGACCGCCGCTCCATCCAATATGCCGGAGCCTACCGAAGCGGAGGCGGACCGTCCGTTCATGACCGCATAAAGGGATTGAAGAGGCACTCCCTTTTCCTTCAGACGCGCCGCATCCGGCACGATCCGGATTTGCGGCTGCGGTCTGCCCGACACCGTTACGGAGCCGATGCCATCGATGGATTGGAACGATTCCATGATCTCCTTCTGGGCCTGCTCCTGACGGGCCGCATCCAGGCTGTCGCCGTAGGTGAGCGTCACCCAGCTGATCGGAATCATCGACGTATTGAGCTGGACGACATACGGCGCGCCGACGCGCTCCGGCAGCGGCACGGTTGCGATCGCCCGGTCGACCTCGATCTTGGCCTGCTTCATGTCGGTCGAAGAATCGAACGACAGGTTTAGTTGCGAATAGCTGTCTCCGGAAGAAGCGAACGAGGCGGTCTTGCCTTTAATGCCGGCCGTCGCCTCCTCCATCGGCTTGGTAACAAGCGTCTCCATAGAGGCTGCGTCGTAACCGGGCCCGATGGCCGTAATCGTCACTTGCGGATTGTCCGCCTCCGGCAAAAACTCCATCGGAAGCTTGTTATAGCTGAAAATGCCGAGTCCCAACACCAAAACAACACACAAAACAACCGCGGCTTTGTTGCGGAAAGCCCCTTCGATCAACGACCTCATCCCTTGAATCCTCTCCTCATCCGATTGTCTCTGTCTCTGTCTCTGTATGAAAGCCAGTATCTAGCATACCCGGCGGAAGTGAGAGCGGGAAACGGCTCGGGAACGGGATTGAATCCGGGCTGAAGGCGGGCGGCGCATCGGTCTGGAGGCGGAGGCCGGATCCATCGCAGCAGCCGAAGGATCGGCCGCTCATGCTGCGGATTGGAACGGGGGCGAGCTCGATTTCCTGGGCTATATACACGGAAGGCGGTCGGCCGCACACGCCTCCCGCCCAAGGCTCCTCGTCTGACGGCAAAAAGAGACCTGCTCCCTTACGGGACCAAGTCTCCCGGCTGCATTCTCCAGCCTTTTTCTTTCAAATGCCGCGTGAAATCGAGATTCCGGCAGGACCGGCGGTGCTCCCCGTCGGCGGCGGCCTTCGATCCGTCCACTGCCTGGCGACCCGAGCAGGTGATGCAAGAGAGCTGTATCAGCCGCGTATGACCTCATGCAAAGCCTCCACATAAGCCGCTCCAAGCTTGGACAGGGCAATATGCCGGTGGCTGATCCAGCCGACCTCGATCGTCTCCTCGCATTCGAGGGGCACGGGAATGATCTCGTTGCCGTTGAGATCGGCGCTCAGCACGCCCGTCGAGATCGTATACCCGTTCAGGCCGATCAGCAGATTGAACAGCGTGGCCCTGTCGTTGACCCGGATGCTCTTGGGATGGGAGAGCGTGCTGAGGATCTCCTCCGAGAAATGGAACGAGTTGTACTCCCCCTGGTCGAAGGAGAGGTAGGGATAGTGCTGAAGATCCTCGATCGTGACGCTGGCCTGCTTGGCGAGCGGATTGCGGATGCTGATGAACACATGCGGCTGGGCGGTGAACAAGGTCCGGAATTCCAGATTGGCCGAGGAGAGCAGCTTCTGGATGACCTGGGCATTGAATTCGTTGCGGTACAGAATGCCGATCTCGCTGCGCTGCGTGCGCACATCCTCGATGATTTCATGGGTTTTCGTCTCGCGGAGGGCGAGCTCGTATTCCTCCTGTCCGTACTCCTGCACCAGCTGCACGAAAGCGTTCACCGCAAAGGCATAGTGCTGGGTCGAGACGGAAAAATGCTGCGGCGACGGCTTGCCGCTGAGATAACGGCTCTCCAGAAGCTCCGCCTGCTCGATGACCTGCCGCGCATAGGCGAGGAACTCGGCTCCCTGTGCGGACAAGATGATTCCTTTGTTGGTGCGCCGGAAAATCGTGATCTGCAGTTCATTCTCCAGCTCCTGGATCGCTTTGGACAGGCTCGGCTGCGAGATGAACAGCCGCTTGGCCGCCTCGTTCATCGATCCGCGGACCGCAACTTCAATGACATATTTGAGCTGCTGTAGCGTCATGGACTTCCCCCTTCTCCTCTTCACCTAACGGGAAAACAAAGTATTACCCGGAATGACTTGATTTCGGCTATCCTCAGCCCTGCGGCCAATCCACGGCCTTGGCGGGCTTCACCCATGCGTCCTTATAGCTGACCTTTCCCCAGGCGTTCAGGGCATCGACGCCCAGCCGCCGATCCAGGCTGGCGGTGTGCTTGGAGTGGAAGAGGAACAGCAGGAACCGCTCCGAGCTCAGCCTCCGCTCCCAGCAGCTCAGCTGCGCGATCCGCCGCTCCGCGCTGTTTTCGGACATGCAGGCGTCCATCGCCTTCTCGTTCTCGGCCCGCAGGGACGGACTCAGCAGGTTCGGAATGAAGCCTCTCGTCATCCGGTACATTTCAATCAAGGTCAGATCCGGCTGCTCGCCGAGCACCTCTCCCGCAACGACGAGATCGGCACCGGCCAGGACGGCGGGATTGGACAGCCGTTCAATCGGCATGGACACGACCTCCAGCACGATGCCGATTTCTCCGCACCGGTCTCGAATCCAGGCCGCATTCCGGTCATTGTCCGGCATGGAGTACGTGAACAGCCGCAGCGTCTCCCCACGGTAAGAGGAGCGGCGAAGCAGTCCCTCCGCTGTGCCGCTCCCGGCCGCCGGGCCGGCATCCCAGACATTTCCCTGGGATTCCGCCATCGCGGAGCATTCCGGAAAGAAGCTGCGGGAAGGCATTCCGCGCACTCCCCCCAGCTCCTCGACCATAGCTTGCCGGTCCAGAGCGGCATCGACAGCCTCGCGGAAGAGCGGATCCTGCATCGGTCCGGCCTTGTTCAGGTTGAACGCCACATACGTGCTGCCCGCTTCGAGGCGGCTGAGCGCCTTCTCCCCCTCGCTGCCGATGCCCGTCTCCAAATACAGCAAATGGGATCCGGCCAGTTTCTCCGCATGCTCGAGAATGCCTTTGTAATCCGTCCATACCCACATCTCGATCCGGTCCAGATGAGGCCTTCCGAGAAAATAGCGGTCATGCGCCTCCAAGGCGAGCATCGACTCGTCATTGCCCGTCACGCGGAACGCCCCCGTTCCGACCGGCAGGCGGGCGAACGTCTCCTCGTTCAGATTCGAGGGCACGACGGAATACCGCTCCAGACACAGAGCATGCATGAGCAGGGCGGCGGGACGGCTGAAACGGAGCTCGAGGCTGTAATCGTCGAGAACCAGAATATCCCGCAAATCCCTCAAGAGGAAATCCTCCGGATTCAGCCGCGCGATGCGCCGGAACGTAAAGGCCGCATCCTCGGCGGTCAGCAGCTTGCCGTGATGGAACCTCACTCCCTTGCGCAGGTAAAGGCGCCAGCGCCTGGCTTGTCCGTCCCGTTCCCAGGCGTGGGCCAAAGAAGGCTTCACTCCGCCTCTGTCCGGATCGTATGCGCACAGCGTATCGAAGATCTGAGCGACCCAGTGCGCCTCGGTGCGCCGCATGAGCCTGGCCGGGTCAAGAGCCGGGACCGGCCGGTAAAAAGGAAACCGCAGCAGATCCCGACCTGCATCCGGACGATGCACGCCGAATTGCCCGCCCAGCCATTCCCCGAAGGCAAAGTTCAGAGCGTCATCGCCCAACGGCTCCAGCAGCCTGCGGGCTTCGGCCAGCTTGCCGGCTGAAGCCAGGCCTCGGGCTTTGTCCAGAAGCGGCTCCCGAAGGGAAGCCCGGAAGGTGAGGCGGGAGCGGTTGCCCCGTCCTCTGCCCGGCTCCCACGTCAGCAGCCCTCTCTCCTGCAACGACGCCAGCTGCAGCTGGGCATTGCGCCTGGTGCAGGCCAGCGCCTCGCATACCTGATCCATCGACAGCTCGAAGGCCGCGCCCTCCGGAATGGAAGCATGCCGTTCTCTCAGCTTGTAATAGTACCATTCCGCTTCCATTCCACAGGCTCCCTCCACAGAGCGGACCTTCGCCCCAAAAGGCGAACGGCGCCGCGATATCTTTCGCTTTTCCGGCCACGCGCAGGCCGATTATACTGTTGCTGCAAGCCTGCGCGAGCCAATCAGCCAAGCCGCAATGCAAGCAAGGAACTTGCGACTCGAGAAGAAAAGATCGTACTCGTATGATATCCTTTCTGTTCTCATAAACCAAGGAGAATGCCGTCATGCCGCCCGACAACCGCCCGACCTTCCCAGCGTCTCCGCATCCTGTCTCCGCCGCAGCCGCAGCTGCCCATCCAAATGGCCTCCGGCCGGCTCTGTGGAGGAGCCGCCCGTTCATGCTGCTGCTGTCCTCCGGCTTCGTGCTGGCGCTCGGCGGCAAGCTCTACGAGCTGACGCTGCCGCTGCTCCTCTACGACCTCACGCATTCCGCGGTCGCGATGTCCGCGATGCGCAGCATCGAATTTCTGCCCAATCTGCTGCTTGCCGTGTTCATCGGCGTCCTGGTCGACCGTTCCCGCAAGAAGCGCTGGACGATCCTGTCGGTCTTCTTCCAGATCGCCGTGCTTGCCGGCCTGTACCTGTGGACCGAGAAAGGACCCGGCGCATCCTCCCTATATGCCTACTATATCGGCGGCTTCCTGCTGATGACGTTCGGCTACGCCTACAACAACGCGCGGGCAGCCCTGGTCAAGCAATGCCTCCCGGCCGGCCTGCTCGCGCCGGCCAACGCCTCCTACTCGTTCATGACGACGCTGATCGGCATCGGAGGCCCGGCGCTGACCGGACTGATCCTCTCCTTATCGGACCTGCAGGACGGCTTGCTTCTGACGGCAGCCGCTTACGTTCCCGCCCTGCTGCTGCTCTCGCTGCTCCCGGCCGATGGCCGCTCGCCGCGCCAGAAGCCGGCCGGCTGGGGCCGGGAGCTGGCCGAGGCCTGGCGGGAGCTGCGGCGCAACCGCGCGCTGTGGCAGATTACGCTGCTCGTCGTTTTCATGAACGCCGCATCCGGAATGGTGGATGCCACCGTGATCTTCACGGCCAAGGACCGTCTCGGCCTGAGCTCCGGCATGCTGGGCCTCGCGCTCTCCGCCGCCGGCGCCGGCGGACTGGCCGGCAGCCTGCTGCTGCCGCCGCTCAAGCGGCGCTTCCGGCTGGGCGCGCTGCTCGCCGCGAGCTCGCTGCTGTCGGCTGCCGGCAGCCTGCTGCTTGCCCTGGCAGCCTCCACCGGAATGATGGCGGCAGGCCTGTTCGTGGACGGCCTGGCGGGAGCCGTCGGCACGATCTGCATCTGGACCTACCGGCAGGAATCGACGCCGGCCCATCTGATCGGCCGCATCAACGGCCTCACCGGGTCGATCTTCAAGCTCGGCATGCCGCTGGCCATCTATGCCGGGGGCTGGGCAAGCGAGCTCGGCTCCACGGCTCACGTGTTCCTCGCCGCGGCCTTCATCCACCTGTCCACGGCGGCGGCATGCCGCACTGGTTCCTTATGGAAAACGGCTTAAAAAAGAGTGCGACCAAGTAATACTTGGTCGCACTCTTAATGATGACTTTACAGGCCTACATCTGGCGCGCCCAGTGACGATGCGCCGCGACCGCTTCGACGAAGGCGCCGGCCGAGCCTTCGGCGCTCACGATGCCGGGATCGCCGGCTTGCGCCTTCAGTCCGGCCAGCTGCAGCAGCTGAGCGGCATCTTCCGGGCTGCTGAAGCCGATTGCCTTGAAATGCTGGAACGCTTCCTTCAGGAAGACCGGCAGCTTCGGATTCGGCTTCAGCATCGCCAGGCTCGCGGCTCCGCCGGCGACGAATACGGCGTCGAAGAGCACCGAGTCGCTCGTCAGGAAGCTGTGCGCCGCTTCCACCTCGCTGCCGTCGTCTCCGCTTACCATGCCGAGAGTCGAGCTGAGGTATTCCGGCAGCGCTCCGGCCGCCGTCAAGGCAGCCGCCAGCTCCGCCGTCTCCGCGCCGCGGAAGCCGTCCGCGACCACAATCGCCACCTTGCGGTTCTTCGCCGACTTGACCGTATTCATGATGCTGAGGGCCGGCGAGGCTGCTTTCACTTCCGAGCCCCCGTCCAGGTCGGCCGGAGGCTGCGCTCCGATGTTGGCCGCGACGGACGCGGCGAGCTTGCCGCTGACCTGCGCGAACATGTCCACGACGCCCTGGCGGATGTTCTTGTCCTTGACATGCCCGAGCTCGAAGCTGAAGGCGGAGATGATATGCTGCTTCTCCACCTCGGACATGCTGTTCCAGAACAGGATCGCCTGGCTGTAATGATCCTTGAAGCTGTCGCTGCGCTCGCGCGTGACGCGGCCGTCGACCTTCTCCTGGTAATGCTTGTAGCCGTCCTCGGTCGGATGCGGCGAGCCTCCGGCGATGCCGTTCTTGTTGTAAGCGACCTGTCCGCGGTTGATC
Source organism: Paenibacillus sp. RUD330 (assembly GCF_002243345.2). Lineage (NCBI taxonomy): Bacteria > Bacillati > Bacillota > Bacilli > Caryophanales > Paenibacillaceae > Paenibacillus > Paenibacillus sp. RUD330. The sequence goes on from NZ_CP022655.2 coordinate 5,332,960, forward strand.
GTCATCCGGTGCATGCCGTCCCGCTGGTTGTTGTGGACCGGACACATCGGACGGTTGATCGGAAGCTCATGGAAGTTCGGGCCGCCGAGACGGGACAGCTGCGTATCCGTGTAGGAGAACAGCCGCCCCTGCAGCAGCGGATCGTTGGAGAAATCGATGCCTTTGACGAGATGTCCCGGATGGAAGGCGATCTGCTCCGTTTCCGCAAAGAAATTGTCCGTATTGCGGTTCAGGGTCAGCTTGCCGATGCGCTGCACGGGCACGAGCTCCTCCGGCCACAGCTTGGTCGGATCGAGGATGTCGAAGTCGAACTTGAACTCGTCCTCTTCCTCAAGCACCTGGATGCCGAACTCGAATTCCGGATACCTGCCGGCCTCGATCGCTTCGTACAGATCGCGGCGGTTGAAGTCCGGATCCTTGCCGGCCAGCTTCTGGACCTCGTCCCAGACGAGGGAATGGGTGCCCAGCACCGGCTTCCAGTGGAACTTGACGAAGCGCGCCTTGCCCTCCGCGTTGACGAGGCGGAACGTATGGACGCCGAAGCCCTCCATCATGCCGAAGCTGCGCGGCAGCGAGCGGTCGGACATCGCCCACATGATCATATGGGCGGATTCGGTGTTGTTGATGACGAAATCCCAGAACGTATCATGCGCCGACTGGGCTTGCGGAATCTCGTTATGAGGCTCCGGCTTCACCGCGTGGATGAAATCAGGGAACTTCATCGCATCCTGGATGAAGAAGACCGGCATATTGTTGCCGACGAGATCGAAGTTGCCTTCCTCGGTGTAGAACTTCACCGCGAACCCGCGCACGTCGCGGACCGTATCCGCCGAGCCGCGCGAGCCCGCTACCGTAGAGAAGCGGACGAACACCGGCGTTTTGGCCGACGGGTCCTGCAGGAAGCCGGCTTCCGTCAACTCCGCCATCGGCTTATACACCTGGAAGTAGCCGTGGGCGCCGAAGCCTCTGGCATGGACGATGCGCTCCGGAATGCGCTCATGGTCGAAATGCGTCATTTTCTCCCGGAAATGGAAGTCCTCCATCAGAGTCGGGCCGCGCACGCCGGCTTTCAGGGAATGCTCGTCCTCCGCCACATGAAGGCCTTGATTCGTCGTGAGCTTCTGCCCGTCGTTGTCGACGGTATGCTGCGCAAGCTGTTCGTCCTTGCTCGTTCCGGCTGCGGTCTGCTTCGGGTCCTGGCTCATTCTTCGTATCTCCTCCTTAAGGGTTTGGAAGGTGCTCTGCATGCTGAAAGATCAGCTGAACATTAGCACTTTTCCTTACCCCACGCCGTTCCCGGCCAATCATGCCTGAAGATGACGATGCGTCCGGGAAAAAGCGGATCAAGGGGCGGAGACGGCAGCTGTCCGGGGATGCGCGGATTCGGCAGCCGAAAGCGCGGGCTCTTCTTCGACCCGGAAGGCGTCCAGCTTCTCCTGGAGCAGCGCCGCCATCGCCTGCAGCGATTCCGCAGAGCGGGATATGTCCTGCATGGACTCCAGCTGCTCGCCGCATCCGTCGGCCGAAGCTCCGGAATGTTCGGCAATCGTGGACGCCAGCGACAGCAGCTCATCGCTGGAAGCCAGCATCTGCTCCATGGAAGCCGACAATTGCTCCGAGGAGGCGGATACCTCCTGGGTTTGCTGGGCTACGGTCGTCAGGGAATCCGCCACGGAACGGAACGCCGCTTCGGTCTTTCCGATGCTTTCCGTTCCCCGCATCGCCTCTTCCATCCCTTTATTGACCGACTCGACAGCCTGGTCGCCATGCTCCGCGATCGCGAGCACGAATTCGGAGATGCGGGCGGAAGCCTCCCTCGTTTCCTCCGACAGCTGCTTGACCTCCCGGGCCACGACGGCGAATCCTCTCCCGCTCTCACCCGCCCGGGCGGCCTCTATGGAAGCATTCAAGGAAAGGAGATTCGTCTGGGAAGCCACTTCATGAATAAAGGCGGCCATGGCTTTGATCCGTCCGGACTGCTCGACCAGATTTCCGACGGTGCCAGCGGCTCCTTCCATGACGACCCGTATTTCCTCCATTCTTCCTTTCGTCTCCGACATCAGGCGGCTTCCCAGGTCCGCTTGCTGCAGAGCCAGCTCGGAGGACTCGGCCGTAATAGAGGCCGCTTCGGCTACCCGCTGCAGGCTCAAGGCGCTTTCCTCCATGGCCGTCCTGCTCTCATCCATCCGCTCCCGTTGAACGGAAGCCGACTTCGCGATGGCTCGGACCGATAGGGAAATGCGCTCCGATTCGGAGGCCGACTTCGACGATGCTCCCGCCAGCCGGCGGGAAGAAGCCGCAAGCTCGCCGGCATTCCGATCGATGGTTCGGAGAAGCTGCCTCAGCTGCTGCTTCATGCCGTTCACGGCGCCGGTCAAGACGTTCAGCTCGCGGATCCGGGCAGGAGCCAGGTCGTCCCCGGTCAAGTCCCCCTCCGCGATACGCTGCGCGGCGCCTGCGGCCTCGTCCACCGGACGGGAGATCCGCCTGGAAATGACCAGAGCCGCTGCAGCTCCGAAGAGCAGCGCGAGCACGACCGCCGCCGCCAGCACTTTCTGGACGTCGGCCACATGACCGGCCGCCTCTGCTTGAGATGACGCAAGCTCCCTATGCTGGAATAGCTCAAGCTCCTCCGCCGCGGCCGACAGCTTGAGCGCCATCGGGATGCACTGCTCTTCCACCAGCTTCGTATATCCGGCCGTATCGCCTCTCTGCTTGTAGCCCGCAATCGTGGCGACGATTCCCGCATACTCCGATTCCAGCCGCTCCAGCTGGCTTGCAAGCTCCTGCGCTTTCTCCTGCTGCAAGCTGCCTTGGAGCTCCTTCATTCCTTCGGCGAAGGAATGCCGGTCGGCCTCGTAGGCGTCGAAGGATGCCTTTTGTCCCGTAATGAGGTATCCGCGGACGTTTTTCGCTTCGCTGGCCGCCCCATATTTCAGATCCTTGGTCAGCAGAATCTTCCCCACCCGGTCCTGGATGAGGGATTCGTACGTCCGGTGGAGCGAATGGAGCTGCTGCCAGCTCACGGCGCCTACAAGAAGAGTAAGCGCAAGCACGACGGAGAAGCCCAGCAAAAGATTGGTCCGGATTTTCATCCTCTTTAACCCCCGATAAAGTTAGTAACCCTATTTATTATTTATACCCATGGGTATATTAAACTTGATCGACAGATCATGCGCCATTTATGACGCCTTCAGAAAAAAAATAGAAGAAGCGGTTCAACCGGCGGGAATAAGGCTTCAATTCCATCCAAATGGACGCCTCAAGCCTATCCGCGCAGGGTTGTTTTTTCCATCTCCATATCCGACCGGTTAACTTGCTTTTTGAAACCTGATCACGAATAATAAGTAAGCAGGGATTTCTGTCCCTGATCAACGCTCCCAAAGGAGGATGTACGATGACTGCATCTGACCATAAACGAATTCCGATCTCGGTGCTGGATCTTGCCCCCGTCGTGGAGGGCTCCACTCCCGCCGAGTCGTTCCGCCGCACGCTCGAGCTGGCGCGCCACGCCGAAGAGCTCGGCTATACCCGCTACTGGCTGGCGGAGCATCACAACATGCCCGGCGTGTCCAGCTCGGCCACCTCGTTGGTGATCGGGCATGTGGCCGGAGGCACGAGCCGCATCCGCGTCGGCTCCGGCGGCATCATGCTCCCGAACCATGCGCCGCTCCAGATCGCCGAGCAATTCGGCACGCTGGAATCGCTCTACCCCGGACGGATCGACCTCGGCCTCGGACGCGCGCCCGGCTCCGACCAGCCGGCATCCCGCGCGCTGCGCCGGGGCCTGACGGCCGGCGGCCAGGACTTCCCCGAGCTGCTCAGCGAGCTTCGGGGCTACTTCGACCCGTCGCTCGGCACGGCCGCTTCCGGCGTGCGCGCCGTTCCGGGCGAAGGGCTCGACATTCCGATCTGGCTGCTCGGATCCAGCGGCTTCAGCGCCCAGCTGGCCGGAGAGCTCGGCCTGCCGTTCTCGTTCGCCAGCCACTTCGCTCCGGATTATCTGATCCCGGCGCTCCATCTGTACCGCAGCAGCTTCAAGCCATCCCGCCACCTGGACAAGCCGTACGCCATGGTGGCCATCAACATCGTCGCCGCGGATTCCGAAGCCCAAGCGGCTTATCTGGCCACTTCCCAGCAGCAGCAGTTCCTGAACATCGTCCGCGGACGCACCGGGATGCTCAAGCCTCCCGTCGACAGCATGGACGGACTGTGGTCGGAGCAGGAGAAGGCCGTTCTCGCCAGCACGCTCCGGTACTCGATCGTCGGCACGAAAGAGACGATCAAGACCCGTCTTCCGGAGATTCAACAAGAGACCGGAGCGGATGAATTCATCATTGCCGGCCAGATCTACGATCAGGAGGCCAGGCTGAAATCGTACCGGATCGCAGCCGAAGCCGTGCAAGAGCTCTAAGCACTCGGCCGGCGAAGCGGCTTGCCCCATGCAGGACTGGGATAATAGCCGTTTGCGCCGAAAGAGCGGAAAGGGTTCGAGGGTTTCTTATTGGGCTAAAAAAGACCGTCTCTTCGGCAGCTCTGCTGCCGGGAAGACGGTCTTTCGTGTTGATGCCTTTTGTTGGAAGATGTATACTTTAATATACGCCTTCCAACCTTTCATCTATGTGCTTTCATTTACATACGTTTCCATGCCATTCCTTACCCACGCTTAATGAGAGGGGCTCTGCAGGTACGATGTCCATACGTGTATTGGTTGTCGATCCCTATCAGCTGGTCCGCAGAGGGCTCACTTCCATCCTGTCCGGCGAAGAACTCATCGAAGTCATCGGAGAAGCCTCTGACCGCAAGGAGGCGCTCGCCCATATTCAGAACCTGCAGCCGGATCTGTGCATTATGAACAACCGGATCAATCAGCAGAGCGGCCTGGACGTCATCTCCAAGCTCAAGCAAGCGGGCGCTTCCTGCCGCTTCATGTACCTGACGTCCTCCATGCGTCCGGCCGAGCTTCAACAGGCGCTCGACCTCGGCATCGAAGGTCTCGTGCTCAAGGAAGCGCTGACCGAAGAATTGATCCATTCGGTGCGGATGATCCACCGCGGACGCAAGTACTACGACGTCGAGCTGCTGGAATCCCGTCTGACCGACAAGCCGGCCGAGAATTCGCACAACTTGACGCCCAAGGAGCTTGAAGTGCTTCAGATGCTCAGCGAAGGATTATCCAACAAGGAGATCGCGTCTCGTCTGGTCGTCACCGAATACACGGTCAAGAAGCATGTCAGCCAAGTGCTATCGAAGCTGGAGCTGACCGACCGGACCAAAGCCGCTCTGTTCTACCATCAGAACTCCATGTTCCAGAACATCGTCTGACGATGCTGCAAAAACCCGTCCGGGCTTCCGGGCGGGTTTTCCAGCATCTGCAGGTCTGCCGGCTTCAGCTTCGCCTGGACGGTCTCATCCAATTCCCTCGAGCGGTTTGGCGATTCCTCTCCAGGGCAGCAGGCTCACGAGCGCGTAGCCCTGAATCTCCTTTACCGGCACTTGTCCAAGCTCCGGACTGCGGCTGTCGAGGCTTTCGCCCGGCTCCCGGTTGTCGCCAAGCACAAATACGCAGCCTGGCCGGACCGCAGCTTCTTCCATGTCCGCCGCTTTGCCGGTCGTGTACATTTCAGGGAGGGCCCTGCCGTTCACATAGACGATGCCTTCATGGATCGCGACGTTGTCCCCTTCGGTCGCGATGACCCTCTTCACAATGCTGTAGCCGAGCGCCGCGCTGTCCACGATGACCACATCGCCGGCAGCCGGCTGCGCGAAGTATGTCGAGACCTTGTTGATCAGCAGAATATTGCCGTCTCCGAGCGTCGGCGCCATGGAATGCCCGTGCACGCGGTCGAGACCGATCGTATGCGTGAGCAGGAACAAGCCCAGCGTCAGCAGGATGATATAGCGAATCCAGCCGATTAGCTCGGATTTTCGGGATGGCTTGGCCGGAGCCGCCTTCTCGTCAGCCGCTTGGCCCGCAGAGGAGGCTGAGCCGCCTGCTTCCGACTTCTCTAGTTCAACCGTCTGCCCGCTCATAGCTGCAACCCTCTTTCCTCATATCCAATCAACGGCTATGGCTGCTCCGGAGCATATACATCCCCGGTTACGGAAGGGGCAGGAGGAGTCGGCTCGGATATCGTGATGGCGCCCAACTCCGCGAGAGCGCGGCTTTCCACGGACTGGATGCTCTCTGCGTAGGCCCTCTTCTGCTCCTCGCTGCTGAACTCGCGGCTTGCGACCAGCTCCCTCGACCGATCCTTGATCGCCTGGATAGCTGCCTGCTTCCGTTCGGCCGCATAAGCCTGCAATGCCGCTTGATGCTCCTGAAGTTTCGCTTGGAGTTCTTTCTGCAAGACGATTTTCTCGGCTTCGGTCTCCGTGCGGATCCCATCGCTCATCTTGGCGATGACCTGGTCGGCGCTCGATTGCATCGCGAACCGGAATTTTTCCTTGAGATCCACGTCCGCGAACGATACGCCAAGCGAAGCGACAGCCGTCACGCTTGCAGCCACAACTCCAAGCAGAACCCGGGATTTCCATGTTTTCGACGATGCGGCGGTTGAACCCCTTTGCTTTCTCATTCCGTTCTCTCCCTTCGATGTTATTCCAGGTCAAATCACGGGGATTGGCTCCAATCCCCGTGTCGACCCGTGCATGGAATTACTTGTTGATGGAGTTGGCGACGTCTTCCAGCGCTTTCAGCGCTGCAGCCGTATCCGTGTCCGCAGCCGCTTTGACCAGAGCTTTGTTTTCCGCGACTTGTTGAGCGGCGAAGTCGCTCAGCGTTTTGCGAAGCTCGGCGATTTTTTGCTCGAGGTTTTTGCGCACCTCAGCGTCTGCCGTCGTTGCGCTTTGATCGATCAGAGCTTTCAGCTCGTCTTTTGCCGCTTGGATCTTGGAAGCAAGATCGCCTGTGGAGGATGCTTGGTAAGCAGCCACGTCTTTTTTGACCTGCTTCACGCTCTCTTTGCCTTGAGCGTCGAGGTCGCTGTTGAGGCTGATCTTGCCTGCTACTTCCGCGCCTTTGACCGCAACGTTGCCCACGATGTTGAGGCCCGTGATCAGGTTTTGCGTATCCCGGCCGATTTGGTTGTTCTTGATGTCGTTTTTAGCATTCGTGACTTGGTTGACATAGTCGTTCTTCTTCGAGTTGATCGTCGTCATCGATGCGTTGGATTGCGCCTGCTGATCCGTCACGACCGCTTGCTTGGAGCTGGCCGTAAGCGCCGTGAACTCGGTCGCGTATCCGCTCAGCTGGTTTTTCAGCTCGGCAGCCGCATTGGCCGTTACCGGAACCGTCACCGTGTTCGTGAAGTTCGTTTTGTACCAGCTTTGGAATTGTCCGGAGATGTCCGTTGCTGCGAAGACGGAACCCATGCCTGCGATAAGGCCCGTGGCCAGAACGCCTACTGCTACTTTGCTTTTAAGGGATTTCATTGCCATGATTGATTCGCTCCTCTAATTTTGGTTTTGTCGTGTCTGCAAGCTATGTAATTCTCCCGATCCGGCTTGCAAGCCGATCAAGGACTTTCTTCCCCGGATGTCTGCTGATCCAGCCATTGATCCAGGGTCTGTTCCAATGCCTGCTCCAGACCGGTCTCGGCTTCAGCCGTCCTCGCCTGGGCCGCATCCCGGAACTTCTGCTGGATGGAGCCTTCAACGCCTTGGCTTCCCGTCAGCTCGGCAGCGGCCTCATCGATCTGCCTGGCGTAGGATCGGCTTCTCGCCCGTAGGGCATCGGAAGCTTCCTGTCCTGCCAGATCGGCAAAACCCTTCAGCTGCTCGGCGGATTGTTGCGTCTGTTCCTGGACAAGACCGGCAGCAGAGGCTCGGATCGATTCGCCGGCTGGCTCCTCCCGCCCCCAGCGAAGGGAGCCTGCCTTCTGCGAGAAGGCATCCTTGTACCAGGCTTTCAACTGCGCTCCCGCATCCGCGGCGCCGCTGGCTGTTCCCGAACCAATGGCCGCCGCGAGCGCCAAAGCGGCAATGCCTGCCGTCAGAACCGTGCGTTTCATATCCTCACCTCCGCTTTCAGTCTCCGGGACTTTATTCCTGGTGTCTGAACTCAGTATAGGGCTTGAGAACGGCTTAATCGTCACCAATAAGGATAATTCTGCATCTCCCAGTAAGTTCCAAATAAGTCGAGTAAAAGGAGTAGAACCCCTTTCTCCCTGCGAGCTCTTTCAGGGCAGGAACGTAAGTCAGCTATCTCCAATGGGAGTAGATGATCTTCTCCTTTAGATCCAGGTTGGAAGCATTTGGGCTCGTTTACATTGAAAGAACAGCGGTTATATAACGTTCACGACATCAAAACTGAAGGAGGCGGAAGAAATGAGCAAAAAAATCGTAGGCGTGTACGACACGGAGGACGCGGCGATCAGCGCGATCGAGGATCTCAAGGCGCGGGGAGTCGACAGCGACGACATATCCATTCTGGCGAGGGACAAGGGCGACGTGGCGGCGATCCAGGAGGAAACGGGCACAATGGCTCCCGAAGGAGTCGCAGCCGGAGCCGCAGGCGGCGGAGTGCTCGGCGGCCTTACCGGCCTGCTTGTAGGCATCGGCGCCTTGGCCATTCCGGGCATCGGCCCGATCGTCGCGGCCGGACCGATCGCCGCTGCGCTCACAGGCGCGGCTGTAGGAGCCGGAGCCGGCGGACTCGTCGGCGGCTTGATCGGCCTTGGCATTCCAGAGAATGAAGCCAACACGTACAATGAATATGTTCAGGACGGCAATATTCTGGTGCTGGTTGAATCCAGAACCGAACGGGACCACGACATCTACGATTCGCTCCGTTCGACCGGCTCCATCAACGCGCCTTCTTATGAACGCGACATTCAGCCGTACAATCAAACGGCTGCAGCGGCCGAGCATGTCGGAGCGGACGGCGCCGTGCCAGCAGCCGACGTGTACCCGGACGGCGAGCCGGTCCGCAGGGCCGGTCTCGACCCATCGCCAGGCGTTGGCGCCGGCCTCTCCGAGCGCGACCGGGATGGACGCGTCATGGGAAGCGACCGCGATCCTGTCGACGGCAGCTACAGAGCCGGGGACGGCTACGCGGAGCCGGACCGCACGCATGATTCCCGCTACTACAGCGATGAAGAACGCCGGGACGGCCATGTGCCGCTGAACCGCGACCGCGACGGGAACGGCGACGTCACCCTGCGCGAGCGGGCGGAGAATCTGGGCGACAACGTGAAGAACCGCTTCTGACGAAGTCTCAGCGCCCTTCTAGCCGATCAATTCACACAAGAAAAAACGGTACCATCCGCTGTCCTTTTTTAGAAGGATGCAGCGTATGAGTACCGTTTTTGATTGGCCGATATAACGGCGGCTTCTGCATGCAGCAGGAATCGTAGGTCGTAGAGCCGTTACGCCGATGTTTCTTTCTCGCTTCCAGTGAACTTTTCCCTCTTGATCGTTCCCCAGGAATGCCTGGATCGGTTGAATTTCAGCAGGCCTTCAATTCGGTAGAGGATAGTAAGCTGCCGATAGCCCAGGTTCTCTAGCAGAGCGAACAGAACCAGCCGCATGGTGTCCCTGAAGGTCGTGTATTTGCGGAAAGAGATTTGCTCCAGCAGAATGCTGCCCATCGACAAGGTGCTTCCGAGCAGGAATGCGATGATGAAGAAGATGAGGAAGCTGTTGAACTCAAGAAGACCGAACAAATAAGCCAGCGGGATGAAGATATACCCGAGAAACTCCACCACAGGTCCGATAAGCTCGAACAGCCAGTAATAAGGAACGGTGACCATCCCGACCTTGCCGTACTTCGGGTTCAGCAGCATGGATTTATATTGAAGCAAGTTGTCGAACAGCCCGATCTGCCATCTCCTGCGCTGTACCCTCAGGTCCTTTAACGATTCCGGAGCTTGGGTCCAGCAGATCGGATCGGCCAGGAACTTGATCTTGTAGGGTCTTTTCTCATCCAGCATTTTCTTGTGAAGCTTCATGATGATGTCCATATCTTCGCCGATAGTGTTCGTCTTGTAGCCTCCGCATTCGATGACAATGCTTTTGTTGAAGGCGCCGAACGCTCCGGATATGATCAGGATTGAATTCAGCTTGCTCAAGCTTGTACGCCCGGTGAGAAATGCCCGCAAGTATTCCACGATTTGAAATACCGCGATCTTGTTTTTGGGAATCTCCATCTTGACCAGCTTGCCGTCCTTGATGACGGATCCGTTGGCGATGCGGACAATGCCGCCGACGGCAATCGTCTCCGGATTCTCCACGAACAGCATCGTCAGCTTGATCAGAGCATCATTCTCCAGAATGGAGTCGGCATCTATGCTCGCGAATATCGGATAGGTCGAAAGATTGATGCCGGCGTTGAGCGCATCCGCTTTGCCGCCGTTCACCTTGTCGACCAGGATCAGGCGCTCGTACTTGGGATTCCGGTATAATCCCAGAATCTCCTTTGTCTCCAGGCTTTTCTTGACGGGCTGATTGACCTTCACAAGATCGAATTCCCGAATGATTTTCTCGCGGGTGGAATCGGTCGACCCGTCGTTCACAATAATGATCTCGTATTGATAGTAGTTCAGCGCAAGCAGCGATTTGATGTTGTCCACGATCGTGTTTTCTTCGTTGTAGGCCGGCACGAGGATCGAGATCGGAACCATGTTTTTTGAATTCACGTATCGTTTGTAATCCGATGCCTTCATTTTTTTCATGTAGCCGAACAGATCGGCGACCGAGATGAGCATTTGCCCATTGTAGAAAATATTGATCGCAATGGTGTATATGATGCAGAATTCACTGAAGTACAGAATGAACTTCCAGAAATAATACATACCCTACCAACTCTCTCCTGATATCGCCGCCTAGACGGACCTCTCCATGACCCCTATGATCGCTTCCCGTGCGAACTGATCCTCGCTTTCGAGAATGCGCTCGGCATATTCCTTGCCTCCTGGGATGGTGACCAAGGAAGCAGCGGCATTGTGCCTGACCCACCATTCCCGGTCGCCGGCCATCTTTTCCAGAGCCTCGAAGCTTTTGCTCGTGCCCGTTTTATCCAAGCTTTTAGCCGCGGCCGCCCGGACTTCCCATTCCTGGTCTCGGAGCATTTCGATCAGATACACCTCGAAGGCGGGGTCTTTCAATTGTCCCAAGGCTCGAATGCTGGCGATCCTCAGATTTTTGCTGTCGCTGTCCAGATAGCGGATATAATAGCTGCTCAGGCTTTCGAACTCATAATCAGCCGCTGCCTTGATCAGGATTCCCTTGAGGTAATCGTCGCTGAGCTCGATCGTGTTGATGAACAGCTCTTCCTTGGAGCCTTTGAATACGGTCAGGATCTCGACGACGGCACGGAAGGACAAGGAAATTCGTTTGGAATTCTCGACCAGGACATGGGCCAGGCTTTGCGGATTGCCTAGCTTGGCCAGAGCAAGCAGCGCATGATAGATCACGTCGTTGTTGCTGCTGTCCATAAGGGCATGAATGTTCTTTTCAGCCGATCTGATCGCCAAATCCCCCAGATGACGGCATCCCAAAGCTTGGATATAATCCCGCTTGGAGGCGAGCTGGCGAATCAGATAGGTTCTGATTCCCGTGTGCTCGTACAATCGTCCCAGACGCTCCGCATCGGATACGATGAAGTTCTCGCCCTGAGCGATGATGATCCCGATGAGCTGCTCCTTCTTCCGCCGGCTGCGGCCGACAAAATCCGCAATTCGTGCGACTGCCTCCTCCTCCTCCTCCTCATGCGTCGAGCTCTTGAAGGAGGAGAAGAGCGCATTCAGCTTGCGGTTCATATGGGCGAGCCTTTGCGCCATGAAGTGCCCGTACACCCATGTCAGAACAATAGCCAGGAGGAAGACGGAAATCAATCCGCCCGATATCCAGAGTAAATACAACGCTTGCTTCGTCATGTAGAATCTCCTAATGCGGTATGATTTTCATTGGCTTTCAATGGGAAAAGGCTTCTTTGACCGCATCGTAGCTGCCTTTTGCGCGGGAAGCATAGTCCGGCGCATCCCATGCGCTCCATGAGAACGTCCGGTATCCCGATGAAGTGACGCTTTCCGGGAAATGGTAGTCGACATGCCGGGTCTGCTTGTCCATGATGACCAAGGAGCCTACGATGCCGTCGGTCATCCGGACGGACAGGGAATCAGCCGGCAGATCAAGTCCTGTGTTCTTGTCATCGTCCCATACAAGCAGGCTGGAAGGGTCGATGAAGTTGAGCCGTGTCCACGGAATCCGCACATATAGCGTCTTTCCTTCCATATAGAAGCTGCTTCCTCCCGTTGCGAACGTCCCCCGACTCAAGTCGGATTCGTCCGAATAGACGGCCTCTATCTTCCTGCCCCCCTTGGTGACGTACTCGGGGGACTCCATTCTTATCATCTGCTCGAACAGTCCGGTAGAAGAGACCGCCGTATAATACGATCCCCGGCTGGCGTTGTAGCTGGGCATGACCAGAAGTTCGGCCTTGTCCTTGCTGTCCAGCCGGATTTGGAACTCGGCGCCGGACCAGTTCTCGTTGACATCGGGCGCCAGCATGTACTCGCCCTCTTTGCGATCGACGGTGTCGAGATAGATCATCAGCTGTTGCCGACTGAAATCCGGCCATTGGCTGAACTCCGCCTTGATGTGGAAGTAGGACTCGTCCGCCGCGTAGGCGATGGAACTCAGAGGCCCGGAGCCTCGGAGTGTCATGGAATACTCGGCCGGCGCCGGTGGCTCCAAGGCGAGAATGCCGTAATTTTGAGCCGGGTCGACGGTATTGTGCCATAGGTTCCTCCGCTTGGCCGCCGCCGCGGCCAGGGGCTGCCCGCTGCTTTTGCCCCACTCGTCGGCCCATTCATAGAGCAGGCCTCCGGCAGCTCCGCTGTCCCGGATCAAGCGAATGAGAGTCGCCAGCCCTTCGCCTTGCTCGGCTTCTGTCATTTTGCTGCCTGTGGAGAGACCGAATTCACTGATCAGCACCGGATGTCCGCTGCGGGTCGTCAAATGCTTGATATAGGATCCGTATTCTGGATAGGACGGCTTGCCGGCCGAGTCCGCTGCCTGGAATGCGGGCTTGTCCGGAAAGACGTCATATGCGCTGAAGATGCCTCCGGACAATTTGGCAGCAGGCAGCAAGCGGCCGAGGTCAACCGTCGGCATACCGGCGTCGTCCGCCGGTCCGAACCGCTCCTGGTACCCCGCCTCGAGCTCGGGAATGCCTACCGCTCCGACAGCATGCTGCATGCCGTAGGCGGCTTGCTCATAGGCATAGGTTTTATCAAGAAGCGAAGCCAGGCCATTTTCAGTCGGAGTGCCCTTGCCCTCAGTCGTTGCATAATCGCCGGCGAAGGTAAAGGAAGCATTCCCGGCATCCGTTGCCTCCACGTTCTCCGCACTTAATTTCAGATCGATCAAGTATCCCAGCAAATAACCGGATACATCATTGGCATAGAGCTCGCTTCCCTTGCCGTCCGTTTGCTTGATCTCGGCATGTCCATGAATCGCGTCAATCACCGTTTCCGTTTGTCGGGCGAACGCAGCCCGATAATCCGCATCGAGATAATTGCCGCCCCGAGGCTTCTCGTCCAAGGCGATGTTCTGCAAAAGGTAAAGCATTCGGTCAGGATGGTCATGATTGTATATATCCAGCGCGCGATAGAATACGGAAGGCATCAAGGTGTATACTCGGATCGTATTGGCGTTCATGCCTGCGATTTTGGAGAACCAATCCGCGTAGAAGGCAGGAGCGTCCGGCAGCTCGCCCTTGTCGTAGCCCGGAAGGGTGGCTCCGATGTCGACGCCGTTCACATAAAGGCTCTGTCTGCTTCCGTTCTTGTAGACGGAGAACTGCTTCCCATCGAGCCGCGGCCGATACGTCGGCTGATCCTCGACGAGAGTTTCCTCTCTCTCCGCCATGTTGGTGTCCTTCAGTACTTTCGACATGAAAGGCACATAAAAATGCCAATAAAAATAGCTTAGATCTCCTTCGCTCTTGACGCTGAAATAGCGGTAAAGCGTGGACGCGCCGGTGAAGAAGCCCACTTTGGTTGGGCCGCGATAGTCCGTGAAATCTCCGGCGAGATAGAAAGCGTGCTTACCGCCGGCAGAATGAGAAATAATGGCGGGAAACCGGCCGTCGAGGCCAAACGGCTTCAGTTGGCTTTGTCCTTCATCCGTAAGATTCAGCCGGTACCATGCGAGCACCGATGCGTCCTTGACCGGATTCACGATCTCGAACCAGTTGTAGTAATCCACCGTCTGGGTGCCGTAATCGCCTTGATGCTCCTCGTCCATGGACAGCTGCACGGAGCTTCCCGTAAAGCCTGCATCACGCTGCAGGACAACGATTCGGCTGTTGCCGGCGATGACGATGCCTGCTCCGGTCAAGCTCCATTTCTTGCCGTACTGCTGCTCATAGGTGGCTCGGATCCAGTTCGGCACATCGGCGTTCGACGACAGGTCCGAGAAGAACTTTCCTGCCATGCCTGTAAAGGATACGCCGAAAATGGACTCAAGCTCATTGGATACGGACGGCGAGGTCGGATCGCCCGCAATATTGTACTCTCCGATTACGGTCGCGCCCTTGGCGTAGCTTGTAGCAATGAAGCCGACTTCTTCTTTGGTCAGGCCGGAAATTCCGGCTGCCTCGACACCCTCCGCCCTTGAATTCCCAGTCCCGTATGTATCCGAGATGAAGATGGCGTCGGGAGTCCGGTCCAGCTTTTGAAGCGGCTTGTTGACCAGCTTGCCTCCGGACATGAAATTTCCGTAATAGTCCGTGCGGAAGCCGTAAGCCTTTCCGTTTTCCGGCTTCCGGATTTTCAAATGATCCATCAGCCAGAACAAGCCTCGCTGCTTGCTGTAATCAAGCTGCTTGGCGCTGCCGGATGCTTTCGTTTCGACAGGAAAGGTTTTGTTAAGCACGACGATGTCGAGCTCTTTCGAAGGGGAAACGAGCCACAACACGAACGGAGCCCCCAAGGCAAGGAGCAACAGAATCAGGATCAGATAACGTGCTTTGATTTTTTTTAGGTTCATTTTTCCGTCAAACCCTCATTTTCCGGCAATGCCGCGAATCCTTTTTGAAGAATATAGTAGGATGGCTTCAAACGCTCGTGGTAGGTGGGCTGGTCCCACTCTTTCCAAGCATACGGCACCATGGCCACAGGCTGCTTGGAGGCTGCTGGCGATCCGTCGGCAAGCTTCCTTATGCCGATGTTGAACCCCTCTGTCTTGATCGGGGCAATATTGCCGCGGGTGCGCATATCGTCAATGACCATTTTTTTGGAAGGATCCATCACATTCAGCAGCTGCCATGGAATCCGGATCTCCAGATGTCCTTCCGAATAGTAGAAATCGCTCAACGAGTAGTAGTCCCGGCTATTCGGATTCGCATTGCCATAGGTCAACCGCCCCGTCTCGTAGCCCGTGAAAGGAATAACCTTATTTCCGGGAGGAACGACGACCTTCTTGTTCAGAGCGAGCCGGATCGGATTGAACAGGCCCGAATTTTTGCGTCCGGCATGCAGATGATCTTCGATCAGGCTGTTTTGCACCGCATAGCGGAAAAGATAGTTGTCATAATAGGGATCAACCATGAGACGGGAATCGTTTTTGCCATGCAGCTTCAAAACAAAATCGGCTTGCTTGCCGAAATTGATGCCATAAGCCGAATACCGGTCGCTGCCTTGACCCTCGATACTGTCGATGGGAAGAAGCAGCGTATCCTTGTCAAAATCGTAATCGCGGGCATCGATTCTCAAGTATACGTACGCTTCATCGCTTTTCACATACAGCTTGGTGTCTGCGTCTTCATAAAGAGGGGCGTCTCCGGCCCAGTCCTCGACCTGTCCGTCCACGGAACGAATCGTCTCGTCATTCCCGGGATCAAAAGCTAGCAGGCCAAAATGCTGCTCGTTCGTCTGGGGATTCGACCAGTAGGGCCGGGAATCCGGCAGATCGAGGTCGTTGTTGTTCCAGGTCCGCTTGAACCATTCGTCCTGCCATGCAAAGACCAGGCCTCCGGCAAGATTGGCCGCATGGATGTCGTTGATCATATGAACAAGCATGTCTCCCTGCGTCTTCTCGTCGATCATTCCCTGATTGAAGCCCGTAACCCTGTTTTCATGAGCTTTTCCTCTAGAGGCAGGAATGCCGAATTCGGACACCACGATGGGCATCGTATGAATTTTCCTGATATCCTCCAGATAGGCAAGATAGGGATCCGGCTTTCCGTCGAGGCCTTTGTAAGCGATGTAGTCGATCTGGAAGCTGAAGGTGTCCGGGTAATACGGATAAACGTGATAAGAAGCGAACATGCCGGGCTTGAAGCTTTCATGCCCTTTGACATGCTCCACGTTCACAGACACGAGATCTTCATTCTTATAAGGTTCGTTGGGGTGTTTGAGCGGATCGGTCGTGACCCAGTTGGAAAAGGCGAGGGCTCTCTGCATCTTGTACTTCTCGGTTTCATAGCTAATGATCTTGTCTCCCATTTCAGCCAGGAAAGCCTCGAAAGGGGAAGCTTGTTCGGTGTATAGGTACTTGCCGTTGTATTCGCTGCGGGCGGGATTGTTTTCATTGGTTCCGACAACAAAGGACGGCTCCCATTCGATTCCGAGAATCCAGCCGATGACATAACGCGAGACATTCGAGGTGTAGGTGCCGTCCGCATGCCCTTTGTTGACGGGCAGGTATCGGTCTCCATGGATGATGTCTACGATGTCCTTGCCGCTTTGGACGACATCATTCAGAATCTTGTCCTTTTCGCCGAACGCATCCTCAATCGTCAAGACATCATTTTCGTTCACCCATACTCCATGAATCACATA
Organism: Paenibacillus sp. RUD330; assembly: GCF_002243345.2. NCBI lineage: Bacteria > Bacillati > Bacillota > Bacilli > Caryophanales > Paenibacillaceae > Paenibacillus > Paenibacillus sp. RUD330. The sequence goes on from NZ_CP022655.2 coordinate 5,349,747, forward strand.
GATCGGCTGCTTGCCGTCCTTTTCCCGCTGTTCATTGAAATCGAGCAAGGCATTGTAAAACTGCGGGCGCTGGATGGTGTAGACCCGGATGGTGTTGGCGTTCATTTCAGCTATGTATTTGAACCATCGAAAGTACTCCTCATAAGTGATGGCGACCTCTCCGGGAAAAGCCCCTGGTTTTCCGGCGCCCAGGTTGACGCCTTTGATGAACATCCTGCTCCATTTCTGTCCGTCATGGACGTAAAACGAAGCTGCATCCGTCTTGCTGACAAAACTTAAACCGCCCTCCTGGCGGAAAGCGGTTTCAGGGTTTTTATCTTTCGGAGAGAGAGGATATTGATAAACGATTGCGGCTCCTAAAACGACAAAAATCGCCAAAATTCCGGTGAATATCTTCATTTTTCCAGTCATGTCATAACCTCCTTTGCCATTCTATAGGCATTTTCGCCCATATGTCAACGCAATTCCCAGTAAATTGATCCTATATAAAAAGCGGGCTTCCGGATGAATTCCGGAAGCCCGCTTAGAGGGAAGTCTATGTCATTTTCATCCAGCTGTCGTAGTGATGGATGGAAATTCCTTCAAATGCAGGATTGGATTTGTAGCGTTGATACACTTGGTCAAGCTGCTCATACATGTATTCCTTGTTCTTTGCGTAAAAGGTCACGAAGCTGTAATCCGGAGTCAGCTTCCCGGTCTCGACGGCAACGGAGCCTTTGACCTGATATTTCTCGAACAGCTTCATTTGCGCTGCCGATACCGACAGGATGCTCTCATCCCCGGCAGCCTTGTCGCGGTACGCCATGATCGTGATGAATTTGACTTGCTTGCAGAGCCACTCCGCAAGGAACCCGGCTCCATGCTTATTGTCATACTTGACGCCATGGAACCAAAAGGGAATATCGATTCCGAGCTCCAGCTGATTCTGATCAGCCCATTCCTGAAACGAACGCATCATGGTCTGATAGTTCTCGATGTACCGATTGGCGTTCTGCTCGTACCCTTTCAATTCATAAGGCTCGACATCGAGATGAATTCCGCTGAACCTCTCCTTGTCCGACGCCGACTGCTGATAGCCTTGCAGCCAGGTCAGAAATGCCTGCTGAAGGGCGGAACCTCCGGCCTCGACCCAATCGGGAGCGCCGTCTAGAGCATGAACGCGAATCCCCCGCTGGGAGGCTTTTCGGATAAAATCCTTATAATAACTGGGCTCAATGGCGGGGTCGATTTGCAGGTGCAACAGGCTCACCCGATTGGCAGCCAAGTCCTGGATGATGACATCCGTCTGAGAGACAATTTTGGAAGTATCCCACAGCCAGGTGGACAGAATCGGAGCTTTCGTAAAAGCATGGCTGGCTTTGGCATCGGCGACTCCGGAACAAGCGAGAAGGAGCAAGGAAAGAACACAGATCAACGAAGTCAGTTTCATTACGGCATCCCCTCGCCCGCAAAGGCTTCAGCGACCCGGAAATAAAAAAACAGTCCGGGAAAACCCGAACTGTGCAGGTTGCACACGAGAAATAAGAAAATGGTAGCCTTCTTAGTTCATTCTTCGTTCGGCAACTGGCTGCCGTAGGCTCTCACCCTTAGGCCCTCTAGTTTTGCGTCCCTGCCTTTCCGACAGGTTTGCCATTATCGTGAAGCACATCATCAGTAATAATGAAATCATAAGCCATGAAGCGCCAAAAGTCCAAGATATTTAGGAGGAATTGCAACTTATCCATATTCGCCCTTCCGGACGACCTGGGGGCTAAAGCTCTCTATGAAGCTTCCTGGGCTTCCTGGTAAGCGGCCGGAGCCGCGTCGCGCTGGCGCCTCGTCATCATGATGTTGAGAATGATCGCGGTGAGCGATCCCGTGACGATGCCGCTCTGCAGCAGCATCGAAGCCTCCGACGGCAGCTGGCCGAACATCGCCGGAACGGTGGCGGACCCGAGACCTACCGCCAGGCTGCAAGCGACAATCATCAGGTTGCCTTCCTTGCGCAGGTCGACCTCGGACAGAATGCCCATGCCGGAAGCCGCGACGGAGCCGAACATGACGATCATGGCGCCGCCCAGAACGGCGCTGGGCACGACGGTCGTCAGCGCCGCGAGCTTCGGCAGCAGGCCGAGCAGCACCATGATGGCGCCGGCAGCGACGATGACGCTGCGCTTCTTGACCTTCGTCAGCGCAATAAGCCCGACATTCTGGGAGAAGGCCGTATACGGGAAGGCGTTGAAGATGCCTCCCAGCATGATCGCGGCGCCCTCCGAGCGCAGGCCGTTCACGATCTGCTTCTCGTCGACCTGCTGGTCGGTCGTCTTGCCGACGGCCAAGTATACGCCTGTCGATTCCACCATGCTGACGATATTGACGAGAATCATCGTCACGACGGCAACGAGGCTCACATGCGGAGCGCCGAAGTAGAACGGCTGCGCGATGCTGAGCCAGGAGGCATCCCAGACGCCGGAGAAGCTGACCAGGCCCATCGCATACGCGGCTGCAGTGCCGGCGGCAAGGCCCACAAGCACCGCGATGGCACGCATGAAGCCCTTGGCGAAGCGGCTCACGACCAGAATGACGACGAGGGTGAGCAGCGCCAGCAGCAGGTTGCGCGGGGCGCCGAAGTCGGGCGCGCCCTGACCGCCTGCGGCGTTGTTCATCGCGACAGGAATGAGCGACAGGCCGATGATCGTGACGACCGATCCGGTGACGACCGTCGGGAAGAAGCGCAGCAGCTTGCCGTACAGCGGCGCGGCGAGAAGAACGAACAAGCCGGACAGGATGATGGCTCCGTATACGGTCGCAAGGCCGTATTCCTTGCCGATGACGATCATCGGCCCGACCGCCGTGAACGTGCAACCGAGCACGACCGGGAGGCCGCTGCCGAAGAACCTCGTCTTCATGACCTGCAGAAGAGTGGCCAGGCCGCAGGTGAACAGGTCGGCGGCGATCAGATACGCGATCTGGGTCGGCGTGAGCCCGAGCTCCCCTCCGACGACCAGGGGAACGACGACGGCGCCGGCATACATGGCGAGCACATGCTGAAGGCCGAGCGTGACGGTTTTGCGGCGGCTCAGCATCCGGCCCCGTCCGTTCCGGCGGCGCCGGCAGCAGCAGGCTCGGCTTCAAGCTCGCTGACATACGTCACTCGTCCAGGCGCCATCGACGCGATTCGAGCCAGGGAATGAACCTCCACTCCGAGCTCCTCCAGCAGGCCGCGGCCTTCCTGGAAGCTCTTCTCGACGACGCAGCCCACGCCGCACAACCGGGCGCCCGACTGCTTGACGATATCGACGAGGCCGACAAGCGCCGCTCCGGTAGCGAGGAAATCGTCCACGATCAGGACGCGCTCCTCCGGTCCGAGATAGTTCTGGGAGATGCTGACCTGATACGTCTCCTGGCGTGTGAAGGAGTGGACCTGAGCCGTGTACAGGTTCTCGGTAAGCGTCACCGCTTTTTTCTTCTTGGCGTAAACGAAAGGCACTCCCAGCGCGATGCCCGCCGCCATCGCGAACTGGATGCCGCTCGCCTCGATCGTCAGCACCTTCGTGATTCCCCGGTCCGCAAAGATCCGCGCGAACTCGCGTCCAATCTCCAGCGCCAGCTCCGTATCGACCTGATGGTTCAGGAACGAGTCCACCTTAAGCACTTTGTCCGAGAGGATTTGACCTTCTCGGCGAATGCGTTCTTCCAGCTGTTTCATCGTTGTTCAGCGCCCCTTTTCCTGTTATCCGGCCTCTTGAAAAAAACAAAAAACAGACCCCACTGAGCTGGTACCCTCAAGTGAGATCTGCCTGATAAGACAAGTCATTGATACGCCTGGCTTGTCCGGCGCCAAGCTGCGCGCAGACGGAACCAAAAAAGGCGTTCTCACTCATAGTCGGACGATTGCATTGGTCATCCGGTAGAAACTTATGGGCCATATCCCCATGATTATACGAGTTATGAAATTGCGTTCGTTGTTATTTTGTTATCCTACACGGTTACGCGAATGCTGGCAAGAGTAAAATCTGACAAGATCCGTCATGTCTCCATTCCGGGCGTGCCCGGCTTCTCCTGCACCCGCAGGAGCACCAGACCGCTGGCGAACAATAAGACGGAGCCGAAGTAGAAAATGAGATCCAGCGTAAAATAGTCGACGAGGAATCCCCCGGCGATGACCGCCAGGCCCGAGAACAGCGACAAGCCCATATGGTAGCGTCCGATCTGCTCCCCGCGCCGTCCTTCCTCCGTCAGATCCGCGAGCAAGGCTTTTTCGCAGGTCCGCTGCATCGCTCCGAACACCCCCATCGCCACCTGCAGCGCATAGACCTGCCACATGCTGGTGACGAGCGGGAACAGCAGGAAGAGAGCCGCCATTCCCCAGGAGCCGAGCAGGAGGAAAGGCTTGCGGCCGAACCGGTCGGATGAGCGGCCGAAGTAGCCGTTCAGATAGGCGGAGCAGATCGTAAACAAGCCGTAGGCGATGCCGTACTGGGTAAAATCGCCGCCTATTTCCTTGATGCTGATCAGATAAAAGGGAAATACGATGCCCGAGCCGAGCGTCATGACGTTCTGGGAAAGCATCACATACCTCATCGCGACGGCTCTCATCGCAAATAGTCCGCGTACCATTCGTTCACGAACAAGGACTCCTTATCGTAATCGAGCTTTGCTGCCTTGAATTCGTCCGCTGCCGGATATGCCGCGCGGAACTGCTCCTTCGAGGCGAAGGGCTGATAGGTCAAGTAATAGGTGCCTCCGACTTGCTCGGCAAGCCCGATCATTTTCTGCGTCACGCTCTTCAGCCGCTCCAGCCTTGCCGGGGAACGCTTCTCGTTGATGAGCAGCACCACCGCCGCGCTGTCCTGCCGGGAATAGGCCAGCAGCGATTCTTCGCTGCGGGGCATGTAGCGGACCGTTATATTGACGAGGTTGATCGGCTCCTCGCGCAGAAGCGTCCGCAGCCCGTCGACGAATGCCGGATACTGATCCAGCGGGACGAAATACTCCTGCAGCAAGTCGCTCTTCTGCGCATCCCGGTATTCCAGAAACCCGCTCTCCGGACGCATGGCATTGTTGCGGGTGATCGACTTGCCTTCAGTGGAGCGGAACAGCCGCTCCTGCAGGCTCCAGCTCATATTCTTGCCCCAGCCGTACTTGCGCTGGAGGCCGAACACGAAGCGGGTCAGCTCCACAGCCCGTTCTCCCTTCAGCCCTGTATCGGCTTCCGCCAGCGGAATGGAGCTGTCCATGTATTCGGTCATGTACATGTCGCGGAGGAAGCCGGATGGAGCGGTGGAAATCCGGGCGATGACCAGGCCTGTACGACCGGACTCGACCGATGCCCGCAGAGCATCCGGAAACTTCTTGTAGTCCAGCAGCGACATATGCTGCGTGTAGACTTCATCGTCCGTCAGCAGGAGCGTCGCATCGAGGATGACGCCGAGCAGGCCGTAACCGCCTATGGCAGCCCGGAACAGATCGGCGTTCTCGCGGCGACTGGCGGTCAGGATCTTGCCTTCCTCCGTCATCAGCCGAAAAGATTCCACCGTTTCGATCAAGGAGCCTTCGGAGGGATCTCTTCCATGGATATTCGTACCCAGCGACCCGCCTACGGTGAAGATGTTCTGGGACTGCATCACGCGGATGGATAGATGCTGGGGATTGATGGCTTCCTGGATCTGCTCCCATGTCGCTCCGCTCTGGACGGTAATCTTCTTCGCCTCCGCATCGAGGTCGAGAATGCGATCATACCGTCTCATGTCCAGCACGACCGCCCCTTCATAGAAGGTTTGGCCGCCCATGCTGTGGCGCGTCCCGGCGACACTCACCTTCCGCCCTTCACGGCGCGCGTCGCGGATAGCGGCAGCGACGTCCTCCGTCGTCCGGACCGCGACGGTCTTGTCGACCTTGGCGCTCACGATGCGGCCGACATCGGTCGCTTCCTCGCCTCGGGGCATGGCCGAGCGGAGCGTCAGGGAAAGAGCGAATGCCCCGGCGTATAGGATGACCGCGGCGGCTGCGAACAAGCGGGTTCTGGAGGTCATGCTTGGGACTCCTTCCGAGTTCCGGCGGTCATGCTTGCAGTCTCCTGCGGTGGCGTGGTAGCTCTGCAGGCGAGGCCGAGGGCTGTTGTCTCGCTGGGAAGTAGCTGCTTGCCGGGCGAAGATGCTCCAAGTGCCGATCCCCGATGGATGGCAGCCCGATCCTGGGACCGGGAGGCCGGTCTTCAACACCTATCGGACATACGATCCGTTATTTTAGCCAAAATCCCATTATCGGTTGTCTATCGGACATACGATCCGCTATTTGTGAACAAATCCCCTCATATCGATAGCTTGAAAGCAAATAAGGGATCCTATGTCCGATAATCGCATGATTCGCCTTCAACTCCGCAAATAACGGATCCTATGTCCGATAAGCAGCCCGTCAAACTAATCCAAATCATTTCGTCTTTAGATCCGCTCCAGCCTCATGCAATTCGCACATTCGATGCACGGACGCGATAATGCTGCCTTTAAACAGTCGAATTCAACAGCTCCTCCTGAACCGCCCCTTGTCTCCCCCATATCTACTTGTCGTCATTGAAGTCGGACTCTGGGCGACGGTGCCCGGAGGCCCGCAAGGAAATTGGACTTTACGAAACGTACCGGGAGAGGCCCGCAAGGAAGTTGGACTTTACGAAACGTACCGGGAGAGGCCCGCAAGGAAGTTGGACTTTGGCAAACCGTTTCTGCGGAGTTCAAGGCCTTGACGCATCACGTCCTTCGACCGCCTTCCGACCACCAAGCAGCCTGCAGCTGGAGAGACTTCAATTCGCTACGGAGCTGCCCTGCCTGGCATGCCGGTATTGGCCGGGAGTCATTCCCGTCCATTTCTTGAATGCGCTGTGAAAGGCGCTCGGCTCGGAAAAATGGAGCAGATAAGCCACTTCGGCGATGCTGTGCTCTTCCCGGGCCAAATAACGGACTGCCAGCTCCTTGCGCAGCTCCCCGGCGATCCGGTTGTAGCTGGTTCCCTCTTCCTTCAGCTTGGCCTGGAGGCTGCGCGTGCTCATGCCCAGCTCTCTGGCGGTATCCGAAAGAGAAGGCAGCGCGGCGCCGGTACGGTTCAGCAGATGCCGCGAGACGCGTGCGGCGACCTTGCGTCCGTCCTGCATATCATCCAGAACCCGTTCCGCCACAGACTGGAAGGCCAGACGAAGCTTCTCATCCGCCACCAGCACCGGCAAATCGAGCACCTCCAGCGGATATTCGATCTCATCCCTTTCCGCTCCGAAACGGGGAATCACGCCGAAGACCTCCCTATAAGCCTCCGCCGGCGCTGCCGGCTGATGCCTCATGGAGACGGTGGCCGGCAGAAGCGGCCGCCCGGCCAACCTGGACAAGGCGCGGCAGATGGAAGAGAGCATATCCTCCTTGCAGTGGCGGGATTCCGGGATCGACGGATCCCAAATATGGAATCCGATTACGGCCATATTCCCTCTCGTCTTCTCTTCCAGCTCATACCCGCTGCAAATCATCGCATGGTAACGGCCGAGGGCGGCCAGCGCCTCCCGAATCGTGCCGCAATGCTGCATGACGTATCCGGCGATGCCCAGATCCGCGAATTCCATCCCGCTTCCCAGATGAAGCCCGAACAGCTCATCGCTTGTGAACCGGCTAGCCGCCTCCATCAGCCGAACCATTTCCCCGTGCGGGATACGGGCATCTCCCTGAAGGAGAACGCGGGAATCCAGTCCTGCTTCGCGGCAGAACCTCGCTGTATCGTACCCGCGACCGGCCATGCCCCGCATGGAAGCCGCCAGCAGCGTAACCGTCATTCCCTCCATCGTGCGCCTCCCCTCCCTTTGCGCGAATGATCATCAACGATGCGCTTCGCGTCACTGGAAACCATTTGTGGATAGTTTACCATGAATGCATGGAGGAGCGGCATAAAAGCCGCTGCTGTAACACGGGCTGCGGAAACATTCGGCTGACTGCCCATGAAAATGCAAAAGGAGAGGTTTCTTATGAAGAAAAAAATAACGGTTGTCATCGGCCATCCTGATGAGGAGAGCTTTTGCCACGCACTGGCTGGCGCTTACATCCGGGGAGCGGAAGCGGCCGGAGCCGAGGTTCAAGTGCTGGACCTGGCATCGATGGCGTTCGATCCCAATCTGCGGCATGGCTACCGCAAGCGGATGGAGCTGGAACCGGATCTTCTGCAAGCGAGGGAGCTGATGAAGAGCGCGGATCATCTGGTCTGGGTCTATCCCGTCTGGTGGGCTACGATCCCGGCCGTGCTCAAAGGCTTTTTGGATCGAACCCTGCTGCCCGGATACGCCTATCAATTCAAGGAGGGCTCCTCCGGTTGGGAGAAGCTGCTCAAAGGCCGCACGGGCCGCATGATAGTTACGATGGACTCCCCCACCTGGTATTACCAGACCATACTAAGGGATGCCGGTATTCATGCCATGAAAAAAGGAACCCTTGAATTCTGCGGCATATCCCCCGTGCGCACCACTCGTATTGGCGGCATGAAGGACTCCTCGCCGGAGCGCCTGGCCGCTTGGCTGGAACGCATCGAGAAGCTCGGACAGAATATGGACTGACAAACTCCAGGGCGTTCTGTCTGCTGTCTCTCGCTGAACGGAAGCAGCGCCATCATCCCGCCAGCATGGCCGCCTCTGTGTGCCCGGGCGGCCGGGGCTTGCGGCGAGAGCAGCCCGGGGGCTCCCAATCCCTCGCATTCAAATATTACAGGCTTATACCGCAAGCGCGCATGCTCGGAGAGACAATACAACTATACTTGCCTCACCGGCTGATGAACGGGTTGCCGCTCTCCCAGAACCGCCACGGGTAGTCGCGGGCTTCTCCGCTGTTGTCGATGCCGATCCGTGGACCGGCCGCGACAATGCCCCTCTCCCTTCCCTCCGCGATGTACAAGGGCGGCTCGAACATCGGATGGCCGTAATCCGCCATTGTAATGCCGAGCGCCTTGGTCAGCTTGCCGGGCCCGCTCGTCAGGTCGCGCAGCTTCTTGCCCGCGCCGCGCCGCTCCTGCATGAGCTCCAGCCCCGCGCAGGGCTCCAAGGCCCGGATCAGCACGCCCTCCGGGCTGCCAAGCTCCGCGCTGACGATGTTGAGCAGGCAGTGCGTATGCATCACATGCGCATAGGCATGTCCGGATTCGCCGAACATGACCTCCGTCCGCTTGGTCCTGCGTCCGCCGTAGCTGTGCGCCGCGCGGTCGTCCGGACCGCGGTATGCCTCCGTCTCCACGATCCAGCCTGACGCCGTGCCCTCCGGCGTTACCTTGACCAGCAGCATTCCAATCAATGCCTGCGCCAGCTCCAGCGTCGGCTGGCTGAAAAACTCCTTGCTTACCGGTTGTCCGATCATGGTCCGCACCTCCTTCTCTATCGCTTGATTATACCATCCATGGCCGTCTCCCCGGCTGTAGGCAGCCAATCTTCTTCCCATGGTCTCAGCTTCCCGGCTGCGCCGCTTCCAGTCGGCTCTCATCATTCCTTACGCCCGATCCCGCTCGGCTCATCGGCTGCGCCGCCTCCCGTCGGCTCTCATCGTCCCTTACGCCAATTCTGTTCGCTCCTCGGCTGCGCCGCTTCCCGTCGGCTCCAGCCGTTGCCCGCAATCCCTCTGTTTCCTTTGCTCGCTCATTCCGATCCGCCCTCGCCGTTATCGCTCCAAAGACAGGGTCAAGCGGCCGCAGCCTGACGTGAAATTGCAATTTTGGGGTAGGTGAGCGGGCGAATTTCTGATACAATAACGGAAAATTCAAACCGGACGAGGGGACTTGGCATGGAATACATCAGTACGAGAGGCAAGGTTGCCGGAGTCGGCTTCATCGACGCCATTCTGATGGGACTGGCGGATGACGGCGGCCTGCTGGTGCCGGCGAAGATTCCGCAGGTGTCGGCAGATACGCTGAAGCAATGGCAGGAGCTGACCTATCAGGAGCTGGCGCTGGAGCTGTTCGCCTTATACATCGGAGACGAGATTCCTAGAAATGACCTGCGCGCGCTTGTCGAGGACAGCTACTCGACGTTCCGTGACGAGGCCGTCACGCCGGTCCGCCGCATCCGCGACGGCCTCGACGTGCTGGAGCTGTTCCATGGCCCGACCTTTGCCTTCAAGGACGTCGCTCTCCAGTTTCTCGGCAATCTCTACAGCTATGTGGCCCGCCGTACGGGTTCCACCATTCACATTCTCGGAGCCACCTCCGGTGATACCGGCGCCTCCGCCATCGAGGGCGTGCGCGGCAAGGAGGGGATCCGCATCTGCATCCTCCACCCTCACGGCAAGGTGAGCAAAGTCCAAGAGCTGCAAATGACGACCGTCGACGACGCCAACGTGCTCAATCTGGCGATCGACGGCACCTTCGACGACGGCCAGCGCATCATCAAGGAGCTGTTCGCCGACGTCGAGTTCAAGCACCGCTACCATCTGCGCGCCATCAACTCCATCAATATCGCCCGCATCCTGGCGCAAACGGTCTACTACTTCTACGCCTACCTGCAGCTTGCCCGCCGCGGAGAGACCGCCCCGGCAAGCTTCAGCGTGCCGACAGGCAACTTCGGCGACATCTTCGCCGGCTACCTCGCCAAGAGGATGGGCCTGCCCGTCGACAAGCTGATTCTCGCCACGAACGAGAACAATATTCTTGCCCGCTTCGTCGCCGAGGGCGTCTACCAGCCCGGAGAGTTCCGCGGCACCTACAGCCCGTCGATGGATATCCAGGTCGCCAGCAACTTCGAGCGCTACTTGTTCTATCTCTACGGCGAGGATGCCGCCTCGATCTCCCGTCTGATGGCTCGGTTCAAGGAAGAAGGAAGCCTGAGCATTCCGGCGGAAAAGCTCGCTGCGGTACAGGCCGACTTTGCCGCTTACGCCGTAAGCAATCAGGAATGCCTGGATACGATCGCCCGGTATCATCGCGATGCGGACTACCTGCTCGATCCTCATACGGCATGCGGCGTAGCTGCCGCAGACAAGCTGGCCGCCTCCGGCGAGGCGACGGTGGCGCTGTCCACGGCCCACCCGGCCAAGTTCGACGAGTCGATCCGCCTCGTCGGCATCGAGCAGCCGTTCCCGCCGCAGATCGCCAAGCTGTTCGATCTGCCGCAGCATCAGCAGCTGTCTCCCGCCACGAACGCGGCGATCGCGGAGAAGCTGGCTGAGTTTTTCTGAATTCCGAAGACCGGAGCCTGCTGGCGCCGGTCTTTTTGCCGCCCGCATCTTGCGGCCGCTTCCGCTCAGACGTATCGTCATGTCCCCGCGCGAGATGCATGGCAACCGCACATCGATACTCGTCGGCGCTGCAGCCTAAAGCGGCGCATGCGACAGAAGCTCATCCCTTCCCTTTTGCTCGGCTATGACGGACTTCGACGGCCGCTGCCGCTGACGGGCGGTCAAGGAGGGTTAATCTTGAAGGAAGCTTATTCATTATTGAAGCCGGTCCCGCTGAGCGGCGATCTGCAGAAGGATATCCATGCCTTTCTCGTCACCAACGGACGGGAAGATACCGCCTCGCACTGCATGGCCGTAGGAGCCGAAGCCCGCCGGTTGGCTGAAGCCGCAGACTGCGATCCGGCCCAGGCGGAGCAGGCCGGCTGGCTGCATGACATCGGCGCCGTCTATCCCAACGACGTCCGCATTGAAGCCGCGCGCCTGCTGAACCTTGACGTGCTGCCCGAAGAAGAAGCCTTCCCGATGATTGTGCATCAGAAGCTGTCCCGGCAGATGGGGCATGATCTGTTCGGCATCCGAGATGCCGCCGTGTTGGATGCCGCGGGCTGTCATACGACGCTGCGTCCTTGCTCCACTCTTCTCGACCGGGCCGTATTTGTCGCCGACAAAATCAAGTGGGATCAGACCGGCGAGCCTCCCTATCTGAATCTCCTGCTGCCTTCGCTGGAGCTGTCCGTTACTCATGCCGCCTTCGCGTATCTCTCGTACATGTGGGACCAGCGGGACAAGCTGCGGGTCGTGCATCCTTGGCTGCGGAGCTCCTATTTGGAATTGTCTGCCCATCTTTCATAATCTCCCATTTATCCCTCCATTGCCCGGGCAATAAAAAAAAGCCCGCCGCCTGGTGTCGAGGCGCGGACTGCTTCTGATTGCCATGATGCATTTGTTCATGCGATTGCCGCCTGCTGTCTGCAACAAGGCTGACACGCAGATATCAGACCGTTTTGATTTCCAGCACCTTGTAGCTGATCTTGCCCATGGGCGCATCCACTTCCACCACGTCGCCCACCCGCTTGCGAATCAGGTTCTTGCCCAGCGGACTTTCGTAGGAAATCCGGCTCTCCAGCACATCGGCCTCGGCAGGAGATACGATCCGGTACTCTACGTTCTCATCGAACTCACGGTCATGAAGGACTACAACCGAGCCGACATTGATCGAGGAAGTATCCGTCGTGGTCGCTACACGAGCTTTCTTCAGCATTGCCTGGAGCTGCAGAATTCTCGTCTCCATGAAAGCCTGATCGTCCTTGGCCGAATGGTATTCGCTGTTCTCTTTCAGATCGCCGTAGCTGATCGCCGTCTTTATGCGCTGGGCCAGTTCCCTGCGCCGCGGTCCCTTAAGATCTTCAAGCTCGGCTTCCAGCTTGGCCAGACCTTCCGCTGTCAAGATGATTTCATGATTGTCCATTCCTGATCTCTCCTTCAGTTCCTGCTCCCTCTAGTGTAGCACAAAAAAGCCTCGCGGATGCTTCGCGGGCCCGGACGGCCATTATCTCCCCCTATCGGAGCCTGTTCCGGAACAAGACAAACAAGTCCAAACTCCCGGCCATAAGACGGGGCGTGGACTTGTTTCGAGGGAAGACGAACCAAAAACAAGCAAGCAATTGCAACTCATTCCGCATTCTTGTAGTAGACAAGATTATCCGTCCATTCGCCGAATTCATGGATGAAGCCCTTTCTCATACATTCGAATTCCATCCCGACACTCTTAGCAAGCCGGATAGAAGCGATGTTGTCCACATTGATATGAGCCTCGATGCGATGGTATCCAAGCGGTCCGAATCCGAGCTCCAGAGCCGCTCGTACAGCCTCGGAGCCATATCCCTTCCGCCAACCGCTCCGGAAAACCTGCTCATGACAGCTTCGGTATATCCGCATCCCGATCAGCGGAATCAAGCTTCCCGTTCGCTGCGGCGATGCTGCCGACGTCGCCTTTGATCCGGTATCTTCCTCGCAGCGAGCGGTAGCCGAGCTTCCGGTTCACGGCCAGCATCGGCTCGTTCAAGGAGTCGTTGTCTGTGCGCAGATAGAGAGCCCCTGTCCGCACGGCGAGGCGGATGGAAAGGATTTTCAGAGCCCGGGCGATGCCGCGGCCCCGGTAATCGCGATGAACGCACGTATATTCGTGGTACATGCCGCGCGTCTCCTCGAAGTAGCGCAGATTGCAATCGCCCACGTACCGATCGCCGTCCAGCGCAAGGACCACCCGCTCCGGCGCATAGCCGTCTCCGCGCAAGTACCATTTCTGCCAATCTCCGAAGCCCGGAGGCGTTCCAAGAAACCCTGGAATGTCGTTGAAGGTAGGAGACTCCAGCTCGTAGAGCAGCAGCTCCCTGTCCTCCTCCGGCATATCCGCCAAGGAGACGAAGCGGATTCCTTCGCTCTCCAGCCGCTCGATGACGGCGCCGTCCGCAAGGGTCGCGGCTTCTTCTCCATGCTTGAGATCCAGCACCGACTGCCAGGAGCGGCGCTCGATCTCGAATCCGGACTGCTCTGCGATCCGCAGCGAGCGCAGATCGTCATCCCATACTTCCGTGTAGATCCGCTCTGCCCCGATGCCCGACGCCCAGGACGCCGCCTCCCCGAGCAGGGCCCGGCCGATTCCGAGCCCTCTGAATGCCTTGGATACGACCAAGGTGTGGTACAGTCCGCCAGCCTCTGTCCACGGAGCGCGCCAGGTCCACAAATACCCGGCAATCCGGCCGTCATCGTTGACCGCCACTCTCCGGAACCGGTCATATCCTTCCAGCAGCCCGTCGGCATTCATATGCAGATGTCCTTGCTCATACAGCTTGCTGTCGGCTTCCGCCAGGCTCTCCGCCGTCGTCGGCTCGGACAGCTCTTCATTCCAAACGGCGGCGATGCCTTCGTAGTCACCCGGCAATGCCAGCGGACGTATGTTGAATTCCATGCTCGAATCCCTCCATGACGCGGTTCCCCGCATGCTTATGAGGCTCATTATGGAGCGGATCCATTTCCAGGTAAAGGTAAAAGACGCCTATATCCGCCTTTAACCGCGCGGAGCCCACAGCATGATCGATACCCCGGCCATGCAGACCGCAGCTCCCAGCCAGTCGTACAGATCCGGCGTCTTGCGGTCGACGAGCCATCCCCACAGAACGGCCATGACGATGAAGACACCGCCGTAGGCCGCATAGACCCGGCCAAAGGAAGGAAAGCCCTGCAGGGCAGGGATGATTCCGTACGAGACGAGAAGGATGCCGCCTGCGATTCCGAACCAGAGCGGCTTCGACTCGCGCAGCCACAGCCACACCATATACCCACCGCCGATTTCGGCGATTCCCGCCAGCAGGAACAATACCCACGCTTTGCCCAATACCCTTCACCCTGCCTTTTCTTCTGTATCTTCCTGTCTATTCTGCTGCCTTGCGGCAGCCGTCGGCCTTTATCGTATACGCGGGAAAGCGGGCTGTCCAGAGATGGCGCCTTCGCCCGATTGCAAAAAAAGCCTTCCGCCGAAGCGGAAAGCTCTATGGGAAAACAGGCGGGTCAGACCGCCGCTTCGCTCTTGCCGCCGTCCGCACGCAGCTGCTTGCTGCGCAGCTGGCCGCAGGCCGCATCAATATCCGCGCCGTGCTCCAGCCGCACGCTGCAGCTGACGCCGTTCTTCTTGAGCGTGTCGTAGAAGCCGTCGATCGCCTCCGGCGCGCTGCGCTGGTACTGGCTGTGCTCGTCGACCGGATTGTACGGAATCAGATTCACATTGGCCAGCTTCATCAGCTGGGGCCGCGAACGCATCAGATCCGACAGCTCCTGCGCATGCTCCCGCAGATCGTTGACATCCTTGAGCAGAATGTACTCGATCGTGATGCGGCGGCGCGTCCGGTCAAGGTAATAATCGATGCTCTCCAGCAGCTTCCCGATCGGAATCGCCTTGTTAATCTTCATGATCCGCGTGCGGAGCTCGTTGTTCGGCGCATGCAGCGACACGGCCAGATTGGCCTGCACGCCGCTGTCGGCGAAGTCGCGGATTTTGGCGGAGAGGCCGCTCGTCGATACGGTGATATGGCGCGGACCGATCGCCAGCCCCTTCGGATGCTGCACGATCGCCAGGAAATTCATGAGATGCGTATAGTTGTCGAACGGCTCGCCGATGCCCATCACGACGATATGGCTGACCCGCTGGTCCAGGCCGGCTTCGTCCAGATACAGCTGCACCCGCATGATCTGCTCCGCGATCTCGCCTGCGGTGAGGTCGCGGCTCTTCGCGAGCAGGCCGCTCGCGCAGAAGCTGCAGCCGATATTGCAGCCGACCTGGGTCGTGACGCATACCGACAGGCCGAA
Source organism: Paenibacillus sp. RUD330 (assembly GCF_002243345.2). NCBI lineage: Bacteria > Bacillati > Bacillota > Bacilli > Caryophanales > Paenibacillaceae > Paenibacillus > Paenibacillus sp. RUD330. Next base: position 5,365,271 of record NZ_CP022655.2, read on the forward strand.
CTTGTGCTTCATGAGCACCGTCTCGATCAGGTTGCCGTCCTGCAGACGGAACAGGAACTTGACCGTGCCGTCCGTCGATTCCTGGCGCGTATGCTCTTCAAGCGTGCCGAGCCGCCAGTTCTCCTCCAGCAGCTGCACGCATTCCTTTTTCACTCCGGCTTCGGCCATTTCGCCGAATGTCCGGACGCGTCTGCGGTAGAGGCTTTCCCATACCTGCATCGCATGAAACTTGCGGTGTCCGCGTTCCCCGAGCCAAGCTTCCAGCTGCTCCTGGGTAAGTCCATACAGGGTGTTCATCTATATTCAAACCTCTTTCTTCTTTTCAGCATCCAGGCTCGCTTTATCGTCCCATAAGCCGCCCGATATTTCAAGCCGGGTCAAACCTGGGAAGGCATGCGGACACGCAGGGCCCGACGGCCTGCATTCTTCGCCGGAAAAAGCCGCACTGAAGCTGATTATCATCGTCGCTTCGCTGAAAATGAGTCTCAATTAAAAGAATTGTAACCATCTAATAATAGGAGTAATATAATAATAACTATAATTTAAATGAAAGGTCGGGATCCGAGTGGTTGATTTCCATCATCTCCAGCACGTCAAGGAGCAATCCCGGTCCAAGAAGACGTTATGGATCACGCTGCTTCTGACCTTGTTCTTCACGATCGTCGAGATCGTCGGCGGGCTGCTGTCGAACTCGCTGGCCCTGCTGTCCGACTCCGCCCATATGATCTCCGACGTCATCGCCCTCGGACTCAGCATGACCGCTATCTACATGGCCTCCCGGCAGCCGGATGCAAGGTTCACGTTCGGCTACCTGCGCTTCGAGATCATCGCTTCCTTCCTGAACGGGCTTGCGCTCGCGGTCATCTCGGTCGGCATCTTCGTCGAGGGCATCCGCCGCTTTCTCCACCCGGAGCCGATCCAGTACGGCCTGATGCTCGCCATCGCCTCCATCGGCCTCGTCGTCAATCTCGTGCTGACGATCGTCCTCAGCCGCAGCATGAAGGAAGAGGACAATCTGAATGTGAAGAGCGCCCTCTGGCATTTCTTCGGCGATCTGCTGAGCTCGGTCGGCGTCATCGTCTCGGCGCTGCTCATCCTGCTGACCGGCAGAGTCTGGTTCGATCCGCTCATCAGCCTCGTCATCGGCGGCATCATCTTCATCGGCGGCGCCCGCATCACGCGCGAAGCCTATCTCGTCCTGATGGAGTCCGTGCCCCGCGAATTCGATCTGGAGGCGATCCGCGCCTCGATCCGTCAGGTCGAAGGCGTCGAGGACGTGCATGAGATGCACCTATGGGCCGTTTCGACCGACCATTATTCGCTTACGGCCCATGTGTTCGCCGACGAGAATATCCAGCCGTTCTGCATCATCCTCAATATCAACGAGACCTTGAAGCAGAAGTACGGCATCTCCCATTCGACGATTCAACTCGAGCATGCCGGCATCAACCCGCATGGCGAATACGGCAGGGAATTCCTGAAGAGCCGTCGGGAGCTGACGGGCAGCCGAGCTTGAGCAGGCAGACTTGCATGCCGGTCAAAGTATTGCTAAGCGTTCCTTAATAACACCTTGATTGTGCGCCTATTCCGGGCGCTTTTTTCATGTCCATCTAGCCGCCCACAGCTTCATTTCCTTGATGATCTGATGCAGGTCCTCCCCCTTCGGGGTGAGCGTATACTCTACCGTGACGGGTACGGTCGGATAGACTTTGCGCTCCAGCACGCCCTTCTCCTCCATATGGCGAAGGGTGCTAGTAAGAGCACGGGGGCTCACGGCCGGAATCAGGCGCTGCAGCTCGCCGAAGCGGCGGGTGCCGCAGAACAGCTCCCGCAGGACGAGAAAGGCCCATTTGCCGCCGATGACATCCAGTGTTTTTTCGATGTTGCAATCGATCGTGTCGGGATTTTTGGGAATGTAGTTGCTGCTTGCCATGGACAAATCTCCTTTGTGAAAGCTAGTAACCAATAGTATAGTAGATATCCTCTATATAATAAAGTGAGGATATTTTCACTACTTCCCCCCAGATAGAAACATGCGTACAATTAGCCGTGTCAGGGCAAGCATTCGATTATAGGAGGGATTCTCTATGGATTATCGCAGGCTTGGAAGCACCGGCGCCAAGGTGAGCGAGATCAGCCTCGGCAGCTGGCTGACCTACGGCGGCTACGTCGAACGCGAGAATGCGGTGAAAGCCATTCATGCCGCTTACGATTTGGGAATCAACTTTTTTGATACGGCCAATGTGTACGAAAGAGGAGCGGCCGAAACGCTCGTCGGCGAAACGATCAAAGCGTTCCCCCGCCACTCCTACCTGCTCGCGACGAAGGCATTCTGGCCGATGGGAGATCTGCCCAACGACCGGGGCCTCTCGCGCAAGCATCTGACGGATCAGTTCCATGCGAGCCTGAAGCGCCTCGACGTCGATTACGTGGACATCATGTACTGCCACCGCCACGATCCCGAGACGCCTCTCTATGAAACGCTGCGCACGCTGGACGATCTCGTCCGAGCAGGCAAGGTGCTGTACGTCGGCGTCAGCGAGTGGACCGCCTCCCAGATCGCGGAAGCGCATGCCATCGCCGACCGCTACCTGCTGGACCGCATCGTCGTCAACCAGCCGCAGTACAACATGTTCAACCGCTACATCGAGCCGGAGATCATTCCGTACAGCGAGCGCAGCGGAGTGGGGCAAGTCGTCTTCTCGCCGCTCGCCCAGGGCCTGCTGACGGGCAAGTACACATCCGTGGACAACATCCCGGCCGACAGCCGCGCCGCGAAGCTGGAGTGGATGAAGAACGGCATCACGGAAGAGAAGATCGCCAAGGTCCGCGAGCTCGGCGCCATCGCTTCCGAACTGGACCTGACCGTCGGCCAGCTGGCGCTCGCCTGGATTTTGCGCCAGCCGAACGTAGCCAGCGCCCTCGTCGGCGCGAGCCGTCCGGAGCAGGTCGTCGAGAATGCCAAGGCTTCCGGCGTCAAGCTGACCCAGGAAATCGTCGACAAGATCGAGAGCATCCTCGAAGGAAAATAAAGACGCGTCGGCGCAAAGCCAAAAGAGTCCGAGCAGCTGGAATTCCAGCTGCTCGGACTTTTCTTCCCTATGCCTATCAGTCCGCGACCTCGACAATCCTCTGCGTCATCGAACAGAATGACCGTCAGCCGCAATTCTCAGCAGCCTCGTTCTCGTCACCATTCCCGCGCTCTCCAGTGTCCGCTTGGAGGCCTCATTGCCGTACCCGCATCCGCTGACCGCCGTCAGCCCCTGCTCCGCGCATCGCTGCCTCAGCCGAAGGATCAAGCTCCTCCCCACGCCCTGGTTGCGGCAGGACTCGTCCACGAACATCCCTATGCTCGCCGTCCCTTCGAACAGCCTCGACTTCTCCAGCACTCCGATGCCGAGCAGCAGGTCTCCCCTGAAAAGGACGAACAGCTCGCCGCTGGCGAGCCGCTGCTCGTACTGGTCCAAAAACTCGCCGCACACGCGGCCGATTGTCTCCGCATCCCCGAGCTCGGCCGGACGGAAACTATCTCCCGATCGATCCGGCGCCGGAACGGCGTGCCGCGGGATCCCTTCCTGAAACAAATAGGCCTGCTTGCGGATGGGAAAGCCCGTGTCGAGCGCCAGACTGAGGAACAGCTCGTCGCAGGTAGGGAGCAGCAGCGACTGGATCGTATGACGCTCCATCACCTGTCCGAACAGCGCCTGCGAGTCCTTCAGCCAAGGCGTGCGGATGTAGAACTGCGTCAGCAGCGCTTCGCCATGTACGGCGTAATAACCGGCCACACCGGTGCCGGACTGGAACGAATAGAAGGCGGACTCCAGAATATGCTCCTCCAGGAAGGAGTCGAACGGAGCTGCAACACTGTTCACATATTCATCGATCAGAGTGCCGATCTCTTCCTTGGAACAGGGCTGCGCGGCCGGAATCAGCATGCGGCCGGCTCCAGATACCACTCTCTCAGCTGCTTCAGCTGCGGCTCCGTCAAGCCGATCGCTTCCTTCAAAAAGGCTTCAGGCGTGCCGTGGACGCGCCGGATCTCGTCGAACGCCGCCTGAATGTATTCCTCTCGGACAGCCAGCACCGATCGGACCAGCTCCAGATGGGACTCGTCGCTCAAGAAGGCGGCGGCTTGGCGAAGAATGGCCTCGTTGGCTTCCCTGCGGTTTGCCCCGGTACGCATATAATCCGCCGCAATGTCAGCCTCCGGAACGCCCAGAGCCAGCAGCACGACGGCCGCTGCGAAGCCGGTCCGGTCCTTGCCGAGCGTGCAGTTCCACAGCACGGGACGCCCCTCCGCCCGCAGCAGCGCCTGCAGCAGGCCGCGATAAGCGGCCAGAGATTGGCTCTCGGTCACGAACCGGCGGTAGATTTCCTGGATCGGGCTGCCTTGGCCGCCTTCTTCCTTCCACTGCTGCAGCAGGCGCGGCATCTCGCTCATGCTGAACTCGCCTCCGATGACAGGCAGCGATACGTGCCGCACGCCCTTCAGCTGCGGAGCAGGCTTGGAGGCGCTCTTCTCCTCGGTGCGCAGATCGCAGACGGCCGTCAAGCCGAGCGACTCCACATAAAGGGCTTCCTCCGCCGTCAAGCCGTGCAGCTCCCCCGACCGGAACAGGACGCCTTCTTTCACCCGTCTGCCGTCCGCGGCCATGCAGCCTCCTAGCTCTCTCATATTCAAGCGGGTTTCCAGCTGTTCCTTCATGAATTCACTCTCCTATCCTTGTTCTACGAGCGGAGCCGGCCCTGTATGCTCAGCCGCCCAGCCGCGGCCTGCCAGACGGCGGTCTGCCAGCCGTGGTCTGCCACCGTCTTTCTACAGCCGGCGGCTCCTGAACCATCGGTAATACGAAGAATTACTTAACATTCCAGATTTGTTTTCGACTGATTTCGATCCCATACCTTCACGCTCAGGCCTAAGCTGAGCGCGATGGCGGCCGCCGAGAAGGCCAGGCACACCGCTTGCAGCCCAAGCACATCGGCAAGTCCGCCGACCGCAAGCGTAAGGCCGATCTGCATCGCTCCCTGAACCGCGTCGGCAAGGCTGGCCACCCGGCCCATCCTGTCGGACGGCACCTGCTTCTGAAACCAGGTGGCGTAGCCGGCGCCGACGTAGGACATGAAAAATCCGAGCAGGACGAAAGCCGCCGCCGCCAGGAAAAACGTATGCGACAGATAGAAGAGGAAGTAGAAGACGCTCGTCAGAAGAGTCGCCGGGCCTAGATACCAGCGCCAGGAGACGCGCTTCGCGAGCAGGGCGGCCGTGAAGGAGCCGGCCAGCGCTCCGATCCCTGTCACGCTGACGATGAAGCCGTATTGCTCCGTGGACAGCTTGAGATGCTGCTTGATATACGTCAATTCTTGAGAGTCGATCGAGTAGCCGATGATGACGGAGCTTTGGAACAACAGATAGATGGCCAGGAAGGACGGCGCGGTCAGGACGAAGCTCCGCACGACGCCCCAATCGGCCCGAAGCATGCGCAGCGTGACGGGTTCCCGGGCCGGCCCCTCGAGCCGGGGAACCGCCGGCAGCAGTGAGATCATCAAGGCGCAGACGAAGAAGGTGACGGCGTTGAAATAGATGCTGAAGTCCGTGCCGAAACGATAGATGAGCAGCCCGGATATGGCCGGCCCCAGCAGGAAAGCGCCCGAGCTGCTCATGCCGAGAATGGAGTTGAACCGCTGGCGGTCTTCCGCCGGGATGAGCTTCGTGATGTAGACCGACTGGCTCGGGCCGAAAAACGAACCGGCCAGGCTGATGAGGAATATGAGTCCGAAGATGACCCATACAGAGGAGGCGAAAGGAATGAAAAGCATGAGCGTGCCGCGCACGACGTCCGTCAGCACCATGAGCTTGCGCACATCGGTGCGGTCGACGATGCTGCCTGACCAGAAGTTCGTCAGCAGGAGCGCGATCGGCCGGATGACGAACAGTCCCGCCATGGCGGCGGCGGAGCCGTCCGTCAGCTCCAGCAGGGCGATGTTGATGGCGACGAAATAGATCCAGTTGCCGAGATGCGAAAACCCCAGCCCGCCGACGAGAAGGGCTGCATGCTTCCAGGACTTCAAGGCTGTCCATCCTCCTTACCGTCAAGAAACCGTTTTCTTCAATCTATCACGGATTCAATGTTCCACAATAAGGAAAATGTGACAGCTTCGGCACTATGGCAGCAGCCGAATATCTGCGCACGACGCCGCGACGACGTCGGCATCCGGCAGCTGAAGCGCCGCATCGCCCGCGGCCAGTCCGATCGCAGCCGCCGCTCCGGCCGCCTTGGCCATGAGCATATCCCCGTTGGAGTCGCCGATGATGACGACCTTGGATATGTCCAGGCCCATCCGGCGGCAGGCGAGCTCCGCCATATCGGGATAGGGCTTGCCGCGTTCGACAAGGTCGGTGCCGATGATTTCGCCGAAGTGGCCTTCTAGGCCGAGCCAGGAAAGATGCTTGACCGCCGCGTTCGTTTCGTCGGCCGTCACGACGGCCATCGGGATGCCTGCCGCGCGGCAGGCTTCCAGCAGCTCCGTCACGCCGGGCAAGGCGAGAGCCGCCCGCTCCCGGTCGAGCTCCCGGTCGGCATGCTGCCAGCTCTCATGGGCCGCCACCCGGGCATCCGCCCAGGACAGGCCGCGACGGTAGCCGCATGCGCTCAGCAGCGCCAGCAGCTCATGCAGCGTGCCCATCGACAGAGGACCGCTGCGGTCATAGCTCTCGGCGTTGCCCTCCGGCGAGAACGTGATTCCCCACTCGCGGCCCAGCTCTTCCGGAGACAGAGGCTCAAGACCCCGTTGCTCCAGCCTGGCGCTGAAATGCTGCCTCATATGGCGCGCCCATGCCCCCCAGGTATGAACGAAATCCAGGAGCGTTCCGTCCTTGTCGAACAAAATGGCTTCCGCTTCGAATATGCGGCCTGCTGCGACGATCTGCGGCATATGGCTTGTCCTCTCCCTTGTCGCGCTTTCCGCCCGGTATGCGGAGCGCTCTTTTTTTCCACTATAAAGGATCGGCATAGCTCTTGCATAGACATGCGGAAGGACGGCAAGGCGCTTGCCGCGCTTGTCTCCGCCTATTAAGCAGAAGCAATGGCGCGATATTCACGGACAGCCTCCTCAATCGTCTGTGCCGATCATGCCATCCGCTGCTGTTCATCGCTGCCGCTATTCATGCGAATAAGCCTGAATGCCGATCCCTTTGCAGCGCCGGCTCCTGTTCCCGCCCGCCAATACGCATCGTTGGACACCACTGCACATCGTTGGACACCACTGCACATCGTTGGACACCACTGCACATCGTTGGACACCACTGCGCACCAATGCACAACCATGCACGCCATAGCCGCCTTTTCTCCCATTTCCCGCCCCAGCTCCTGATTCCGATGAATTTCTTCGAATGCTTCCGTTCCTGCAACCGCAAGCGGCAAAAAAAACCGCCCCGGCCCCATAGGGCGGAGAGCGGCTTGATCCGTCAAAAGGTCGTAAAGCCAAGCAGATCCTGGACTCGGTAAAGCACGCGCTTGATCCAGACCGTGTCGTTCTCGTACTGGCCGTATTCAACTGTATACGGCGCATCCTCATTGGACCAGAGCCGCTGGAAATACGCCTCCGCATCCATCGCCGCACGGCTTCCGGACGGGGCTGTTATTCTCAGATTCGACTCCAGGTTCAGGTCGTCGAGATTGCGGGCCGTGAAGTTGGCGGAGCCGTTGTGGATGACCGCGCCTTCCGGACCTGCGATGAGCATCGCCTTGACATGATACTGCTCCTTGTCCGTGTTGTACCAGCGGATCTGGATGCTCCCGTCCGACTTGTCCGCAAGCTCCTGCGCCACGGGACGGTTCGGAATGCCGATCTTGCCGTTGCCGAAGGCGACTTCGTTCGGGTCCAGGATGAGCCGGATTGCGGCGCCGCGCATCCAGCAGCGCCCGCACGACGCTGCGGTCGGCCAGATAGAACATGCCCATCCAGACGGTGTCGCCGGCGCCGGCCTCCTTCAGATCGGCAAGCACATGCTTGCGGATCTTGCCCTCGGTCAGCAGCTGCACGCCGATCGTTCCTTGCGCTGCGGATTCCGCTGCCGCAGGCGGAGGAGCGTCAGGCAGCCTGATGCCCGCCTTGGACAGATCGAGGGCCGCCTGCTCGGTCCGCAGCGCTTCTCCGATCAGTCCGCTGCTTCCGCTAACGGCATAACCGCTGTTGGAATTATAGAAGCTGGAATCATGGGCATTGGCGCTCGCAAGGACGAGCTCATTCTCCGTGATGAGCACCTTGCGGTGGTTGGCCTTGGCGTTGACGAGCTTCAAGTAGGAGCGCACCGTCATGTCCGGCGCCTCGCTCGCCATCTTGTTCGGCAGCCAGCCCTTGCCGTGCTGCCCGAACCAGCCGGCCGTCATCCTCCAGGCGGCGGTGTAGAGCGGATTCGAGTCCCGCAGCGGATTGACGTTCGTGATCGACACCTGGATGCCCGCACGCTTAAGAAGCTCCAGCTCGGGATCGTCATGGGAGCCGTAGGAGGTGTTGACATCGTCGGTGATGACGACCGCCGCCAGCTCGGGGTACCGCTTCTTCTGCTCGATCAGCTTGTCCGTCATCTTGCGGCTGAGCGGCGGGTAGGACTGTCCCTTGTTGGCATAGCCGTTGTACAGGAACATGTCGAGCACGATGAACTGCCTTGCGTTGCCGATCGCCCGGAACATGCGCTCGAAAATCTGCTGCTCCGACTGCTGCCCGCCGCCGGCGTCCCGATGCGTGAGGTCGGTAAGCAGCTCCAGGCTGCCGTCCGGCACGTAATGGACGGTTCCCTCGAAGGATACTCCGGGAGGAAGCGGCTTATGAGTCTGATAAACGACGACGCCGGCGTACAGGATGAGCAGAGCAAGGACGGCAACCAGCCAAGGCTTGCGGTAAAAAGGCCTCGAATGCCGGCCGGACCGGCCTTGGCTCCGGCTCGGAGAGTGTGGATGCGATGGGATCGAAGCTCGTTTCATGGATGGGTTCTCTCCTAACAGGGATCTCCCCTTGTGTACCGCCCTTGCTGCTTTTTGAAACAGGCCCGCTGCGCCTGGAGCCCTAAGAGCCGCCGCGGCCTCGAGTCCGGTCCTCCGCCTTTCCGTACCTGGCTTCTCCGTATGTCTGCGCGAGCTTGCCGGCCTCCTCCGGCGTCAGGGAGGTGAAGGCCTCCTCCGCCGCGGACAGATTGGCGGCATGCTCTTCAGGAGTCAGGCTGGGCTTGAATTCGTAGCCTTGGGCGATCGCGCTCCGGATGAAGGAGCGGTACCGCATCCGCGGATCGCGGCCGTCGCCCTGCGGCTCCTCCTGCGCCTTGCGTCCAGCGGAACGTTTCTTGCGCTTCCGGGGCACCCGCTCCAGCTTGATGACCTCGTCCGAGTAACCCGCCCCGTCCGGCTGCTTGAGCGACCGCAGCAGCTTGAGCCTGCGGAACAGCGCCTCCGCCAGCACGCGGATCCGCTCCGGAAGGATGCGCCGCAGGAGGAGGTACAGGAAGTAAGCCAGCAGGACGGCGGCGATCAAGAGTACGATGACGATGAGAATATTGCCGATCAGCACGACCCATTCGTTCGGCTCCTTGGCCTCCGGCAGCTGCATGGGCCCCTCTCCGCCAGCAGGCGGCTGCTGCGGCTCGAGCGGCGGCAGCTCCTGATCTGCGGGAGGACGCTTCAGCGCCGCCAGCAGCGCGTCGCGGAGATGCCGCAAGGAATCGGCAAGCCCTTGCCAGGCGCCGATCACAAGCATGAGCGCGACGAGGGACCCCGTCAGCAGCCGGTTCCAATGCCGCATCGCGGGAGTGCCCCGCCAGCCGGCCCCGTCCATGCCGGCGGCATTCTGGACCTGCAGGCGGTTCAGGCGGAGCAGATACAGGCATAGGGCAAGCGTGAAGGCGGTTTGGACGGAGAAGGCGTACGGCTTCAGGTAGGCATTCGTCAGAACGACGATATAGATGACGAACGAGGCCAGCATCCCCAATTGGACGAGCATCGGCGCAGCCTGGTTCCACAGCGATCGACGCCCTGCGACAAGCCCTCTGACGGCAGCGGCTCCGGCGGCAAATCCCCATACGCAAGCGCGGATGGCGGCTGCGGTCTCGGATGCGCCGGGGAACAGCCGCAGGCCGATCCAGGCTCCCGCGCCGGCGCCCGCCAGAGCGAGGAATGCCTTGGCCAGCCGCCCGGCAGGCCCAAGGGAAACGCGGCTCCCGGCGATCGCGGCCGCCGCATGGAGCGCCAGCACGATGAGGCCGAGCAGCAGCGGCGGCAGGAATATCGGCAGTTCCGCTGCTCGGAACGAGGGGAAGACGGCTCCCAGCAGCAGGACCGGATACAGCGCCAGACATTCGAGCAGCGAAAAGGCCAGCATGGACGGAGCCGCTAGAGGCTGACGGCCGGCCAGCCTTGGCGCTTGGCCGGACTGGAGCTCCAGTCCGGAATGCGGAGCCTGCATGGCCGCGCGCTCCCCTCCGTCTCCAGCCTGATCGGGGAGGGCAGTTCCTCCCTGCGTGGAAGAAGCCGCATTCCGCGCGGAACGGGGGTCGGGACCGGCGGCGGAACGATTTCTTCTCATGGCCGCCGCCCTCCCTTCGTACGGACAGGCGGTTCGACGAAAGCAACACGGTGGCCGGACTGCTCCAGCAGCGCGGCCGCCTCCACGATCCGGTCCGACCGGAACGCCGTCACGAGCAGATAATCCATCCCGGCTGACAGCTCCAGCTCCGCTTCCCGCCGAAGCAGCTCATGAAACGACAACCGAATTCTCGGCTCTATCGCGGCCATGGAAGCGAGCGTCTCCCCGAGCTTCCCGCTGCCGCTGCCGAAATCCACTCTCCCCGTGTCGTCCGAATGCCGGCTGACCATTCCATTATGGGCGAATCCGGCCGACAGGCCTCGGCCCAGCATCCCGGCAGCCAGCGCAGCCGCGCAGCTGATCGTCGTCTCCATGTCGTCCGGCCTTGTCACCCGGTCCCACATCATTTCGGATTCTTCGATGTTCAGCAGGATCATGGCGCGGGGATCGGCCGTATGCCCATGCCGGCGCACCTGCAGCTCCAGCGACCGGGCCGACGCCTTCCAATCGATGCGGTTGAACGCGTCTCCGGGCAGGTACGCCCGCGTGCCGCTGACGACGAACGGGTCCTCGACGATCCAGCGCCTCACCTCGAGCTCTCCCTGCCAGCTTCGCCAGGAATCGGGCATGCCGCTCTCTTCCATCGGAGCCGGGTATACAGTGAGCGTATGCGGCAGCGTCAAGGTGATCGACGGCGTGTGGATCGAGAACAGGTCGCCGCCTGTCAGCGACGCCGTCTCCATGACGAATACGCCTCTGCTGACGCAGGTCGTCTGATGGGTGCGGACGATCTTGACGCGCGGCTGCAGCGTGAACAGGCTCGTATGGTTCTGATAGATGCGGCCGCGGCTGACGGACGTATCTCCGCGGCCGCGGAAGACGATGGAGGCGGGAAGCATCGTCTCCAGGCGCAGCCACGGTACGGGAAGTCCCTTGGCGTTCTCGATCGTCTCGACAATTTCCAGCCGTTCGCCCGCGTAGCAGGCTTCCTCGCTGAAGCGGCGGGACACCTTCACCCCGCGCAGCGATCCCTTGCCGAGCACCAGTCCCTGAACGTAAACGAGAGCTCCGCAGACGGCAAGCAGGAGCAGCAGCTCCATCAGCGGGCCTCGGCCTCAAGGCCTTCTTCGCTCGGCACGGGCATCGCGTCCAGCAGCTCCTGAACAAGCGCTTCCGTCGGCCGAGCCTCCGTCGAATGACGCCTCTTCAGGACGATCCGATGGGCGCAAGCCGGCACAGCCAGCCGCTTGATGTCATCCGGCAGCACATAGCTGCGGCCGTGCATGGCCGCATAGGCTTGGGAAGCCCGCATCCATGCCTGAGTGCCGCGGGGGCTGATGCCGAGCGCGACACCCGGATTGGAGCGGCTCGCCTCCGCGAGGGCGACCATGTAGTCGAGCAAGTCGGCATGCACCGATACGCCGGCGCACAGCCGCTGCGCCTCCAGCACCTCCACCGCCGAGGCGGCCGGCCTCAGCGCCTCCGTCCAAGGGGAGACGGCGCCGACGGTGCGCAGCAGGATTTCCCTTCCTTCCTCTCGGGAAGGATACCCCAGATTCATCCGAATCATGAATCGGTCCATCTGCGCTTCCGGCAGCGGGAACGTGCCCTGGTTGTCGACGGGATTCTGGGTCGCCACCACCATGAACGGCTTCTGCAGCTCCATCGTCTTGCCCTCGATGCTGATCTGCCGCTCTTCCATGCATTCCAGAAGGCTCGACTGCGTGCGGGGAGTGGCGCGGTTGATCTCGTCGGCGAGCACGATCTGCGTGAACAAAGGACCTTGGCGGAAATAGAATTCGCCGTCCTTCTGATGATAGTAATGGATCCCCGTCAGGTCCGAGGGGAGCAGGTCGGGGGTGAACTGAATCCGCTGGAAGTCAAGGCTGAGAGATGCGGCCAGGCTCTTCGCCAGCATCGTCTTGCCCGTTCCCGGCACGTCCTCGAGCAGCACATGCCCGGAAGCCAGCAGAGCTGTCAGTAGCAGGTCGATCTCCCGATCCTTCCCTACCATTACCCGGTTGATGTTCTCCTTCACTCTGGCGGCCAGCTGCTGCACTTGATGCACATTCCCACTTCCTCTCGATATCTTCGCTTGAGGCGGGCCCTTCCGCAGGCCGCATGCCTCTACGATTCTATTCTAGCAAATGGGTGCTGGAAAAAACAGACAGGCGGACTCCCGGAAGAGTCCGCCTGCACGGATGGAATCAAGGATTCTGGACGCTGAACGTGTCGCCGCCCTTGATCGTCCCCGATTCGAAGCCCTTGTAGAACCAGCGCTTGCGCTGCTCCGATGTGCCGTGCGTGAAGCTTTCCGGCACGACATATCCTTGGGACTGCTCCTGGATGCTGTCGTCTCCGACCGCGCTGGCCGCCGTCAGAGCCTCGTCGACGTCGCCCTCCTCCAGCAGATTGTTTCCTTGCTCGTAGTGGGCCCAGACGCCGGCGTAATAGTCCGCCTGCAGCTCCAGCCGGACCTGGTACTTGTTGTACTCCGTCTCGCTGAGCTTATCGCGCAGCGGAGCGATCTTGTCCATCGTGCCGAGCAGCGTCTGCACATGATGGCCGACCTCGTGGGCGATGACGTAGGCCATCGCGAAGTCGCCCGGCGCCTTGAACCTCTGCTTGAGCTCGTCATAGAAGCTGAGATCGATGTACAGCTTGCGGTCGCCCGGACAATAGAACGGCCCCACCGCCGAGGACGCGCTGCCGCAGGCGGACTGGACCGAATCGTTGTACAGGACCAGCGTCGGCTTCTCGTAGGTCATGCCCTGCTTCTCGAACACGTCGGTCCATACCGTCTCGGTGTCAGCCAGCACGACCGACACGAACTGGGACAGCTCCTGCTCCTGCTGCGTCTGCTCATAGGGCTCCGAGGAGCTCTGCCCGCCGGTCACGCCTCCGAGCAGGTCGCCGGGGTTTCCGCCGAGAAGCGTGACGATCAGAATCAGGATGATCCCGCCGATGCCGCCTCCGACCAGCTTGCCTCCGCCGCCCATTCCCCTCCGGTCCTCCACGTTGCCGCTTCCCTGCCTGCCTTGCCACCGCATGGCGACTCCTCCTCGTCGATCTCCAAAGGTCGTTTTCCCGTTGAAAGGTTTACCTTTGATATACCCGCAGGAGGCGGTTTGACGCTGGAAGAGCTTTCATGCAGCCGGTCCGGCGCCGGCGGTCAGAAGAAGCATCCGCCGTAATCGGCTTTGCGGTCGCGCCAGACGGAATGGACATGGCCGCGGCCCGGCATCGCGGCTTCCCTCTTCACGACGGATTCGATCCATAGGCGGGGGCCCTCGATCCGAAGGTAGGAGCCCGGCTCCTTGTCGTCCAGCGAGCCCGACCAGCCGATGTAGGTCCTATCCAGAGCTTCCTCCGAAAAGTAATCCGCCAGCAGCTGCGGCATGTCGGAAGGATGGGCGTCGATCGCCCAGCCGGTGACGGCTTCTCTCACCTTGCGCTTCTGCTTGTCGTCCAGATGGGAATACGGAAGGCCCTCATGCTCGGGAAACCTCGCATCCCTGCCGGGCCCGAGAAGCACCTCCTCGAACTTCTCCTCGAGCTGAGCCGCCGCCAGCTGATCGGGCTCCAGAGAGCGGAACAGCTCGTAGGCGGCTTGGAGCCGGCCTTCCATCGGTCCATAGGTCCGGCCGCCCGCCGCAGAGATTCTCGGCTCGATGCCGACGAACATGGGGGTCAAGCCCTGCTCTCGCGTATGATACGTCCGGTTGACGGCCAGATGGTGGCCGCTGATCTGCAGCATCCATGGGCTCGAATCGCTCGGATCGCCCAGAAACGCGACATGATAAAAGCGGGAATCCCACTTCGGATTGCCGGAAGCCTCCTGCTCCGCCTGATCGGCCAGCAGGACCGCCTTCATCGTATGGTAGCCATGCGGCCCAAGGGCTTCCGCCGCGAGCGCCTTGAAGGCTTCCAGGCTGGCGGGACTCATCGAGCCGAGAGAAATGCCGTTGCGGGGCGCCTCCTCAAGCGGGAAATAGCTCCAATCCACCGCATGCTTCGCTGTGAACGGATACCGAATCGCCTTGCGCTGCTCCGGCGCGAGAGTATCCTCGAACGCGCGGGCAAGACAAGCGACTCGGCTGTCATGGGGCAATCGGGAGCATGCTGCCTTCGCCTCGCGGGCGATGCCCTGCTGCAAGGCGTTGTACACATCCGCCCCGCTTCCCATTTTGCCGGAAGCCGGCTTCTGGACCGGATTGGCCCCGCCTTCAGATGCGGCCCATGCGGCTGCTCCCTCCGCGCCGGCGGAATTGCCCGGCCAAGCCAGCGTCAGCGCCAGAAGCGCCGCTGCGGCCATGCTTTTGTTCATGATCGGTTCAGACTCCTTTATCGAGATGAGATAACGGGTGCGGCGCCTGCCTGTCATGCCTAGCATTCGCATTCGGCCGCCTGATCATTCCCTTATTCCGGAAAACGCAAAAAGGAGCGGTGCCGTCATTCAATGGGATGACTGACGGCGCCGCTCCTCTGCAGACGACTTATCCGTTCTCTCGGGCGGCTGCCGGAGCGAAACGTCCGCCCCCGCCATACATGTACATTTCGGCTTCCTCCGACTGGACAGCGCCCATGTAGCCCTCATGCCCCTCATGCTGAACAGCCGGGGATTTGTACAGATAGGCATGGCCGTACGAGCCCGGCATTTCCTGCATTTCCGGCATCACCTGCCCGCCGCCATATCCATGGCCGTACATGCCGGGTCCCCCTTGCATCCCAAGCATCATCTGACCTCCGCCATATCCATGGCCGTACATGCCGTGTCCCCCTTGCATCTCAGGCATCACCTGACCGCCGCCATATCCATGGCCGTACATGCCGGGTCCCCCTTGCATCTCAGGCATCATCTGACCGCCGCCATATCCATGGCCGTACATGCCGGGTCCCCCTTGCATCCCAGGCATCATCTGACCGCCGCCATATCCATGGCCGTACATGCCGGGTCCCCCTTGCATCCCAGGCATCATCTGACCGCCGCCATATCCATGGCCGTACATGCCGGGTCCCTCTTGCATCCCAGGCATCATCTGACCGCCGCCATATCCATGGCCGTACATGCCGGGTCCCCCTTGCATTTCCGGCATCACCTGACCGCCGCCATATCCATGGCCGTACATGCCGGGAGCCTCCTGCAGCGCCTGGACCTTGCCGCAGCCCGGAGGCGGCCCAAGAATGAGGGACTGCTGGATCGGCGCCACGGCCTTGGCATATTCTTCTTCATCCACGCAGTACGCGAGGTTCATGATTTCCTTGGGCGTGAAGCGGAGAAAGTCCGAGCCATAGACGATATCCGGAGTCGGCTGATCGAATATCGTCAGGATATGGGCCTTCTCCGACAGCGTCACGATCCAGTGGAACCAGCCCTTGGGCAAGACGGCCACTTGACCCGGCTTCAGCTTGCAGTTCATCAGCTTCTGAGTGAACGGATCGAATACGGAGGTCATGACTTCGCCGCTGATGACGAAGACCAGCTCCGTCACATTGGTATGCCAATGGGGCTGAACGATGATGCCTTTCGTCAAGTGAACGTTGAATAGGCCGGTCCGGATGGCCGGGAGCTGCTCGCCGAACAGCTGCGTAATGTAGTTGTGCGAATCTCGCTTGAAATTCAGCACCTCATTGGAGTCTGCGCATAAGGTCAGATTCGGGGATTGCAGGACGGAATCGGTCACGATCTTGTTCCTCCACTCTAGGTTGCAGTCTAGTTCACTGTATGCCCAGAACGGCTGATCTGCTCCTCCTGCCGGCAAGCCCGTTCCTGCATCCAAAAAAAGAAAAAAGCACGGGCACAAGCCCGCGCTTCCTCCACCTATTCGATCTTGAACCGGTCGACCATCCGCTTCATTTCTTCCGCCATGGCGGAGAGGCTGCTGGCCGAAGCATGGATCTCTTCCATCGATGCGAGCTGCTCCTCGGTCGAGGCCGCGGCTTCCTCCGAACCGGCCGCATGGGACTGGGCGATGCCGGCGATCTGCGAGGCCGAGTCGGCGACCTCCTGAATGCTGCCCGTAATCTGCTTCACAACGGCCGCCATTTCCTCGATATGCGGGATCATGTTTTCGGTGCCGGACAGAATCCGGGAGAACTTCTCCGAGGTGAGCTCCGAGATGCTCAGTCCCTGCTGCGCGCCAGCGACGACCTCGCTCATGATGGCGACGGATGCTTCCGTGTCCTGCTGGATGCCGGCGATCAAGGCGGCGATGTTCTTGGCCGATTGCTGCGATTGCTCCGCAAGCGCCCTTACTTCGCCTGCCACGACTCCGAAGCCTTTGCCGTGTTCGCCGGCGCGGGCGGCTTCGATCGCCGCGTTCAGGGCGAGCAGGTTCGTCTGCCGGGCCAGATCTGCGATGACTTTCAGAATGCCGCCGATCTGACGGGAACGTCCGGAGAGAGAGCCGATCACCTCATTGGATCTTTGGACCGACTCATGGATGAATCTCATCTGGTTCAGGTTGTCCTCCACATACCGGCTTCCATCCTCCGCCTCGCCGAACGTCTGTCGGGAGAACTGCAGCACGCTCTCGGAGCCCGCCGAGATGAGCTTGGCGCCTCCAAGCACTTCCTGGAGGGCGTTCTGGTTCTGATCCAGCCGCACCGTCGTCATCTCGGCGCCGCCCGCGATTTCCTGAATCGCGGAGGCGACCGTCTCGGCAGCCTTGCCCGACTGCTGCGCCCCTACCTTGAGCTGCTCGGCGGATGCGGCCAGCTGTCCGGCGCTTCCGGCAATGCCCCCGATCATTTCTTTCAGTCCGACCGTCATCTCATGGAAGGCTTCGTTCAGTCGGTGAATTTCGTCCCGTCCGCGGATGACGAGCTTGTCCCCCGTCAGATCCCCCTCCGCGACCCGCTTCACCGAAGCGGACAGCCGGATGAGCGGACGGGTGAGGAACCACGACACGAGGCTGCCCAACGCCAGCGCGACCAGAGCGGCGGCCGTGCTGATGACGATGACGGCGATCAAGCCTGCATGCGCCTGGTCTCCCGCTTTCTTGACATTGTCGGGGATGACGGTGCCGCCCATCCATTCCGCCATGGAATCCGCCTGGCTCGTAATGGATTCGCTGACGGGAAGAATGATCGTGACGCCTTCTTCCGCCGCCTTTTTCTTATTGCTCAAATAACTGTTCATCACCTTCACGGTTACTTGCTTGAATTGCTGATTGGCCTCGCCAATCTCTTTCAGGCGTTTTTTGGACTCCTCCAATACGGCAAGCTCAAGCCCGTTTTTGACGGCGGCGTCGATCCGGCTGTTGGCGTCATAGATCTGGGTTTTGTACTTGGCGTCTCCATACAGCATATATGCGCGGAAAGCGCTGATCTGCACCGCGGAATCGGTCTGGATGGATTGGGCGAGAGACCTCAGTTCACCGGCCGTATTGACGATGTAGTCATAGGATTTCTTCGTATCCTCCACGTTGTGGATCGTAAAGACGGATGACAGTCCAAACAACAAGGAAACCAAAACAAAGCTGCTGATCAGCTTCATTCTAATGTTGAAATTAATCTTCATGGGGTCAGTGGATCCCTCCGTGTCAAAAGATACGTATGTTATCGACGGAGTGGAGAAAAATATTGAGGAATGGTAAAAAGTGATTGGCAGGCTTTCAGTTTGGATGGAATAGAGATCATCGAGGAACTTGCCGGGCATCAGCTTGCGGGCGAATCGACGGCGCGTGGAAGCGGCCAAGGTATAAGCTCCCCGGCCGTTCGGCCATGCTAACAAGCAGGGAGGTGAAGGCAATGGCCAAGGATGTTCTTTGCGAAGTGAACTCCTGCCGGCACTGGGCTGCCGGCAATCAATGCGCGGCTACGTCCATCTATGTCGTCAGCCACAGCAAAAAAGCCAGCAATTCCGAAGAGACGGACTGCAAAACGTTCGAACCGAAAATTTGAATCCACTCGGACAGCCGACCGCCGGCTGTCCGTTTTCATTTCCGGCTCCCCTCTAGCATAACCAACAGTGATAATGATTATCACTGTTGGCGAAAAATGTTCAACCGACTCCCCTTGCCAGCTTGAATCAGCCCCTCGAATGCCTCGATTGCCATCTTCCCCACCCGAGGACGCCTGCCGCTCCGAGCGCCATCAGATCCCGCCTAGAAGCCAAGCCTTGGACGCAAAAAAGCCGCCCGGCCTCCTGGCCGGACGGCTGACGCCGCTCTTGCTTGCTGATGCGTTCCTGGCCGCTGCTTAGCGGCCCTTGTTCGCCGGAGCCGCGGTGCGCTCTCCTGCCGGGCGCTGTCCGCCGCGGCGCTGCCAGCCCTGCTTGGCTCCTTGCCCCGACTGGCCGCCTTGGCCGGCTCCCTGCTTGGCTTGGCCGCCTCCGCTTCCCTGGGAACCTTGCTTCGCCTGCGCGCCTTGGCCGCCGCGGCCGCCCTGCCTCGCTTGGCCGCCTCCGCCCTTGGAGGAGCCTTGCTTCGCCTGCGCGGCCGGCTTCTCCGACGGTGCCGGAGCCCCCAGCATCGGGTATGGATGGTCGGTCACAACCGGGATTTTCTTCTTCGTCACCTTCTCGATATCCTTGAGGTAAGGAAGCTCCTCCACCTCGCAGAACGAAACGGCGATTCCGCTATGTCCGGCCCTGCCTGTACGGCCGATCCGGTGCACGTACGTCTCGGGCATGTTGGGCAGATTGAACTGGATGACATGGGACAGCTCGTCGATATCGATGCCGCGGGCGGCGATATCGGTCGCTACGAGCACCCGCGTCGCTCCCTTCTTGAAGTTGCTCAGAGCAGCCTGTCGCGCGTTCTGGGACTTGTCGCCGTGAATCGCCTGGGCGGATATGCTTTTCTTCGCCAGACCCTTCGCGACGCGGTCCGCTCCATGCTTCGTGCGGGTGAAGACAAGCACCGAGGAGATCGTCTCGTCCTGCAGCAGATGGGTAAGCAGGGACAGCTTGTTTTCCTTGTCGACGAGGTACACCGACTGCTCGATCCGATCGACCGTCGAGGACACCGGGGTGATTTCGATCTTGACCGGATTCACGAGCAGCGACTCCACGAGACGGGCGATCTCCGGAGGCATCGTAGCGGAGAAGAACAGCGTCTGCCGCTTGGCGGGCAGCCTGGTCATGATCTTCTTCACGTCGTTGATGAAGCCCATGTCGAGCATGCGGTCGGCTTCGTCCAGCACAAGCACTTCGACATGCTGCAGATCGGCATGCTTCTGGTTGATGAGGTCGATCAGACGGCCCGGCGTCGCGATCAGGATATCCGTGCCGCGCTGCAGCTGCTGCTCCTGGCCGTGCTGGGATACGCCGCCGACGATGACGACGCTGCGCAGCTCCGTGAACCGGCTGTAGGCCTTGATATTTTCTTCGATCTGGATGGCGAGCTCCCGCGTCGGCGTCAGGATGAGCGAGCGGATGACCCGCTTGCCCGAAGGCTTCCCGCCGCCCGGACGTCCGGCGCTCAGCTTCTGGATGATCGGAATGGAGAACGCAGCGGTCTTGCCTGTGCCGGTCTGGGCGCAGCCGAGGACGTCCCGTCCTTCAAGCGCAGCCGGAATCGCCTTCTCCTGGATCGGCGTAGGCTGCGTATAGTTTTCTTTGCTCAGCGCCTTGAGAATGGCCGGCGCGATGTTCAGTTCTTCGAATTTCATATGGTCTCCTATGTTAAACGTCTATTTTCGCGTGTGCTCACGAACCGTTCCTCTCCATCATAACCCATCGTAGAGCCGGAATACAGGATCATTGGCAGAAGCCGCTTCCATTCAGGCTCCGGAACCGTCCAAAAAAGCAGGCCGCCAGTGGCAGCCTGCATGCTTTGGGCATGATCGGGAACATTCATCAATGGGCAGCCTCGACCTCATCGACATGCTTCACATGCTTGCGATTGGCGAGAATGTAGGCCACCGAGACGAGCACGAAGGCGGCTCCTACGATGAACGGCACATGGGGATTGAACCACTCGGCCAGCTTGCCCGCAAAATAAGGCGCGATCGCGCCGCCGAGAAACCGCAGGAAGCTGTAGGCGGCGGAAGCCGTCGAACGCTCGACGGGAGCCGCGTTCATGACGCCTGTCGTGATCAGCGTGTTGTTGTTGCCGAGCAGAGCCCCTGCAAAGATGACGCAGGCGATGACAACCCAATGGATGTCGGTCCAGATGCCCATCGCCAGCAGCGTGAGGCCGAACAGCGCCAGCATGACCGCCATCGATTTGACGGTGCCGAACGCCCGCTGGAGCTTCGGCGCCATGAACACGGAGGTGGAGGCGAGCAGAATCCCCCAGCCGAGGAAGACGTAGCCGATGCCGTGGATGTCCAGTCCCATGACGAAGGGAGCGTAAGCCATCAGGGTGAAGAAGCCGAAGTTGTACAAGCATGCCGTGAGTCCGAAAACGACAAGCGACCGATGCTTCATCGCCTTGAACGGATCCAGGAGGGAAGCCGACAGCTTCTTCTGGGCATAAGCCGGCGTCTTCGGCGCGGCCGACTTCGGCATCAAGAACGTCAGCGCGATGAAAGCGAGCACCATCAAGGCAGCGACGCCGAGGAACGGTCCTCTCCAGGAAATCGAGCCGAGCTCACCGCCGAGGAGGGGGCCGACCGAGATGCCGAGACCGATGGCCGCTTCATAGAGGATGATCGCTTTGGCGACGCCGCTGCGGGAGAGCGACACGATCGCCGTCAGCGCGGTGGCTACGAACAGCGCATTGCCGAGGCCCCAGCCGCCGCGGTAGCCGACAAGCTCCCATATCCCGTTCGAGAAGCCGCCGAGGGCGGAGAAGATGGCAATGATGACGACGCCGAGCAGCAGCGTCCGCTTCATGCCGAGCCGGGAGGTGATCGTGCCGGTGATCAGCATGGCGACAGCCATGACGGCGTTATAGCTGGTGAACAGCAGGCTGACCTGGCTCGGCGTCGCATTCAGCTTTTCGGATATGGCCGGCAGGATGGGATCGACCAGCCCGATTCCCATGAAGGCGATAATGCCGGCAAAAAAAACGGCCCATACGGCGCGCGGCTGATTGAGAATGCCGCTGCGCGCGGCGGGCAAATCATGCTCTGCTGCAGGTTGGGTTGTATTGGCCACGAAGGCTCACTCCTATTCGATTTCGTATCTGATTTTCGCTTCCTGAATTTTATCCTTCAGCTCGATGAATTCCGATCGGATCTTCACGATCTTGGCGATCTTCTGATCCATCATCTTCAGCTGCTTCTCCACCGTCTTCTCCATATCGCCGATCATGGAGCGCTTGCGTTCGATATCCTCCACGATGCGGATGCCGTCCCGCAGCACGCTCAGCTCTTCGCCGATGGACACGTATTCCTGAAGCTCCTGCAGCGAGAAGCCGAGCGCATCGCGGGCATTGATGATCTTCTTCAACTTCTCCACATCGGATTCGGTGTACAGGCGGAAGCCTCCCTCGCTCCGTTCCGGAGCCAGAAGCCCGATCTCTTCGTAATAGCGCACTGTGCGCTTCGTCAGGCCGCACAGGTTGGCGACATCTTCGATTTTGTAGATCGTTATCCCTTCTTTCTATATTATTTATTACTAAAACAATTATCTCAAAGATACCACTTCCTAACCTTAACGTCAACGTTAACTTCTCCCTATCCGTGTCTAAGCATCCGAATCAGCTGCAACTTTTGGGCATAGAAAAAGCGGAGCCTCCTGTCCGGTCGGCCCCGCTTGCATGCGGCTGATATAGGATGTTCTCCCATCTCATATTCATGGATCCGACTCCATGATCATTCCGATGCTCTTGGAATGCTTCTGTCATCGGCTGTCGTTCGCGCTGGTCTCCTATGCGTAGTTGCCCGATCAATCCATCCGGACCGTTACAATGACCCCGTCCGAATTGTTGCCGGACAGCTCGTACGATTTTCCCGCCGGAATCTTCACTGTCGTCTTTCCCCGGACGGGATGGTAGGAAATCCGGTATTCCGCCCCTTCGACTTCCGTTTCGATCGTCCCCTGGTCCTTCAGCAGGTCGAGATATTCCTCCAGCACAAGTCCTTCCCGGTGAATGACTGCGCTGTGCGGCAAGCCTACGTAGCGGAAATGCCAGGGCTCGTAGCGGATGCCGGTCACATCCGTCTTGTCCTCCGGATACCTCAGGATGAATCCGTACTTCCATGCGTTCTTTTTCAGCCACTTGCCTTCCGGAGCCTTGCTCATCTCGGCGCGGCTGGAGCCGATATCCAGGGACAGGCCCAGATTATGCTCGCTATGTCCTGGCGGAAGCGCCGAATTGCCCCCAAGCTCGCGGTAGAGCTTGGCCTGCTCCTCGTTGCTCCGATAGCCGCTGCTGATCAGAAAATGGTTGACCCCATCCTTGTCCGCGTCCTTCACCATCGCAATGAACCGCTTCGCCACGCTCTCGGATAGCCGGATCTTGTTGTCGAGAAGCCCGTAGCCCTCCAACAGCTCCTTGTGCTCGTACAGATTGACCACATCGGACTTGCCGTCCTTGGAAGGAACGGCATGCTCCTTGTTGACGAGCACCAGATCCCCCTGATGGATCCGGGATTTGCCGAGCGATATCGACTGCTCCTTCTCTGCGCCGCTGTCCGGGGCAGCCGATTCTTCCTGCTGCGAAGGCTTAGGCCCTGCCGTGGACGAAGGCTCGGGATGCGCCGATGCGCAGCCGGCCGCCGCCAGGAGCAGCAGCATTGAAATCCATCTCTTCTTCATAAGTCGCTTTTCCTTTCGCTCTGTTCTTGCTCCAGCATAGGGGCAACTAGTTAAAAAGGAGTTGAGGCCTTATAAATTTTTCCTTAAATCGATTATTGCATCCGTCAGCGGTCGGGCAGGCAATCGGACAGGGCGATCGGCGGATCGATCCGGAATCGGAAACGCCAAACAGCCTCCGCCGGCCGGCGGCCGGGAAGGCATGGCAGAATCCTTCCTGCTTCATGAAAGGCTTTTGGAGCAGTCGCGCTTGCGGGCGACGCTCTTCATCCGGCTTGGCCTTGCAGCGGCAGGCGCACCTCGAATACGGTCCGGATAGCGCTGCTATCGGCCGCAATCGTCCCTTTGTGCCGATCGATGATGTTTTTGGCGATGAACAGGCCGAGCCCCGTGCTTCCTTCCTGATGGGTCCGGGCCCGATCGCCGGTGTAGAACATTTCGAACAGGCGGGGCAGCTCGTCCTCCGGAATCATATCGCCGTAATTGGCGATGCGGACGACGCCCTCCGCGCCCTCCCTGCCGCATTGGACATCCACGAACTCCCCGTCCCTGCCGTACCGGGCCGCGTTGGCCAGCAGATTCTCGAACACCCGCGCGAGCAGCTCGCCGTCCCCGTTCACAATGATGCCGGGAGCGATGTCCGGCCGGATGCTCAGGCGGCTTTTCTGGAACACGGGATAGAGCTCCTCATTCAATTGGGCGAGCAGCTCGCTCAGATCCAGAGGCGCGGTCTCGAGCGGAAGCGTGCTGTAGTTCATCCGGGTGACCTCGAACAGGCCGTCGATGAGCTTCTCGAGGCGCTTGGACTTGTTGAAGGCAATGGACGTGTAATGGCTTTTCTGCTCCTGGGACAGGCCGCCGTCCCGAAGGATCAGGTCCAGATAGCCGAGCACGGATGTGAGCGGAGTGCGCAAATCATGGGCCAGATTCAGCACGAGCTGGTCCTTGCTGTTCTCCGCGAAGTCGCCCCGCTCGACGGCGCGCTGCAGGTTGGCGCTGGCCGCATTGATATCGCGGGCGATGCTCTCGAACTCGTCTCGCGAAGCGATGTCGACGCGTCCGCTGAAGTCGCCGGAAGCGAGGCGCCCGATTCCGGCCGATATTTCGCGGAAGTAGGCGGCGTAAGGCGTCGTCAGAAAGAAGAAGAACAGCACCGCGAGCGGGACGAACAGGATCAGGAAGAAGTTGAGATCGCCAAAGCTGCGGATGGCATGGCGGAGCCGCTCGAGCGGCTCCCCGTATCTCACATGGCTGCTGTAGTAATACTGAAGCGCCTTGAACACGGCATACGTGACCAGGCCGGACAGCAGCATGCTGAGCGCCAGCAGCGCGATCATTCGGGCCCGGAAGCTTCTCAGCCACTTATCCATTGAACTTGTATCCCACTCCCCAGACCGTCTTGATCCACTTGTCCTTGTCTTCTCCCAGCTTCTTGCGCAGGGTGCGGATATGCACCATCACCGTATTGCCGCTGTCGAAATACTCCTCTTCCCACACATGGCGGAAAATGTTCTCGGCTGCGAACACCTTGCCGGGATGGCTCGCGAGCAGATGCAGAATATCGAATTCCTTGGGCGTCAGCTCCACGCCATGCCCGTATACGGCGACCGTGCGCCGCATGGAGTCGATCGCCAGCCCCCCGGCCTCCAGCACCGAATGCTCCTCCTTCGGCCGGCTCAGCTGCATCGACCGCCGCAGCTGGGCGTTCACCCGCGCCACGAGCTCAAGGGGATTGAAGGGTTTCGTCATGTAATCGTCCGCCCCCATGACCAAGCCGGATATTTTATCGAAATCCGAGGTTTTGGCGCTCAGAATGATGATCGGGATATGATTCTCCACACGGGTCTGCCGAGTCACCTCGTAGCCGTCGAGTCCCGGCATCATGATATCGAGAATGGCGAGGTCGACCCGCTGCGACTGGATCGTCCGCAGCGCCTCTGTGCCGTCTGCGGCCTTGACCACGTTGTACCCTTCCTTCTCCAGATGCAGAGCGACCAGGTCGGCAATCTCCGCCTCGTCATCCGCGACCAGAACCGTAATCCGCTTCATCTGCTGTCCGCCTCCCCGATTGCCGCCCTCTAGGCATGGCTTTTCTTCAGTTCTACCAGAGTTGGCTCCAAAAAACCAATCATTCGGGCAGACTATAGTCAAAACAGGAAAAAGACCGCCCGCGAGAGGCGGCCCTACCTGAGCAGTCCCTCCGGATGGCTCAGCTTTTCTTGACGAATTCGGACTTCAGCTTCATCGCGCCGAAGCCGTCGATCCTGCAGTCGATGTCATGGTCGCCTTCGATCAGACGGATGTTCTTCACCTTCGTGCCGATCTTGACGACAAGGGAGGTCCCCTTGACCTTAAGGTCCTTGACGACCGTGACCGAATCGCCGTCATTCAAAACGTTTCCATTCGAATCCTTCACGATGCGGGCATTCTCTTCGTTCGAGGCGGCTGCTGCGCCGCTCCATTCATGGGCGCATTCCGGACAAATGAACAAATCGCCGTCGGGATAAGTATACTCCGAAGCGCATTCCGGGCATTTGGGCAAACTAGCCATTTTATCCGAAGCTCCAATCGGTCGGATCGCATGTCCGAGGCATGATTTTATCTTGCCCAGTATAGGACATCATGCGGGAGCCTGCAATCGGACGACAGCCATCCCGGAATATAGGTCGTTACAGCAGCACCCTGTCCTCCAGAATCGTCTTCATGCTGATCATGGACTTGGAGCTGCCCATGCGGGCGAGCGAATCCTGGAAGTCCGCCAATTGCTCGATCGAAGCGGTTTGGACCTTGATCATATAGTTGTATTCCCCGCTGATCCGGTGCAGCTCCGTCACTTCGGCTGCCTGGCCGCAATAATCGACGAGCTCCTGGCAATGCTCGGTCTTCATCATGATGAAGGCCGTCGTTCCGCGGCCAAGCCTGCTCAAGTCGAATCGGACTGTATAACCCGTAATGAACCCTCTCTCCTCCAGCTTCAGAATCCTCTCTTTGACGGCTGGCTGGGACATGCTGATCTCCTTGCTGATCTGGGCAACCGGGATTCGTCCCCGGGCTTGAAGCAAGAGCATGATTTTATGGTCGGACTCATCCAGCAATGTATTCATTTCATTCTCCTTTCCAACGGAATGAACAACCTAAGGCATCAACTTTATTTTGCCGTTTATTATGCAGGTAAATACGTACATAAACCTTCATACATGCATGTCGATCTCCAATAGACTTCCCTATACTGAAGGGAAATTCCTTCAATGAAATGGAGAGATGCTTCATGGCCGTCAGAGGTCTTGCGCATGCTGCGATCCAAGCCAAGGATTACCGGGCGACACTCAACTTTTATCAGGAGGCTCTCGGTTTCCGAGTCGCTCATTCCTGGAGCCTGCCTGCCTTCTCGATCCGCGAGGCGTCCCTGCTTGTATCGCCGGACAAGAGAACGTGCATCGAAGTATTCGGGCCGGAGGCCGATATTCCCGCCCAAGGCCGCCCAGCCGCTGCCGGGGAGGAAATCGTCCATGGAGCGCTGCTGCATCTGGCCTTCTACGTCGACGATGCGGAGCAGTCCTATCGTCATGCAATCGCCTGCGGGGCAAAGCCGCTCATCGGGCCTGAAGTGTTGGCTCTCGGAAACCCTGTGATGACCGTGCGCAATGCCCTCGTCCACAGTCCGAACGGTGAAGTGCTGGAGTTCATGGAAGAAATCGACTTCGATTCTCTCCGTCCCGACAGCATGGAGTAACTGCCTCTCAGGGAGCATGGCCGTCCGCGGCCATGCTTTATTGCTGTCCGCTCCCGACGGCTCAGCCCGGATACCAAAAGGGCTTGCAACGGCTGAAGCCCTCGTGGTCATCGATGGCTTTGCCTATCCGCTTCAGCATGTCCGCCGTCTCTGCCGGTCTTACCCGGACGTTCCAGGGAACGGATGAGAGGCAGACCAGGCCGATATAGAGCGCATACAGCTGTCAGAAACCGGCCGTCCGGCTCCCCGCCATAGACGATCAGGTTCCCGGCATGATAGTCATGATGCTGGAGCACGCTTCGCCTGCCCTCCGTCAGCCCGATATGTTCCTGCAGAAATTCCAGCAGTTCCCGGCCGCGGTCCAGACAGACGCCGCAGGCCTCGTAGTCCTGCCTGTAGGAGCGAAGCCGGGCCAAGATCCGATCGTGACAAGGCTCAGCCTCATCCGGGACGCTTGCCCTGTGAATCTTGCGCAGCTCCCGCCCATCATGAATTCCGATCGATTCCTGCTCCCCGACCGGCAGACGAGGCAGCGCCTCCGCTGCGTCTTCCCCCTCGATATAGGTGACGAGCATATTAACCCAGCCCTTGATCCGGCAAGCTGCCGGACAGGACGGGCCTGGAGCACAGAACGTCCAGCCTTTCCATTTCCTCCAGAATCCCGTACTCCCGCGCCTTCGCGTCGACTTGCCCGATCCCGTACCCGCCAGCCGATCCGAATTCCTTAAAGTGGAAATGAACGAATCGGCGCCGGGCGGCGTCATATCGCTATGAAAGGCCATAAGGAAAGATTCGCGCTCAAGGAATCGATTCGGCCGGCTGCCGAATCGATTCCAACCACATCTTGTTCCCATCGCGGGAATTCCAAATACACGGGAGGTAGCAATCATGTCGGATATGCTGAAGCTCATTTTGCCGCTCGCCGTCCTGCAGCTCATTCTCATCGTCGCCGCTCTTGTCGATCTGTCCAAGGTCCGGCGGACCAACGGTCCCAAGTGGATATGGGCGATCATCATCCTGTTCTCCAGCCTGCTCGGAAGCGTCGCTTATTTCCTCTTCGGAAGGAGGTCGGACTGAATGCCGTTTCTTGAAATCGCCCGGCTGTCCAAATCCTTCGGCAGCAAGGAAGCCGTCGGAGATCTGTCGTTCACCGTCGGGGAGGGCCGCTGCGCGGGGCTGCTCGGGCCCAACGGCGCCGGCAAGACGACGACCCTCCTCATGCTCGCCGGCCTGCTCCCCCCATCCGGGGGCAGCATCTCCTTCGACGGCAAGAGCGGAGGCGATATCCGGCCCAACATCGGTTATCTGCCCCAGTATCCGGCTTACCCGAACTGGATGAGCGGCCGGGAATTCCTGGCCTTCACAGGCCGCCTGGCCCGTCTGGGAAAAAAAGAAGCCGCGGACCGCAGCTCTGAACTGCTGGAGCGCGTCGGTCTGGCGGACGCCGCGGACCGCCGGATCGGAGGTTATTCCGGCGGCATGAAGCAGCGCCTGGGCATCGCCCAAGCGATCATTCACCGGCCGAAGCTGCTGCTGCTCGATGAACCGGTATCGGCGCTGGATCCACTCGGCCGCCGCGAGGTGCTGGAGCTGCTGCAGGAGCTGAAGCAGGAGACGACGATTCTGTTCTCCACCCATGTGCTTCACGATGCGGAGGCGGTCTGCGACGACATCCTCATCATCCGGGACGGGCGCATCGCGCTGGGAGGCGAGCTTCTCCAGGTGATGCGGGAGCATACGGAGCCTGTGCTGACGGTAAGGTTCGCCGAGCCCCGCGCGGAGTGGACCAAGGCTCTGGCGGGACTTCCATGCGTCCGGCAAGCGGACAGCCTGCCTGCCGGCGTCAAGCTGGCCTTGGCGGGAAATCCCGAAGCGGCGAAGACCTCTGTCCTGCAAGCCATTTTAGAGAACGGAATATCAATCTCCAGCTTGGAAACCGGCCAATCGACGCTGGAGGATCTATTTGTAAAGGCGGTGCGGCCATGACCCAGTGGATGGTTCTCTATCGGAAGGAAATGCTCGGCATGAGACGCAGCTACAAGTGGCTGTGGATACCGGTCGTCTTCATCCTGCTCGGCGTCATGAACCCGGTCACGGCCGCCTACATGCCGCAGCTGCTGGAGGCGAACGGCATCGCCAAGGAGGTCGCCGCCGCCATGCCCGTCCCTACCGCCGCCGACATCATGCTGAAGACGCTGTCCCAGTACAACACGCTCGGGCTGCTGATACTCGCCCTGTCGTTCATGGGCATCGTCTCCGGCGAGCGCCAGAGCGGCGCGGCGGTCATGATCCATGTGAAGCCCGTATCCCATCTGTCGCTGGCGACGGCCAAGTGGGCCGGCATGGCTTTCCTTACGCTCTCCGCCTTCGGGATCGGCTACCTCGCCACCTGGTACTATACCGATATCCTCATCGGCAGCGTTCCATTCCCGCTCATAGGGCAGAGCCTGCTCCTGTACGCCCTATGGCTGCTGTTCGCCTTGTCGGCCGTGCTCTTGTTCAGCAGCGCGATGGATTCGCAGGCCGGAGCCGCCTTCCTGGCGCTGCTTGCGTTGGCCGTGCTCTCGCTGCTGCCGAGCCTGCTTGGCCGCTTCATGAAATGGAGCCCCGGCAGGCTCACCGGAGAAGCAGGAACGCTGCTCACAACCGGGAGTCTGGCTTCAGGCGCTTGGCTGCCCGTTGCGGCGGCTGCGCTGCTGACC
This sequence comes from Paenibacillus sp. RUD330, assembly GCF_002243345.2. NCBI lineage: Bacteria > Bacillati > Bacillota > Bacilli > Caryophanales > Paenibacillaceae > Paenibacillus > Paenibacillus sp. RUD330. The sequence goes on from NZ_CP022655.2 coordinate 5,394,930, forward strand.
GGCGCCATGGTTGTCGGTTCCTCGCTATTCTCGAAGCGGAAGGCAGGGAACACGGGAGCAAAATAAGCGGGTAAGCGGACGCCGGTTCCGGGAATGGACTTCAGGAACCACAGCAGGAAGAACCAAAAAAACACGCATAGGCCATGAGCCTTTTGCGTGTTTTTTGGTTTTGTTTCCATGCCGATCATGCGTCCTATCGTCCATTCATCAATCGAAGAATCCAGGAGGAGCGACCGAGAGCCAGCCTTCCTTCCCTGACTTTTCCAGGATGGGCTCCTTGTCTTCGGGAGCAAACGAGTCCAAGTCCGCAATCTGCCGAGGCTCGACCCGCTTCAGGTAATAGTTGTTCTTGTTATCTGCTAAGAGGAAGTAATGGACGCTCTCCGTCGACGTTTTGGCAGGGTATTGAAACTGAAGAACATAGATTCTAGCGATAGATCCGACTGGCGGCAACGCTATGGAGCTATCGGCTTCAGTCCATTTCTCAGCTGCAGCCAATGGGTCCGGATTGCTCTGCACCAGAATCAATTCGGGCTGCGCTTTCGTCGAATCGCTGCTGTAGAGCGACACATTGATCAGGCTCAGCTTGCCTCCCGGCGTGCTGTCCGCCGTCTTCCCTTCGCCTGCTCCCGCTGAACAAGCCGTCAACAGCAGCACAAGAAGAAACCAGAACGTCGATCGTCTACCCACTCTTTTGTCTCCTTTAGTTTAAAAGGATGGAATATATAAGGTCTTTCCCGTTATTTCTTGAAGTGCGCAGCGAGGCTGAGCGCCGTTCCGATTCCGGTGCCCATGACAATTCCAACCGCGAAATGGTCCATCGCCGCTCCGAGCGAGGACCCGATGGCGATGCCGACTCCGATCCAGAGCAAGGCGCCTCCGTTTTTCTTTGGCTCCTGTCTTTCCGGATCAACAGGTTCATGCGCCAATTGGTCCACTCCCTTTCGCGTTGGCAGTCTTGCCTTTATTATGCACAGAAAGGACTCCTTCACGGAAGGGGTTCTTTTTCGCGCGCAGCTCCGGGCTCGGCGGACTGGACAGCCTTCTCGTGGAGGAGCAGCCACTCCTTCCTCCAAAGACCGCCGGCATAGCCGGTCAGGGCGCCGCTGGAGCCGATGATCCGGTGGCAGGGGACGACGATGCTCAGCTTGTTCCTCCCGTTGGCGCTGCCGACCGCCCGGATCGCCCTTTCGCTGCCGATCGCAACGGCGATGTCCTTGTAGGATGCCGTCTGCGCGTAGGGCACATCGGTCAAGGCTTGCCATACGCGCTTCTGAAATTCGGTTCCCTGAGCGGCGCATGGGAACGTGAACATCCGGCGCTCGCCGCGGAAGTATTGGTCCAGCTGCAGCCGGCATTCCATCAGAGCTTGAGGCGTATCGGGCCGGATCGGCTCCGGCAGCTGCTCCTCCTCGGAGAACAGGATGGATTGGACGCCCTCGTCCGTACCGGCAATGCTGAGCACCCCGATGGGGGTGTCAAGGCCGACTCGATGCTGCTTGCTCACTGGAAATGACCTCCTTGGGTTGATGAGCCGGATGCGCGTCGCAGAACGCTGAAGCCTCTCCTGCGGCCGAGCGGCGGCGGTATTGGCTTGGCGTGCAAGCCGTCAGGCGACGGAACGCCTTGTAGAAATGAGACGGGCTGCGGAATCCGGACTCGTAGCAGATGTCCAGGCTGCCCCGGTCTGTCGTGCGCAGGAGGCGGGCCGCTTTGTCCACCCGTATTTTCTCCAGAAATGTCCGCGGCGTCTCCGACGTCTCCTGCTTGAACAGCCTCTCCAGATGGTACGGGCTTACGCCGGCATATGCGGAGATGTCCCGCAGCGACAGAGCCCGCCGGTGCTCCCGGACCAGGAAGGCCGTTACGCTCCGGATCAGGGCGGCATGGGGAGTCCGCTCCGCTTCGGGCTGGCATCGCTTGCAGGCACGGAATCCGGCCGCTTCGGCTTCCTCCCTATGTCCGTAAAAGCGGACATTTTCCTTCTTCGGCTTTCTGGAGCGGCAGGACGGACGGCAGTAGATTTTCGTCGTTTTCACGGCGGTATAGAACAAGCCGTCATACGTTTTGTCGCAGGCGATGATCTTTTCCCACATTTCCTCGAAGCCCATGGTCTCCACCGTGCCGCCGCCTTCCTTGCCGGGTTCTCCGGACTGCTTCTGCCCTCACCGGCATCTCGCAGCCGAGGAGGGTGACTCGCAAGGTCAGTCTAGCTCAAATGGCGCTCCGAATCATCCTCATTCTTGCTTTTAAGGTCGGAATCTCCACGGCGCCTGACGGACCCGTTTCATTTTAGGGTATAATCAGGCTCAAACCCATGGAAGCAGGTGAACCCTTCGTGATCCATTTGCTGCCGCTCATGCTCGAGAGGGTCGGCATTCTGCTCATCGTCGTCTTTCTGCTCTCCCGGATGAAGTCGTTCCGCCAAATCATCCACCATGAGCATCGGCTCAAGGAGAAGCTGCTGCTGATCGCCATCTTCGGCGCATTCGGCATCATCAGCAACTATACGGGAATCAAAATCAGCCACGGCGCCATCGCCTCGCAGGCTTGGCAGGCCAATGTCGATTATGAAAGCGCCCTCGCCAATACGCGCGTGCTCGGCGTCGTGCTCGGCGGCCTGCTCGGAGGCCCGCTCGTCGGCTTCGGGGCGGGCCTGATCGCCGGCGTGCACCGCATTACGCTCGGCGGCTTCACGGCGGCCGCCTGCGGCGTCTCGACGATCATGGCCGGCCTGATCACCGGCCTGATCGGAGCCCGGATGCGCCGCAAGGGCAAGAGCATGACCTGGCGCGCCGTCGTCATCGGCATCGTCATGGAATGCGCGCAGATGGGCATCATCCTGCTCGCAGCCCGCCCGTTCGAGCCCGCTCTGGAGCTCGTGCGGGTCATCGGCATTCCGATGATCGTCATCAACGGCTTCGGCACGCTGCTGTTCATGCTGTTCGTGCAATCGATCGTGCAGGAGGAGGAGCGCACCCGCGCCCTCCAGACGCACAAGGCGCTGCATATCGCCGACCAGACGCTGCCGTTCTTCCGGCAAGGACTGAGCGAATACTCCTGCCGCGAGGTGGCGGAGATCATGCTGAGGACGACCCATGCCGATGCGATCTCGATCACCAACCGGCAGCAGGTGCTGGCCCATGTCGGAACCGGCTCGGACCATCATATCCCGATGCAGAGCATCTCCACCCAGCTCACCCGCAACGTGCTGGAGCATGGCCGGCTGCTGAAGGCCAAGACGCGGGAGGCGATCCAATGCAACCATGAGGGCTGTCCGCTGCAGGCGGCTATCGTCTTGCCGCTCCAGGTGCATCAGCATACGGTCGGCACGCTCAAGCTCTATTTCACGAACCCCCTTCAGATGGACCGGGTGGAGCAGGAGCTGGCCGAAGGCCTCGGCAAGCTGTTCTCCACGCAGCTGGAGCTGGCGGAGGCCGAGCAGCAGAGCCGTCTGCTGAAGGACGCGGAGATCAAGGCGCTGCAGGCGCAGGTGCATCCGCATTTCCTGTTCAATGCGATCAACACGATCTCCGCCCTGTGCCGCACCGATCCGGAGACCGCGCGCAAGCTGCTGCTGCAGCTCGGCGTCTTTTTCCGCAGCAATCTTCAGGGCGCGCGGCAGATGCTCATCCCGCTGCGCAAGGAGCTGGAGCATGTCGAAGCCTACCTGATGCTGGAGAAGGCCCGTTTTCCAGGCAAATACAAGGTCGAGCTGGACATCGATCCTGCGCTCGAAGAGGTGCTCATTCCGCCGTTCACCCTGCAGCCTCTCGTGGAGAACGCCGTGCGCCATGCTTTCGGACCGCTGAAGGGAAAACGGGTGGGACATGTGACGATCACCGCGTTCCGGGAGGACGACCGGATGGTGCTCGTCGCAGAGGATGACGGCATCGGCTTCGCCAAGGAGCTTCTCGGGACGGTCGGCAGGCAGAAGGTCAAGTCCGCCTCCGGCACCGGGACAGCGCTGCACAATATCAGGAAACGCATCGAAGAGATCTATCAGGGAGCCGCAAGCTTCGAGATCGCAAGCGGCAGCGGCGGCGCCAGGATCCGAATTGCCGTGCCGCTCAGCCATCATTATGGGGGGGAACAGGATGCTGAAAGCATTTATCGTGGATGACGAGCCGCTCGCCCGCGACGAGCTGGCCTATATCTTGCACCGCACCAAGCGCGTGGAGGTGATCGGAGAAGCGGAATCGCTGGAGGAGGCGATCCAGGGCATACGGAAGGCGGCGCCCGATGCCGTCTTTCTCGATATCCAGCTCGCCGAAGAGAGCGGGCTTGAAATCGCGCAGCAGCTCCAGAATCTGGACCCCCGTCCGGAAATCGTGTTCGCCACGGCCTACGACGAATATGCGCTCCGCGCGTTCGAGCTCAACGCCGCCGACTACATCCTGAAGCCGTACGATGAAGAACGGATCCGCCGGGCGGTGGAGAAGATCGCCGCGCTGCGTGAAGGCCGCCCCAGCCGCCAGGCTCCTGCGCCGCTCCGGCCTGCTTCCGCGCCGGAGCGGACCGGCAAGCTGGCGATCACGGTCGACGAGCGCATCCTTCTGGTGAACATCGGCAAAATCCTGTATATCACGGCGGAAGAAGGAAAAACGCTGGTGGTGACCGCAGAGCAGACGTACAAGGTCGGCGAGCCGCTCGTCACCTTCGAGCAGAAGCTGCAGGGAACGCCGATCATGCGCGTCCACCGCGCCTATCTCGCCAATGTGGACGAGATCGAGGAAATCCAGCCCTGGTTCCACTCGACCTGCACGCTGATCATGAGGAACGGAGCCAAGGTGCCCGTCAGCCGCACGTATCTGAAGGAGCTGAAGCAGCTGATCGGGCTTTGAGCTCCGCTTAGTGCCCCCTCTCGCCTCCGAGGCTTTGATTCCGCGATGAAGCCGCTTCCATTCGCCGCTTGATCCCTGCGCCTCATCCCTGAATTCCTGCGTTTTATCTTGAAAACGGTTTCCAAGGCGTTTCTTTTTCTATTCTAGAGAATATCAACGTCTTGGGAGGTCACCACCATGAATGCGATTTCAATCGTAATCGGTTCCATATGCATTCTCATGATTGCCTATCGATTATACGGCACGTTCTTCACGCGCAAGGTGCTGAAGCTGAGCGACGATACGCCGACTCCGGCGCATACGCTCAAGGACGGCAAGGATTATGTCCCGACGAACAAATGGGTCGCCTTCGGCCATCACTTCGCCGCCATCGCGGCAGCCGGACCGCTCGTCGGCCCGATCCTCGCCGCCCAGTTCGGCTATCTGCCGGGCCTCCTGTGGCTGCTCATCGGCGCGGTCGTCGGCGGCGCGGTGCATGACGCCGTCGTGCTGTTCGCCTCGATGCGGCGCAACGGCCAGTCTCTCTCCGAGGTCGCCAAGCAGGAGCTCGGACCGGTCGCCGGCTTCTGCACCGGCCTCGCGATGCTGTTCATCATCACCATCACGATGGCCGGCTTGTCGATGGTCGTGCTGCATGCGCTCGAGAACAACCCTTGGGGCACGTTCGCCGTCGCCATCACGATTCCGATCGCCATGGGCGTCGGCCTCTTCTACAAGAAGACCGGCAACCTGAAGCTCGCCTCCACGATCGGCTTCATCCTGCTCCTGATCGGCGTCTTCGCCGGCCCTTCCATCCAGGACACCGTGGTCGGCGACTGGCTGACGTTCGATACGAGCACGCTCTCGGTCATCCTGCCGATCTACGCCTTCTTCGCCGCCGCCCTGCCGGTCTGGCTGCTGCTCGCCCCGCGCGACTACTTGAGCAGCTTCATGAAGATCGGCGTTTTCATCGCCCTCATCGTCGGCGTCTTCATCATCAATCCGGCGATCGAGTTCCCTGCCGTGACGGAATTCATCGGCGGCGGCGGACCGATCCTGGCCGGGCCGGTATGGCCGTTCATCTCGATCACGATCGCCTGCGGCGCGATCTCCGGCTTCCATGCGTTCATCGGCTCCGGCACGACGCCGAAGATGATCAACCGCTGGAGCGACATCAAGCCGGTGGCGTTCGGCGCGATGCTCGTGGAATGCCTTGTCGCCATCATGGCGCTGATCGCGGCTACGGCGCTGCAGCCAGGCGACTACTTCGCCATCAACTCCAAGCCCGAAGTCTTCGCGACGCTGGGCATGAGCACCGTCCATCTGCCGGAGCTGAGCCAGGAGATCGGCCTTGATCTGGAAGGCCGCACAGGCGGCGCGGTGACGCTCGCCGTCGGCATGACGTATATCTTCACGAAGATTCCATGGTTCGAGAATCTCGCTCCGTATTTCTTCCAATTCGTCATCATGTTCGAAGCGGTGTTCATCCTGACGGCGATCGATGCCGGCACGCGCGTCTCCCGCTATCTGATCCAGGATTTCTTCGGCGAGCTGTACAAGCCGCTGAAGCGCGTCGACTGGATACCCGGCACGATATTCGCCAGCGCGCTCGCCTGCTTCATGTGGGGCTATCTGCTCTTCTCGGGCGACATCGGCTCGGTATGGGCGCTGTTCGGCGTCTCCAACCAGCTGATGGCCTCCATCGGCCTCATCATCGGAGCGACAGTCATCCTGCGGGTGGCCGACAAGCGGCGGTATATGCTCACTTGCCTCATTCCGCTCGCCTACCTGTTCGTCACCGTCAACTACGCGGGCTACTGGATGGTCAAAAACGTCTACCTGAACCCGGACGCCTCCGGCTACAACGTCCTGAACGCGGTGCTGTCCATCATCATGCTGGTGCTCGGCATCATCATCATGTTCACGGCGGCGCGCAACTGGATCAAGACGTTCAACCACCCGCGGGCTCAGCTGGAATCGTTGTCTTCTTAACGTCGCCGCTTGCATCCGTTCGATTAGAAGCCCGATTTCAGGACATCATTCCTTGCACCAAACTGCAAACGAGGCATTCCGGACAGATCCGGGATGCCTTTTCTTTTTATGGCTGCCTTGCCTTGCCGCGTTGCCGTCAGCGGCCTACTCTTGTCCCTATCCTCTTCTCCGCCCGCCCTTGCCCTACTCCTGCCACCTCTTCTCTTTGTGAACACGTGTTGAAAGCGGATTCCCTATATGCCACAATAGAGTCATATCGAGATTCATGCCTTGTCCTTATTCCTACATACATTTAGGAGGTCCTTATCCATGAGAACGATTCCACTGGGAACAAGCAGCCTGGAGGTTCCCGTCGTCGCCGTCGGCTGCATGCGCATCAACTCGCTGGACAAGCCGGACGCTGAACGCTTCGTCCAGACGGCGCTTGAGCTCGGAGCCAATTTCTTCGAGCATGCGGACATCTACGGCGGAGGCGACTGCGAGGAAATCTTCGCCGAAGCCGTCCATATGACGCCGAGCGTGCGCGAGAACCTCATCCTGCAGTCCAAATGCGGCATCCGCCCCGGCATGTTCGACTTCTCCAAGAAGCATATCCTGAATTCCGTCGACGCCATCCTGAAGCGGCTGAAGACCGATTACCTGGACACGCTGCTGCTCCACCGTCCGGATACGCTCGTCGAGCCCGAGGAGGTAGCCGAGGCGTTCGACCTGCTGGAGAGCTCCGGCAAGGTCCGCCACTTCGGCGTCTCCAACCAGAATCCGATGCAGATCCAGCTGCTGCAGAAATATGTGAAGCAGCCGATCGTCGCCAACCAGCTGCAGCTGAGCGTCACGAACGCCACGATGATCTCCCAGGGCTTCAACGTCAACATGGAGAACGCTTCGGCCGTGAACCGCGACGGCAGCATCCTCGACTTCTGCCGTCTGCATGACATCACGATCCAGCCTTGGTCGCCGTTCCAGTACGGATTCTTTGAAGGCGTCTTCCTTGGCAGCGACAAGTTCCCCGAGCTGAACAAGCAGATCGACGAGGTCGCGGCGAAGTACGGGGTCAGCAACACGACGATCGCGGTCGCCTGGATCCTGCGCCATCCGGCCCGAATGCAGCCGGTCGTCGGCACGATGAACATCGAGCGTCTGCAGGACTGCGTCAAAGCCGCCGACATTGAGCTCACGCGCGAGGAATGGTACGCCATCTTCCGTGCGGCAGGCAATATCCTTCCGTAAAAAGCAAAGAGTGCGCCTCCAGCCATCGGCGATGGCTGGAGGCGCACTCTTTTTGTGTTCTCGTTCCGGATTTAGTTCAGGAAGCCTTCCTTGAAAACGGCCAGCAGATGCTCCAGCGTAATAGGGTCGCTGTAGCTGGACTCCTCCGTCTTGATCGTGATGACCTGGTTTTTCTCGACCGCTGGAATGCTCTTCCACGTCTTGGTTTCGAAGATCGGGTTCTCGACTCCGGCCATCTGGCTGAGGACGATCCAATCGCCGGCATAATCCGGCACCTTTTCGCTCGAGAGGGTGTAGTAGCCGGGACCGAGGGCGTCTTTCTTGACGGATTCAGGCATGCCGGGTCCCATCGCCTGATACAGGATCTCCGTCCCGCGGGCCCAGTTGTTGCCGAAGGCATAGAAGCTCTTGGCGTCGTATTCAAGCACCGATACCGTCGCGCTCTCGCCGATCTTGGCCTTGATTTCCTTGCCGGCCTCGGCGGCGCGCGTCTTGAAGCTGTCGATCCATTCCTGGGCTTCCTTCTCCTTGTTCAGGAGCTTGCCGATCTCCAGCTGCTGGTTCAGGTAATCCAGCTTGCCCCAGGTGTAGACGACCGTAGGCGCGATTTCCTTGAGCTTGTCGATGTTTTTCGTCTGCGCTCCGGCCACGATGAGATCCGGCTTCAGCTCGATGATCTGCTCGAGGCTGTCCTCGGACACGACGGCGACTCCCTGCAGCTTGTCCTTGAACAGCGGATCTTTCCCCGTCCATTCATCGACGCCCACCATCTTGCCGTCCATCGCAAGGATGTTCGGCGCGTTCGTCAGGCCGACGATGCGCTGCGGGTTCGCCGGAACCTCCACCGGGCCGGTCTCGGACTCGTAGGTGATCGTCCCGGAAGCCCCATCGGGCCCAGGCGATGGCGCATTAGACGCGGCAGGAGCTTCGGAGGCGCCCGGCGTGCCGCCGCTGTTCGCAGCTGTATTGCCGTTGCTGCCGTTATTTTTGCTGCCGCAGGAGGCCAGCGCCACCGTCAGCAGCAGAAGGACTGGTATGAACATCCACTTTTTCATTGAAATACCCCTTTTTTGTCTAATCTTTTGATAATGATTATCAGTATCACCCTTTAAACTATAGAGGCAGATAGAAGGCTTGTCAATCGGGAACGTCTGCTTGTTGCGATTGCCGACCGCCGAAAAAAAAAGACCCCTTCTCCGGAATGGAGAGGGGTCTTGGTAGATCTTTACCAGTTGTTGCCCGAACCGCTTGCCGTAAAGCTCGAAGAGGTATTGACGAACTTGCCCGAAGGCGCACCGTTCACCGTGTTGTTCGTGAAGGTGGACGCGCCGGTCGCCGATCCCCTCACATAGAAGCCGTAAGTACCGGCGTTAGTGATCGTATTGGAAGCGTACGTCACGGATACGCCCGGAGCCGGCTCCTCGATGAAGACGCCGGAGTAGACGCTGTCCTGAATCGTATTGCCCGATACGGTGACCGTCAGGTTTTGGGCTTTGCCGCTGTTGCCGACCCAGTAAGCCCAGATGGCGCCGATCTGATAGCCGTAGTCCTTATGGTAGGAGCCCGCTCTCAGCAGCATGTTGTTCTGGACCGTCAGCGTGCCCGTCATGGACGGAGGGTTGAAGTTCGTGCCGAACGAGATGCCGGAGCCGTTCACGACGGTATCCGTCACCAGATTGCCGATGACCTTGTTGTCCTTGCCGCCGTAGATCGCGATGTTGTTCGCCAGCGTCGGAATCTGGACCGTGTTGTAGCTGAACGTGTTGTTCGTATCCAGATAGGTGTCCGACCACATCGCCATGCCGTCGTCGCCGCTATTGCGGATCGAGTTGTTGCTTACGGTCGTATTGCTCGTGCCGTAATGCAGGTTGATGCCGTCCGCCCAGACCTGGCGGATCCGGGAATTCGTGATCGCGCCGGCATTGGTCTGGTTCGTCAGCCACACTCCGACCTTGGCGTGCTCGATCCACAGATTGGAGATCGTCGAGTTCGTTCCGTTGCCCTCCACGCCGGTCACTCCGTTGTAATCGTCGCGGATGAGATCGTTCGCGCTGAGCTTGAAGTCCGACAGCGTGACGTTGCCGCCCCGCAGGTAGATGCCCGCATAGCTGCCGGAGAGGGTGGAATGCCAGACGCCGGCGCCCTTCATGGATACGCCGCTGTCCAGATACAGCCTCGTTCCGGTTCCGTTGTAGCCGGCTCCCTTGGTGCCGTTGTTCAGCGTGAAGGTTCCCGCCGGAATCCATACGCCCTTGTAGGCTCCGCCCGAGTTTTTGACCGCATTGACGGCATTGTTGATGGCCGTCGTATCGTCGGCTCCGTCATTCGCCACCGCGCCGTAGCTCGTGATGGACACATATCCCGCAGGCATCGACAAGGCGGCTGGGATGGCTTCCGTCTCGATCAGGTCGACCGTCACGCTCGCCGTCGAGGCGAAGTTCAGGTTGGAGGCGTTGCGCTGCAGCTTGATGACCGTGCCGGCCGGATACGATTTGTCCAGCTGGACCGACACCTCGTCATACATGTGATGCGGCGTGTTCGGAGCCGCATTCGGATTGTTGGACCAGCGGATCTCCCCGCCTTCCGTGCCGTAGGCTCCATAGATCCAGCTGTACTTGGACGTCAGGCCGACGTCCTTGATCAGCGTTCCGCCGGCATATAGGCTGATCGCGGAATCGATGCCCGTTCCGGCCGCGTTGTCCGGGATGGAGTAGCGGATCGTCAAGCCTTGGGCGGCTTTGTTCAGCGTGAACTGAACATACTGGCCGGCCGCGGTCAGCTTGACGGCTTTTCGTCCCGAGGCTTCCGAAGCGAGGTCGCCGAACGTGGTCGACGGTCCTACGATCGCGCCTGTGTAGGACGCGCTTTCCGCTTCATAGGCGTCATAAGGCATCGACGCTCCATACGAGCCCGGAGACGGCGTCGGTGTCGGCACCGGCGTAGGCGTCGGCACGACATAGGCGATGTCGATCTTGTCGAGGTTCACGTTTCCGGTATCGGTCGTATCGTACTTGTACATGATCGTGTTGCTGCCGGCATTCAGAGCGACGGTGTCGGTCTTGACCGCCCAGGCGTCCCAGCTCGAAGTCGCAGCTAGGGCGGTCTGCGCCGCCTTGGCGCCGTTCACGTAGATGCTCAAGGATTGGGCGGCCGTCGAGCCGTTGGCGTAACGCAGCGCAACGCTGTAATTGCCCGCAGTCGAAGCGCTCACGTTGAACCTTGCCGAAGCGCTGCCTTTGTTGGCATCGGTGAAGCCGCCGACAAAGCCGGTTCCGCTATAACCCGTGTGATCGCTCGCCACGGCCGCGCCTCCGGACAGCGTCGCCGTCTCGGCTTCATACGTTCCGGCCGGTGTCGGCGTCGGTGTCGGCGTCGCTGTCGGCGTTGGCGTCGCTGTCGGAGTAGCGGTCGGCGTCGGCGTCGCCGAGCCGGAGCCGTACACCTCGACTTCGCTCAGCTGGCCTCCCGTCGAGCCGGTATTGGCCGTAACGCTGACCCGCACATAGCGGGCCGAGGCTGCCGTGAAGGCGATCGCGGCCGTGTTGGAAGACGACGGCTCGAAGGCATACGCCTTGGAAGCCGCAAGCGTGACATAGGACGAGTTGTCGGAGCTGCCCTGCACGGAGAGCGTCTCGGTTCTCGCGCCCCAGGAAGGAGGAAGCTTGAGCACGACCTTGCCGATGCTTTGCGCGCTGCCCAGATCCACGGTCAGCGTGTTCGGATAGGAATTCGCCGCTCCTTCATAATAGGTCGCTGCATTTCCGTCCGTGGCATTGGATGCGGGGAAGCCGGAGAACGCATTGTTGGCCGCTGCCGCTTTGTTCAGAGCCAGATTGGCGCCCAGGGAAGCATCGACCGTAATATTGTCGATATTGACATTGCCCGTGTCTGCCGCGTCGAATTTGTAAGCGATCGCATTGCTGCCCGCATTCAGCGAGACGGTCTCGGTCTGGGTCGACCAAGTATTCCAGTCCGCCGTGCCGGCAAGCGGGATTTGCTTGATCTTGGCACCGTTGACATACAGGCTCATCGTCTGGCTGCCTCCGGAGCCGTTGGCATAACGGAGAACCGTCGTGTAGCCGCCTGCGGAGGAAGCGCTTACAGAAAAGGTGATGGAGGCATTGCCTTTATTGGCATCCGTCAATCCTCCGACAAAGCCGGTGCCGGTATATCCGGCATGGTCGGCCGCCTTCACGGCGCCGCCGGTCAGCACGGCGGACTCGGCCTCATACGTCTGCGGAGCGGCGGAAGCCCCCGGTGCAAAAGGAAGTTGAAGAGCCATCAAGGACAGCGCCAGGAACAGGGCCAGCAGCTTGCCCGTTTTTGCATTCGATCTCATGTTATTCATACCTCCGTATGATTTGATCTGAAGCGGAACTTGCTCAGCCCTCCTTCTCGTTCGGAATGAATGGCGGTCAGGCGCGCTTTCACCTCCCATTGTAGCCAGGCGCTCCCAGGCAGGCCACTACATGGATGACCTATAAAGCCATTTTTGTGACAACGCCGGAATGGAAAAAGCAAAAAAGCCCTTTCGCCCACAAGAAAGGGCCCCATGCTTCGTCTTTACCGGCGGCCTTGGAAGCTCTCTCTCGAAAGCACATGCATCCTCTCTCCGTTGCAGTCCTCATCGTCGCCGGCCAACCCTCCAAGCACATGGCTGAAGGCGAAGCCGAGCTTCTCCAGCACACGGAGCGACGCCGCGTTGCGGGGGTCGGCCTTGGCATGCAGCCGGTCCAGCCCGATGGCATCGAATCCGTAGGCGGCCAGCGCGGCAGCCGCTTCGCCCGCATACCCCCGGCCCCAGTCGCTGCGGCGGATCAGGTAATACAGCTCCTTGTCCGGGCGGCTGAAGTCAAGCTCCCCGATGCCGCACCAGCCGACCATTTCGCCGGACTCCTTGGCTAGGATGGGGAAAGAGTATTTGAAGGGCTCTTCAAAACCATCCCCGTAACTGTCCAGCAGCCACCGGAACAGCTCTTCATACTGCTCGAAAGACAGCACGTCCATATGCATGTACGTCAGCAGCTCTCCATCCTGCATCAGCTCGTAGGAATCCATCAAGTCGCTTTCCTTGTACGGCCGGATGATCAGGCGCTCCGTTTCCAGGCGCATCGCAGACAGACTGTCGTTCATTGTCGTTCATCTCCCAATCCCAAGTTTTCATGATCCAACAGCCTCGAGCAAGGAACCGGTATACAGTCCAGCGCCTTTCGAGGTTTAGCCTAACCTTACCGAGCGGCGGGCTTGGCGGCAAGGGACCGTTTCGTTATAACCGTCCATGAGGATTGGGCGCACTCCCGCAAAAAAACGGAAAGCCTCGGGCTTCCCGTTCTTTTGCTTCCTGCTGTGGCAGGTGTTCTCAACGTATCGCAATGTGGATGAGCGCTTCCGTGTCTCCCCCATCCCCTTGAGCAGCATACTGCTCAAAATCCCCGGTGAAGGTCCTTATCTCCGATGAGCTCTTGAAGTAGCTCCAAATCTCCGCCCACGCCTTCGGCACAACCTCATGCATCGGGCCTCGCTCCGTACGAAAAACAAGATACTTGCCGGCGGGCACGACAGCCCCGTCCGCTTCCTTCTCCGCAAGACTGCTGTCGGCCTCGCAGCCGACCAACGCCCTGTATGAGCCTGCAGCATCGGATTCATAATCGGTGTATAAAGCATAGATGCAACTCCGGCGGCTTTGTGCTTCCGATGCCAGTCCGCTGCTGAAAAACGCCTGCCACAGTCCAGGCAGCACGCCGTCCTGCCCTGCCTCCCTGGCATTCGTCGTCCTTGCGCTCACGCCTGCGAGCGTCAGCATAGGCCTTTCCGTCACATAGGTCTTCATCCGGCAACCGTCCTTCCGCTCTTGGTTTGATATCAGCATAGAGCAGAAAAGTGGACAGCTGTCGGTCCTATTTCGCGTACAGGCCGATTATTTTTCGCACCCGGAATACGAGCTCCTCCGCCACGAATTCCGGTTCGATCACCTTGACATGCTCTCCGTAGCTGAGCAGCATGCCATAGAACCACTCATCCACCGCAAGCCTCCCCGCCACTGTAACCCGGCCATCGGCATCGGGATGAACCAGATGGGAAGGAAAGGAGTCCTCGACCCTGTGACGCGCATCGGGATGGAATTCAAGGATCAGATCCGTTTCCTTATCCTTGGACCATTCCCGATCCCATTCGTACTTGTCGAGCAAGGGCAGCTCGCGACTGCGGAAATGCTCCGGCAGCAGCCGCAGCTCCCGAATACGGGACAGCCGGAACACCCTGATCTCATTTTCCAGCAAGCAGAAGGACCTCACATACCAGATGCCCGCCTTCATGATCAGATTGGCAGGCTCGATTACCCGCTCGCTCCCGCTTCCGTTGCGGTCCACATATTGGATCTCCACCTTGAGCATGCGGTCTGCCGCATGCCTCAGCATGAGCAGCTTCTCTCTGGCCTGACCGCTCTGCCCCCATGGATTGAAGTCGAACATGACTGCTTCCGAGGAGGAGGGACTGCGGCCGGATTTCCCGACAAGCGCCTTGACCTTGTCGAGCAGGACGGCAAGCATGCCGTCATCCAGCGCGGACTTCATCCCGTTCACAGCCGAAGCCAAAGCGCCGATCTCCTCGCGGGTCAGGAATTGGCGGTCCATGGTATAACCTTCCATAATCTCGAAGCCGCCCGATACGCCTTTGAACGTGACGATGGGAATGCCGGACAGGTTCAGACTGTCGATGTCGCGATAGATGGTCTTGGTTGAAACCTCGAACCGTTCGGCCAGCTCCTTGGCGCTGATCCGCCCCCGGTTCAGCAGCAGCACGGTGATGGCCAGAAGACGGTCGATCTTCATGGACGGGTGAGATACAGCGGCCCTAGCTCGACGGCCGAGCCGGCGGATCGGCGCAGCGCTTCCAGCACAACCTGGGCGTTGTAGCCGTCCGCGAAATCATAGACAACCGCAGCCTCGCCTCTCAGCGCCGCGATGACCTGCTTCAGCATCGGGAGCGGGCTCGCGATGCCGTCGGCATCGACCGCCTCAAGGCTGTCGGCGGAATTCCCGCTGTACAGATGCTGCCAGTTTTCCAAGGCGACGACGCCCTTGGAGCCATGGACGACCATCGAAACCCTCTCCTCGCCGGGCATGCCCGCGCTTCCGCTCAGGAGGACCGGAATTCCGTTGTCCAAGGCCAGTGTCGCTTCGGCCTTGTTCTCGGACAGCCCGCTGTCGGCCGGATAAGAGACCTCGCTGCTCAGCCGGGCGATGCGGCCGAAAACTTGCTGGATCATATGGATCCAATGAATGCCGACTTCCAGCAGAAATCCGCCCTGCTCCCGGGTCGCGACCCATCCGTTCTGCTGCCAGGCCCGCGGCCACTGCGGGAACTGCAGGAACAGTTCGATTCTCTCCACAGTGCCGGCCGCGCCCTCCTCCAGCAGCTCCTTGAGCTTGAGGACCGGGGGCTCCAGCGGGAACGAGAAATGCACGGCGTTCACGAGATCCGATCCCGCTGCCAGCTCCGCCATTTGGCGGGCTTCCTCCAGGCTGTTCGCAAGCGGCTTTTCGCAGAACACATGGATGTTCCTCTGCAAAGCGGCTGTCGCCACCTCATGATGCATGGCCGGCGGAACGGCGATGTACAGCAAGTCGATGCCGCCCTCATCCAGCATGATGCGGTAATCCGAATAAGTCCTTACCCCGCCTGCGCTGCCCAGGACGTTCTCGATCGCAGCCGCGTCAGGGTCGCATACCGCCGCCAGCTCGATATCTTCCGGAAACCCGGGAGCCTTCTGAACAATCATATTCCTTCCCATTACGCCCAGACCGATGACGGCCAACCTGATCTTTTTCATGCTCCGCTCCGTTTCTTCGTTCAAGAATTTAAGAATGACAATCCCGCCCAGGGTCTGCATCTGCCGACTGCCTATGGATAAACAAAATATACCACGGATTGCACGGCAAAAAAGAGAGGGAATGCGTTCCCTCTCTTCATCCAAGCCTATATCGGACAGCTTCAGCTCTTCAGAAACTCCGGATCCGCGAAGCTCGGGTTCGGATACTTGTAGAATCCTTCTCCCGTCGCGCGCCCCAGCTTGCCCTTGTCGATATACTCCGACTTCATGAGGTCGGCTGCCTTCCGATGCAGCTCGCTGCCGGTCGCCTGCGCCTTGGAGAGGCCGATGTTGTAAGCGGTGTTGATGCCTACGACATCCAGGATGGCGAACGGGCCGAGGGGAGCGCCCGTCGCGACCATCCACGTCTTGTCGATCGTTTCGACATCGGCGACTTCCTTCACGAGAAGCATCTGCGCCGCATCCAGCAGCGGAACGAGCAGCGAATTCAGAATATACCCGGGCTGCTCCTTGTGCAGCGGCAGGGCGACCATCCCGATCGCCTTGGCGAATGCCACCACTTGATCGAACACGGCCGGGTCGGTTCCCGGATGCTTCATGATTTCGGCCGTGTTGTTTTTCCAGATCTCGTTGGCGAAATGGAGGGCAAGAAATTGCGCCGGCCGGCCCGTCGCTTGGGCGAACTGGCTGGGCAGCAGCGTAGAGGAATTCGTGGCGAAGACGGTCTTCTCCGGCGCCGCTTGGCCCAGCTTCTCATAGAATTCCGTCTTGATCCGGACGACCTCGGGAATGGCTTCGATGACGAGGTCGGCATCGGCTGCCGCCTGGCTAAGGTCGCTGCTGAAGGAAAGCCGGTCGTAAGCCTGGTCCACCTGCTCGCTTGTCGCCCGGAGATCCTCCTTGTAGTTGGCTTTCAGCTTCGAGATTCGTTCCTTCGCTTTGGCCAAGGCTTCGTCATTGATGTCGTATACCGTGACCCGGAAACCTTTGAATGCCGCCTGAAAAGCGATCTGGCTGCCCAGGACGCCGCTGCCTGCCACCATAATCACATTGAAGTTCATCTTCGCTCTCCTTCTCCTTTTGGTTACCGTAAAGTTTCCCGTGTTCAGGAACAATCATACGACTCCTTACCCCGTTTCTTCCTTTTTTTAATATTCCCGCTATCATTTTCGACCTTGCCGTCCGACATTAGAACAGGGAACAGGCCTTGGACCCGCACTTCATCCCATTACCGGCATACAGCATCATAGAAGCGATAGGAGCCGCACCCGTCCACCATCATTCCAAGGAGGTCAAACAAGTGGTAAAAGGTACATTAGCCAAGTCGACGCTGCTGCTGGCGCTGGCCGTCAGCCTCGTCTCGGCGCCAGCCGTATCCGCGGCCGGAGGAATCACATTGAACGTAAACGACATGAAGGTGAAGTATGAAGTCGCTCCCATTCTCGTCAACAGCACGGTGCTCGTGGCGATGAAGGACATCAATCAAGCGCTGGGGGCCGATGTCGCATGGGACAGCAAGACCCAGACCGTAACCGCTGCCAAGGATGGCGTCACGGTGACTCTCGTTGTCGGGACCAAAAAAGCGACAGTCAGGAACGGCTCCTCTACGGAGCAAGTCGCGCTGGATGCCCCGGCTCAGATTAAAGAAGGCCGCGTTCTCCTCCCTATCCGCCTCTTCGCGGCAGCCTTCGGCGCGCAAATAGGCTGGGATCCGAAAAGCCAAACGGTCGAGCTCGTGTTCGCCAAAGGCGACGCGGGCGCTACCGGCGCCAAAGGCGACGCGGGCGCTCCTGGCGCCAAAGGCGACACGGGCGCTACCGGCGCCAAAGGCGACGCGGGCGCTCCTGGCGCCAAAGGCGACGCGGGCGCTACCGGCGCCAAAGGCGACACCGGCGCTACCGGCGCCAAAGGCGACACCGGCGCTACCGGCGCCAAAGGCGACGCGGGCGCTACCGGCGCCAAAGGCGACACCGGCGCTACCGGCGCCAAAGGCGACGCGGGCGCTACCGGCGCCAAAGGCGACGCGGGACCGGCAGGCGCTGCCGGCCAGCAAGGCCCGGTCGGACCGGAAGGGGCCGTCGGTCCCCAAGGCCCTGCAGGACCAGCCGGACCGGCCGGTTCCATCAGCGGTCTCGTTGCGTATGACCTCGCTGCCGCAGCGAATTATCCGATCAATCAGCTTGTCACCTATTCCGGAAGCACCTATATAACGACCACAGCCAGTCCGGTTGGAATTCCTGGCCTATCGCCCGACTATACCGTCATTGCCGCCAAAGGCGCCGATGGATCTGTCGGCAGCGGCATCGGCACGATAATTCCATTTGCTTCCGGCACCCCCGTATCGCTCACGACCATAATCGGCGGACTTTCAGGTGAAGGAGCGCTGCTCGGCTTCGGCAGCCATGCATCCGTACAACTCGGGCCCATCATTGATCTGACGGGAGGTGCGGGCGTCAATCTCAATTACGGATTCCTGGTTCCCGAATCCGGAACGATCACTTCGATCAGTGGATACTTCAGCTCGACGAATGCATTGGCTCTCATTGGAAGCACCGTGAGCATCACGGCTCAGCTCTATGTATCGCCAAACCCCAACAACCAATTCACGCCGGTCGGCGCCAGTGTGCCGCTGAGCCCTCCCCTCACGGGAATCATCCCTGTCGGCAACATATCGTATGGCATCAGCAGCGGACTGAACGTGCAGGTCAGAGCGGGCTCGCGGCTGCTTCTGGTTTTCTCGGCCACCGCGGCAGGGCTGACCTTGAACAATACGATCGGAGGGTATGCGAGCGCGAGCGTGCAAATCAAATGACCCCCTTCCCTGACTCATGGACTTGACGGCTTCCGGAATCTCCGCCCAAGCCGCCACTCCTACGATAGCCCAGTCAAACATTTCCTGTCTGGAGCCCGATCCCTGTGGTCCAACAGCCGGCCGGAGCCTCTTGGCCGCTGGGTATCGTGGAAGGGATCGTACCGGCCTGTCCCCGCTCAATAGCCTGCCGGCGGTTCCCGTTGAACGCAAAAAAGAAGAGAGGCCGAAGCCTCTCTTCTTTTTTGCGCGCTCATGGAATGAGAGCGCTGGCTGGCAGCCGACGAAGTCCGCCTATTTCACCGCATAAATCCCTTCCTTGTAGGCCATCGTGTATACCATGCCCTCCTCCGTCAGGATAGCACTGGCGATATTGTCCGAGGCTACCCGGACTTGAGCTCCGTTGGAATCGATCCGATAGATGCCGGGCTCGTAACCGCCGGACAGATAGTAGACGCCGGCCGGGCCCGCATAATACGTGCTGACGGGCTGAGCCGCCAGCTTCGTTTCCTTGCCGGAGGCAAGATCGTACCGGAACAGCTCTCCGGGGTCGTAGTCGCTGCCGGCCGGATTGACCTTGTAATAAATGGCTCCGGCGACGAATTGGACCTGTGCCGCCTTTCGACTGACCAGCGTCTTGGCGCCGCTCCCGTCCATCCCGGCGGACATCACATGACCGGTCTTGCCCTCGACGTAGTATATTCGGCCTCCGTCCATCCAGAATGATGCGGCCGGGCCTGTCAGCTTGGTCAGCGTCTGATCTCCCAAGCTGATTCTGTAGACGGAGCTCTCATCCGCCCCGTCGCTTTCCTTGTAGCCGAGCGCATACAGATAGCCGTCCCGGGCATACATGCTGCCGGCGCTCGAGTATCCGAGACCTTGCCCGTTGGACGTCCGGTTCATGAGGTAGGCATATCCAGGCTGCCCGAATGCCTCCTTCTTGCCGGTCTTCAGATCCACTCGGCTCAGATTGTCTTCCGGCTTGGCCATCGGATCGGATTCGGCCAAATACAGAGCCTCTCCCGATTTGACGTAGTGGATGATGCTGCGGGCGTCGGCGACTTTGGCGAGGGTCCCGTTATCCACCCGGTATAACGTCTCCGATCCTACCGTCAAGTCTCCTGTATGCAGGATGATGTACAGATCGCCATCCATCCTCTCGATGCCGGCAACCCAGCCATTCTCCGGCTTCCAAGAAGACAGCTTGGCAACGGCGGCCGCTTTTCCGGTTGCAAGGTCATACGCATGCAGCTCGGCCAGCTTATCAACGGCAGCTACATAATACAGCTTTTGCCCGATGACCTTCGCTTGATCGAATACCGGATTTCCGGCCAGCTCAATGGCGGCCTCTTTTTGACCGTCCGCTTGGCGGTACAGCTTCTCGACAGCTCCGCTGCCCGTATACAGGCGCTTGAAATAGTACGAGACATTGCCATGCCGGCCAAGAGGGACGGAATCGCCATAATTGATCGGCTTGCGGGAATCGGCCAGCTGCTCCTTGACCTTGCCGCCGGCCGCGAGACTCCCGGGATCCTGCCAATCCACGGCATCGTCTCCGATGAGAATAAGGCCGTCATGCCAATCGATCTTCTTGCCGATCGCTTCCGCCGCGCTTCGCAAAGGCAGCATGATCTGTCCGTTCACCTTCTGCGGCGCCGCATCCATGACGCGGACTTCGCCATTCACGGTCATCGAAGTGCTGTTTACGGTGAACTTGACCGTTCGTTTGAGCTTGCTGCTGTGGAGAACGACCTCATCCGGCTTCTGCTGCTGCCAATTGGCTTCCCAGCCCTGCTGAAGGTCCGCCTGAGTCGCGAGATAGCTCATCAGGCGAATCGGCACGAGGACGCGCCCCTTTTTCTGCGCCAGCTTGAAATCGCCGTAGATGTCCGTTTTCTGTCCGCGGATGAAAGCTTTGTTCTGATAGTCATAAGGAAAGACAATCATATTTCCGAACACTTCGGGCAATGGCTTGGCGGCTTCCGATGCCTGCGCCGGAAGGGCCGTAAGGCTCAGGCAGAGACTCGACGCCAGTAGAAGCGAGGCGGCTTTCTTCATGTAGGCTTCTCCTTATCGGTTCGTAATAGGAACGTCAATATAGACGCGCAAATCAGGAATATGTTTCCATTACCCGATAGGCTTTTGGCCAAGCGCCTTCCTCGCGTCTTTCATAGAATGAATGGACCTGAATCGAAATGGAGGGGCGAGACGTGGCCAAACCTGGAGTATCGATCGTGGCCTGCACGAACAGGCCCGAATTCATCCCGAACATTCTGAGCAATTACAAGCGGCAGCTCTATCCGAACAAGGAATTGATCCTCATCGTCAACAAGGACAAGGCCGATCTGAAGGCGATCCGGCGCCTAGCCTCCGCTCACCGCCATGTCCGCGTCTACTCTGTGCCCGAGAGAATATCGCTCGGCCAATGCTTGAACTGCGGCATCTCGCGGTCCAAGCATCCACTGATCGCCAAGCTTGACCACGATGATTACTATTCGCCTTATTATCTTCGGGAGCAGGTCAAGACGCTTGTCTCCAAAGGAAGCTCCGTCATCGGCAAGCATGCCTGCCTCGTCTATCTGGAGGAAGGCAGGCAGCTGGTCGTCCGCTCCCCCGAGGAGCAGCATAGATTCGTCGACTTTATCCAAGGGGGCACGATCTTGTTCCGGAGGAGCGTGCTGAAGCACGCGCGCTTCGACGATATTTCCTTGGGCGAGGATGTCCGGTTTTTAAGGAAATGCAGAAAGAGAGGCTGCACCGTCTATGCATCCTCCCCCTACAATTACGTGTACATCCGCAGAAAAAACAAGAGCACCCACACCTGGAAGGTCAACGACCGGTACTATCTGGCCAAAAGCCTTCCCATTGCGGTTACCGATGCCTATGCCGCCTACGCCAAGAAAAAAGCCTGACCGGCGCGGAGGACCGGCCGGCGATCCTGCAGCAGCAGGCCTCCGTCACCGGCCGCTCGCGGGTATGGTGAGCAGGAAGGTCGTGCCGACGCCCTTTTCGCTCTCGACTTCGACGACGCCCTTCACCTTGTCGATCGTGCTGTAGACCATGAGCATGCCAAGGCCGGTCCCTTCCGCCTTCGTCGAATAATACGGCTTGCCCAGGCGGGAGATCTCCTCCTTGGTCATTCCGATTCCCGTATCCCGGATGCTGATGACGATATGCTGCTTCCTCTCGGCGACATCGATGGAGAGGATGCCGCCTCCCGTCTCCTTCATCGCCTCGATTCCGTTTTTGTAGATATTGATCAAGCATTGCTGGATCTGATTCCGGTCATACCGGATTTGGAGGCTGTTGCTGAAGCTGAATTTCACCTCAACTTCATGGATCGAGGCATACGGCATGATGACATTTTTGGTGTATTCCAGCTCATCGATCATGTTGGAGAAGACCATGTTTTCCGACTGCGGCTTGGCGAACGACAGATAATCGCTGACGATCTTCTCCGCCCGGTTGAGCTCCTGCAATGAAAGGTCCACGAAATTCTTCTCTTCCGGCGTGATCGTCACCGATTTCTGCAGCATTTGCAGAAATCCGCTCGTTACGGTGAGCGGGTTCCGGATCTCATGCGAGACGCTTGCCGCCAGCTCGCTGACGACATTCAACCGTTCCGACTGGAGAATCCGCTCCCTGTTCTTGAAGTTGATCAGAATCTTCTCGATCAGAATCATGATCACGCTTGTCACTCCGACATAAGTCGTCAAGGCATTCCAGGAGAGGGTCCGGAACTGCCGATCGGATACGCCTAGAATCAGGCTCAGAGTCGCGAGGTAACATCCCATCGTCAGAAAGGCAATGGCGGCCGCCGCGACAACACGGCCCCGGGAATCCAATTTCAAGAACGTTTTGCTGTAGATAGGAATCAGGATGAAGACCCCGGTAGAGAACAGGAACGATTCCAGCATCCCTGGCCCTCCAACATAGAAGCGGCATGCATTCAGGATGATATACAGCGGGAATACATTCTTGTGGCCTCCAAACAAAGCCACAAGGATGAACGGGATATATCTCAAATCAAATATAAATCCAATATCTAGCTTTATTGGTTTGATGATACAAAGAATCATCGTGATGGCAGATAAAACAACAAGGATATTGTTATGATAGGGATGGGGTTTATTTTCAAAAAAGATTAAAAAAGCCACGACTGGAACTAATAAAAACAGAAAATTCAAGAGCAAGGTCTCAAACAATGAATAACTTCCTTTCAATATTTGATGCAGCAGGGAAATAAATTTCATTTTCAAGCTATATTCTGTCAGCAAGCATTTCGTTACACCATTATAATCACAGATTGATCAATTACATATGATTTCATCGTTATATTTTGAATAATCCTAAAATTTGATTTGAAAACGCCTCCAATAAAACCGCGAACCGGCTTGCGCCAGGAAGGGAATCGCCGTTGACTGCGGCCGCCAGCATGTGCAGCTTCAAGGCTCCGCTGCGCTCCTGTTCTCCCCTGCGAGCAGCCAAAAAAAGGCGCGGAAGGTACATTCCGCCCCCTGTTTGGCAGCCTGCGCACAATGGAGATTTTCCTGCTTTTCCATTTATTCCGTTGTCGCCCCTGTGCTATTGTAGGTATGGCGGCAGCCAAGTTCTGCAAGTCAAAACCATTCATTCGGAGGTAGTTGCTCAATGGCCGATGCTGTCATAAATCAGCAGAGCACCAAATATCCAATCGAGGTGATGAAGGTTGTTCGGGCATCCCTGGGCGCAGATGAAAGCTCGACGGAGATGGACAGCCAGATCAATGCCCTGGCGCAAGTCCGCGTCATGGACATCTATCTGGAGTCGCTCGGAAACCCGGCGCGGGGCCAAGTCATTCGAGACGCGGTAGGCAAGGTTTTCGGATTCGACCTCGATCTCATGTCTCAAAACGATGAAGGCAATCTGCTTGCGAGCTACAACTCCGAGATCATGGCCGGTGTGCGCACCTATCTCGGTCTGGCTTCGGATGACGAGAGCCGGGACTCCGCTATCATGAGTCTGAAAAAGAACGACGTCATGGACCATTTCCTGTCCGCCTACGGAGAAAGCATTCAGGGCTCGGATAGCCGCAGAATAATCAACTACATCTTCGGGGTGAATATTGACGGCCTCAGCGGACTTGAGCGCTCGAGATTGTCGGTTTACTCGAAGGGCCAATGGGAGCTGAACAACCGAAACGACGTATTGATCATTAAATCGAGCAAGGGCGACGTCGACCTCTATGTAGGCCCGACAGCCTATTACGTCGACAAGCTCGGATCGAACCAGCTACCTGCCGAGCTTGAAAAAGCCCTGCTTTCGTTCGGCTTCACTCTCGACACGGCTGCCAACCTGTACACCTACCACAACGTCTCCGGCGAATCGGTTCCGGATGCGTTCAAAGGGCAGGTCATCGGAGCGATTGTCGCTTGCATCCAGGCCAGCTTCGCCGATCTATAAAGTCGGGCAAGCCCGGCACAAGCAGCTGGGATCCCCGAGCCTGATCTGCCGGCCGAAGCTGCTTGCCGCAGCGGCGGCCGGCAGCCCTCGCACCTTGCCTATGGCTCTTGTATATTGCCGCAAAGAAACCCTGCTCAAACGAATGAGCAGGGTTTCTTTGCATTTCTGCCGTACATGATGCAGACGATAACAGCCGCCTCATCTATGGACTGCACTCACGCGGACAGGGTAATGGCGGTTTTACAAGGTCATCAGCAGCAGCTTGTAGTCCTCGTAAGCCAGCTTCCACTCCTCCATGCGGGCTATCGTTCTCCCGTCCAGCAAGGCGCCGATGACATCGAGACAGACATGCCAGCCGGCCAGATCCTTGGGTGTATGGCCGGTCATCTCGCGGATGGTCTCGATCAAGACGAGGCGGCATCCGCCGGGCTCCGGATAAAGCTCGAAACGGACCCTGTCCTCGCCCCAAGCGTATTCAAGGACGGAATGCTCCCGCAGCTCGAGAATCTCAAGCTCCTTGAACGTGCCGTCCCGCATGTCGAACCGGATGCTTCCGCCTTCGCGAAGCTCGTCCACCCGGAGCTCCGGGAACCATTCCGCCAGCTTGCCGTTGACTGTGAGCGACGACCAGACCTTTTCGGCCGGATGCTTCAAGCGCCGCTCGAAGCGGGCTTCGTATCCATCCTTTACAGGGGTTAATGTCGCCAGCATGATTGGACCTCCTCTTTGGGAATCAGGGCTGTCTCCCCCGAAATCCCTGGTATCACGCGACCGTTCTAGCGGTCCTCTTCGTCCAAATGCTTCTCCAGAGCGTCCAGCCTGTCCGACCAGAACCGCCGATAAGGCTCGAACCAACGATCCAGCTCCTTCAATGGCTCTGCGTTCAATCGATACCAATGGCTTTGCCCTTCTTTTCGTACCGAGACGAGCTCGGCTTCGCGCAATATCCGCAAATGCTTGGAGATTCCGGGCTGACTTAGCGACGATAAAGCAACCAGCTCTCCGACAGAGCGCTCCCGGACGCGCAGGGAATCGAGAATTTTTCTGCGCTGGGGCTCGGCGAGCACTTCAAACAGCTTGTCCTCATTCATGGCTTATATATTACCGTTCAGCTATATTTCCGTCAAGGCATGAACAACAGCAGACATACGGTGGTCTTCCTGCCAAACAATGCGCTATTTCCATCGTTCAGGAGGTCGTGTAACGTATAATTCCAAGTATGCTTCTTTGATAACCCTACTTTATAGCGGAGGAGCGGAATCATGCCTGAACAGACAACCAAGCCCAACGTCGTCCTGATTCTCAACGACGACATGGGCTACTCGGATCTCGGCTGCTTCGGCGGCGAGATCGACACCCCCCATCTGGACCGGCTGGCCGCAGGCGGCATCCGCCTGACGCAGTTCTACAACACGGCCCGCTGCTGCCCTTCGAGAGCCTCGCTCCTGACCGGGCTTCATCCCCATCAGTCGGGGGTCGGGCTTATGCTGGAGAACCTGAACGAGGACGCCTACGCAGGAAGCCTGAACGACCGGTGCGTCACGATCGCGGAGGTGCTGAAGGAGAGCGGATACCGCACGTATATGAGCGGCAAGTGGCATCTGTCGGCGAGCAAGTCGGCGCCGGCGCCGTCATGGCCTGCCCAGCGCGGATTCGACGAGTTCTACGGCACGATCGCCGGCGCCTGCAGCTACTTCCAGCCGACCACTCTTTGCCGGAACAACGATAATATCGAGGACGAAGTCGCTGGTGATGCCGGGTATTACTACACGGACGCGATCAGCGAGCAGGCCGTCCGCTTTTTGGACCGCCATCATGCGGAAGCGCCGGAGCAGCCGTTCTTCCTCTATGCCGCCTATACGGCTCCGCATTGGCCTCTCCACGCGCCGGAGGCAACGATCCGGAAGTACGAGGGCCGGTTCGATGCCGGCTGGGACAGGCTGCGCTCGGAGCGGCTGGAGAGGATGAAGGCGCTGGGCATCGTGCGGGAGGACTTGCAGCTCTCGCCGAGGGACGAGGAGGCTCCCGCCTGGGACGAAGCCTCGGAGCGGGAATGGGAGCTGCGCGCCATGGAAGTGTACGCCGCCCAGATCGACCGGATGGACCAGGGCATCGGGACGATCGTCGATGCGCTGGAGCGGAGCGGCCGGCTCGACAACACGCTGCTCATCTTCCTTGCCGACAACGGAGGCTGCGCGGAGCAGCTCGGGCTGGACAGCGAGCGCTGGCTGCTGGACAGCCTCATCGCCGCTTCCCATGACCGGGAAGGCGGCCGCGTCGTCTTCGGCAACGACAAGCGCCTGCTGCCGGGCGGGGAATCCACTTACCAGAGCTACGGCCTGCCATGGGCGAATCTGTCGAATACGCCCTTCCGCCTCTACAAGCACTGGATCCACGAAGGAGGCATCTCGACTCCGCTCATCCTCCACTGGCCGGAGCGGGTCGCCGATCCCGGCGGACTCCGGCATTCTCCGGGCCAGCTGACGGACATCATGGCCACCATCGCGGAAGCGGCGGGGGCCGCCTATCCGGACCTCTATCGGGGCCGGAGCATCCCGCCCATGGAAGGAGTCAGCCTGCTGCGCCTGCTGGACGGGGAGGCCGACAGGAACGCGCCGATGTTCTGGGAGCATGAGGGCAACGCGGCCGTCCGGATCGGCTCCTGGAAGCTCGTCCGGCGGCATCCGGGTCCGTGGGAGCTCTATGACCTGGCTTCCGACCGCGCCGAGCTGCGCGACCTGTCGGCGGCCTATCCGGAGCGGGCCGCTCAGATGGCTGCCCGATACGAGTCGTGGGCGGACCGATGCGGAGTGAAGCCCCGCGAGGAGATCCTCCGCTTGCTGAAGCGGTAGCCGGTTCCAAGCGGAACATCCCGTGAGGCACCGCCCCGCATGCGGCCGGCTCCAGGAAAATCCGCTGCCGAACCCTTCTTTTTCACGTCTTCCAACCCATCCTGCAAGGAGGCCAATGATATGCAGCCGCTTTTGAAAAAAAGTCTCGTCGTCCTGCTCGCCGCATCGGCGGCTCTGCCGGCCTCGGGAAGCATCGCCGCAGGCGAAGCGGGAATCATCGTCGATTCCTCGGTCGACCGGGGCGCGATCGACCGCGACGTCATCGGAGCCAACGGAAGGTATTCCAACAATGCCAACGGACTCTACGATTCCGCCAAGGGTCAGGTCTATCCCGATATCCAGGCCAAAATGGCGGCGGCCAAATTCGGCATGCTGCGGTACCCCGCCGGAACGATCGGCAACCTGTTTCTCTGGAAAGACTCCATCGGTCCTCTCGCCAGCCGCAAAAACGAGGTGCTCGGCAGCGATTATTCCAGCGCATACCCCGCTTTCGGAGTGGATGAAGGGCTGCGGTACGCGGAATCGCTTCAGGCCGACACCGTCTACATGGTCAGCGAGGTGACCGAGACGCCCCAAAGCGCCGCCGATCTCGTGGAATACCTGAATTCCCCGAACGACGGCAGCAATCCGGGCGGTGGAACCGATTGGGCCGCCGTGCGGGCGGCGAACGGCCACCCTGCCCCGTACAAGGTGACCCACTTCGAGCTCGGCAACGAAATGGCTTCGGCCAATCAGAGGTATTGGATGGATGGAGCCTCGGCGGCCGGTCCGAACAAAAGCTTCGGAGAGAAATACGCTCTCGGCGATACGGTCCATCAGAGCGGAGCCCGCAAATACGGCACCTGGTCGGACAACCGGAGCGCAGGAGCGGCCGCCGAGAAATTCTACACCCGCTACGCGCCCGTCGCAGCCGATACGCAGACCGTCACCGTGAACGGGACGGCATGGACCGAAGTCGCCAGCCTCGCGGCCGCCGGCGCGTCCAACGTCTACCAGTTCGACGACGCCACGGGGGAAATCCGGTTCGGCGACGGCACTCATGGCCATATTCCGCCGAATCAGGCCGTCATCGCAGCGAATTATCAGCATGTCCATGCCGGCTTTCAAGCCTATGCGGACGCCATGAAGGAAATCGATCCCGGCATCCGGGTGTACAGCAGCCTGGAATCCATCTACGACTATATTCCCAGGAGCAAGGTCGATGGATACGTCGTCCATGATTACTACAGCGGCGCGGACCACTCCACCGTGCAGCAATTGCACGACGCCTACATCGCCGAAGGCGACGCCCACGTCCGCAATCTGGAGACGATTCGAAGCGAGCTCCGGGACCGGTCGCTCCGCAACGACACGACGGCGCCGATTACGGAATACGGACGGATTGTCGTGAACAGCCCTATGGGAGCGGACGGAGCGAGAATCCTGAGCCGCGCGCTGACCTATGCGACGGCTCTGGCGGGAGCGATCAACTCCAATTGGGGCATCTACATCCACCAGGGACTGGCCGCTTATTCGTTCGGCGGCGGACCGGCGCTGCCGGGAGCAGGCCAAGTGTACAACAGTCTGTACGCGCCTGCCGCTCCCGACCTGTCTGCATTCGTCGAATCCAGCATGGCCAAGGCGTACAGCCTGATCGGCAACGGCACGGGCAGCCGCCTGCTCAGCAGCTGGATCGTCAACAATCCGGTCGAAACCGAGACCAAGTCCTACCCGGCGCTCGCCGCGGCCGCATCGAAGACGGGGAATGACCTGTACCTCGTCGTCATCAACCGCTCATCGGCGAACGCGGTCAACGCGCAGGTCGATCTGAGGGGCTACCAGATCGCCGGCAAGGCGGCTCTCCGCACGCTGAACGGCGCCAGCTTCACGTCGTTCAACGACGTGTCCCATCCGAACGACGTCGGCATCACGGAAACTTCGGCGGCGCTTGGAGTCGGCGCCTCCACGTTCTCCTATACGTTCCCGGCCCACTCCGTCACCTCGTTCCGCTGGAGCGGGAATCAGGCCAACCCTTGGACGGGCGTGATCTTCAACGACTTCGACAACGCCCCGGGCACCGTCCCGAACGGCTACGCCGTGACGCCCGCCGGCAGCGGAACGAACCAGCCCGACCCCGGCCAGCCGGGCAGCGGCGTGCTGCGGCTGACCCGCAGCGGGACCAACGTGTCGGCTTCGCGCCCTGTCGGCTCGCTTACGGGCATCATCCGGGCGACGGCGCGGATCAAGTCCGCCCAGACCGGCGCGCGGCTCCGGTTCCTGGTCATGGGCGGCAGCTCCATAGCGGCGGACGCCAACTTCAACGCCGACGGGAAAATCAAAAACGATATCAAAACGCGCGCGGTCTATGCCGCGGGCCAGTGGTACGATGTCGAGCTGCTGCTCAACACCGAAACCGCCTCTTACAGCCTCTTCATCAACGGCGAGCGCGTGACGGAGAAAGGCTTCAACAATTCCGGAATTTCCGCTTTGACCGATCTCCGGTTCGAAGTGAACGATGCGGACGGCATCTTCTATATCGACAACGCCAAGGTCGAGAAGCTGGGCTGACCCCGGCCCGATGATTCCCTATGACATGCCGGACGGACCCTCCCCACCCGCATGGTTCCCTATGACAGGCCTTCTGCCTCCCCCATCTCCACCCGCATCGCTCCTCATCAAAAGCCCTGAGCCCAGCCTCGGGGCTTTTTCGTTTGGAACGAATAAAGGAGGCCTCGCGGTGGAAATTTAATCCTTGCACTTGCGCCGGAGATCGCCGATCCAACCGGCGTTCGCAGAACCTGACTCGCCGATGTCAGCGTTGAAGCGCCGGCTGGCTCATAAATTCCAGGTTCACGGACCTGCATTTATGTTAAAATAGCTGTAGACAAGCATTGGCTGGTCCATTAGCCTTGCCATTCTCATTTTGCCCCCGGGCTCGAATGAGGAGAAACCATCTACAGAAACAGGACACTAGGAGGAGTTACAATGGCACTCGTTTCCATGAAGGACATGCTGAACAAAGCGCTTGCCGAGGGCTACGCCGTCGGCCAGTACAACATCAACAACCTGGAATGGACGCAGGCGATCCTCGCTGCGGCACAGGAAGAGCAATCCCCGGTCATTCTCGGCGTATCCGAAGGCGCGGCCCGCTACATGGGCGGCTTCAAGGTCGTTACCGCCATCGTCGGCGCCCTGATCGACGAAATGAAAGTCACGGTTCCGGTTGCCATCCACCTCGACCACGGCTCCAGCTTCGACAAATGCAAAGAAGCCATCGATGCCGGCTTTACTTCCGTCATGATCGACGCTTCCCACCATCCGTTCGACGAGAACGTCGAGACGACGAAGAAAGTCGTTGAATACGCGCACAGCAAGGGCGTTTCCGTTGAAGCCGAGCTCGGCACGGTCGGCGGCCAAGAAGACGACGTCGTTGCCGACGGCGTCATCTACGCAGATCCTAAAGAATGCTTCGAGCTGGTCAAGCTGACAGGCATCGACTGCCTGGCTCCTGCTCTGGGCTCCGTCCATGGTCCTTACAAAGGCGAGCCTAACCTCGGCTTCAAGGAAATGGCGGAAATCCGCGAGACGATCAAGCTTCCGCTCGTTCTGCACGGCGGCACGGGCATCCCTACGAACGACATCAAGAAATCCATCTCCCTCGGAACGGCCAAGATCAACGTGAACACGGAGAACCAAATCTCCTTCACGAAAAAAGTCCGCGAAATCGTGACGGCTGACCATGAAGTCTACGATCCGCGCAAATTCCTGGCACCAGGACGCGATGCGATCAAAGCGACGGTCATCGGCAAGATGCGCGAGTTCGGTTCTTCCAACAAAGCGTAAGACGACCATACGAAAAAGGCAGGGAGGACCTCGGT
This sequence comes from Paenibacillus sp. RUD330, assembly GCF_002243345.2. NCBI lineage: Bacteria > Bacillati > Bacillota > Bacilli > Caryophanales > Paenibacillaceae > Paenibacillus > Paenibacillus sp. RUD330. The sequence goes on from NZ_CP022655.2 coordinate 5,425,763, forward strand.
CCTTCCTGCCTTTTTTTGCATGCCGGAATAGGCAGCCGCCTAAATGGGCGCATCGCCTTGGAAGGAGCCCCTGACTTCTTGTCCGGCCTCGGCTCCTTCGGCAGTCATGTCCCAGCAGCCTCTCTCGTACACTAGAACGATGATGCTTGTACGAGACCGCTATCGGAGGGATGAAGATGAAAATAACTTCCGGGGGAATGGAGGCCGTCTACTACGGCCGTGTATCCGCCTACGGCATGAGCCCGATTGAAATCACGCTGTCGGAAGAAAAGGACCCTCTGACCTTCCATTTCTGCATCGAACACGATCCGCATCGGGACGACATCGCGACGGATATCCAGCTGATCCGCTACAACGAGGTCCGCATCGCCTGCATCAACTATCCGCGCGGCAAGCCGACCGGCAATCAGGATCTGATCCATCTAGGCGTGCTCGACAACCGCAGCCTGTCTCTCCGCTACGAGGTGACGATCCACTACGATCTGTCCGCATGGGCGCTTGCCTTCACGTTCTACTCCGGCGAAGGGGGTCCGGGAGATGAATAAGCTCGAGATCCAGGATCCCAAGGTCGCCAGCAAAATCATCGCCGCGAACGCGGAAAGCGACAAAAGAAAAGCCGAGCTCGGCTTCCTCGGAAGATTTTACGGCTCCGGCGAAAATGTCCGCCTCTATATCGTGGGCACGATCGCGCTTGGCGTCCTGCTCATCGCCCTCGTCTATACGCTGACGCCCGCGTCGTACCGTTCCGCCGACTTCGGGCTGAAGGAGATGTGGACGCTCGTCGTCCTTCCGGTCGAATCGACCATCATCGGATACTTGATCGGATCGCGTTCCAAGGATTCCGGAGGATGAAGCCGATTAACCAGCCCCAAGCCGGAATAGGGCTTGCTCAGAGATGATGCGGAGACAGGCCGTCTTCTAGAACACGCCAAGCGGCGCCCGCCTTGTCGGCAAGGCGGGCGCCGCTTGTAGCCGGCCCTTATTGCGGCGGGGCCATCTCGACGTCGATCAGCTTGAACTGCGTCACATCCGCCAGCCCCCGGTTCGTAATCCGGATCTCCGGAATGACAGGCAGGGCCACCAGCGAAAAGGTCATGTACGGAGCATTCAGGGAGCAGCCGATCGCCTTCCAGGCTTCCTCGAGCCCGGCCACCTCGGACACGACCTCCGGCAGCGATTTCTCCGACATCAGTCCCGCGATCGCCATCGGAACCTGCGCCAGCACCTCACCGTCCCTGACCACAATCATGCCTCCGCCGATCTTGACGAGCTCATTGGCCGCGAACGCCATCTCCCGCTCATCCACGCCCATGACGAGCAGGTTATGGCTGTCATGCGCCACCGTGGAGGCGACAGCCCCTTGCGTTATTCCGAAGCCCTGCACGAAGCCCAGCGACACCTGGCCCTTGCCGTGATGCCGCTCGATGCAGGCCAGACGGATCGTGTCCTGCCGGATATCCGGCAGGATGACGCCTTGCTCCACGGGCAGCTCCGCGGCGGCCTGCTCGGTCCGCGCGCTGTTCTCGATAATGCGGATGACGTTGACGCGGGCGGCAGCCGCGTCGAACCGGCTGGCGAGCCGGAAGTCCTCCGCCGCCAGCTCGCGTCCGACATGCATGGACTGGCGGATATGCGGCGGATACACGAACGCCGGGAAGCATTCCTCGCGCAGCTGTCCTTGATCGTAGACAACAACCCCGTCCGCAAGCACGGTCGACGGCAGCATCCGCTCCAGATCGTCCAGCAGCAGAATATCCGCGCAGCGCCCCGGCGCGATGCTGCCGAGATCCCGCTCGCAGTTGAAGTACCTCGCCACATTCACCGTAGCCATCTGGATGGCCGTGACAGGCTCCACGCCTTCTTCCATAGCCCGGCGGACGACATGGTTGAGATGTCCTTTCTCCATCAGCGTCTGCGGACTGACGTCGTCGGTGACGAGAGAGATGTTGCCCGTCGGCACCTTGTCCTCGGTCACGACCTTGATGACTTCCTTGACGTCATGCCAGGCGGAGCCTTCGCGGATCATGAGATGCATGCCCATGCGCAGCTTCTGCAGCCCCTGCTCCCGGGTGACGGTCTCATGATCGGAGGTGACGCCAGCGGCGAGATAGGCTTGCAGCATGCGGTCATCCTCGCTCGGGAAGTGGCCGGTGACCGTCTTGCCGCTCATGAGCGTGGCCTCGATCTCTCCGAGCATGACGGGATCTCCGTACACCACTCCAGGGAAATTCATGACCTCCCCGAGTCCGACGACATTGTCCCAGGCCAGTCCCTTGGAGATGTCCTCGACGCCCAGCCTGGCGCCGGCATCCTCAAGGTCGAGAGTCGCCGGAACGCACGAGGGAAAGGTCGTGAACACCTTGAGAGGAAGCTGCTGCCCTTCCTCATGCATCAGCTTCACGCCCTCCGTTCCGAATACATTGGCGATCTCATGCGGATCCATGAAGATTCCGGTCGTTCCTTTGGCCAGAGCGGCCTTGGCGAACTCGGTCACGGACAGCATCGTGCTCTCCACATGCATATGCCCGTCCAGCAAGCCGGGGCAGATGTACCTTCCCGCCGCATCGATTATTCGCGTGCCGCTTCCGATGGCATGCTCCGCGTTGCCCACGTATGCGATCCGGCCGGATGCGATCGCAACGTCGACATGCTCCAGCAGCTCCCCGGTATGGACGTTGACCAGAATCCCGTTCCGGATGACGGCCTCGGCCTCCGCCTCGCCGCGGGCTACCTGGGACAGCAGCCGGCTTGCTTCATGCAGCGGCGTTCTTTTTCCAGCGCTCATCCTGCTCCTCCACTCCTTCAATCGAAAATCCTTCCAATTATCTAGCTTATCACGATATCCGCCGCCCTATGCAGCCTCACGGCCGGACCCCGCTTGGAGGCGCGGCGAGATCGCATGACGGCGGTCTGCCGGCATGCAGCGGCTCCCCATCGCCATGACGGGGGAGCCGTTCTAAGGCCGAAGCCGCCCCCGCAGACAGGCAGCCAGCTCTCGGGCTGCCTGCTCATGCGCCGCGGCGCCGGGATGGCTCCTTGCTCCCGCCGTCTCCTCCGTCATGGCGGGAAGCTGGAACACCGACACCTTCCGGTCGCCCGAACGCTTGATGTAGGCATCGACTGCGCGGTAGATGGCCGGCATCATCGGCGTTCCCAGCATGCCGTAGGCCCAGACGATATAGGCATTGGGGTTGCAGGAGCGGATCGTCGAGAGGAAGCTCTCCGCCGCAGCCTCGAAAGCCTTCAGATCCTCCTCGTTGAAGGTCCCGTCCTCGTTCAGACGCTGCTTATAGGCCCTGCCGGCCTCCTCATCCTTCCACTCCGGCGAGTAGAACGCGCCTCCATCGTTGGTGCCCAGATTCACGACCACGGCATCCGGCTGCCAGGAAGCGAAATCATAGTCGCGGAAGGCGCCGAGAGCCGCATTCCTCTCTCCCGTCAGAAGGCCGCATACCTTCCGGTAATGCTGCGGAATATTGCCATGCGGATTGTTGTCCCAGCTCGTCAGGACGCCCCATCCGCTTTGGGAAATAATTCGGCACTCCGCATTCAGCATTTCCGCCGCAAGGGCTGCATAGGTGCGCGTGCCGCTGAACCACATCGGGATCCAGTCCGCTTCCTCCCTGCCGCCGATCGCTCCCTCGCCGGAAGTGATGCTGTCTCCGATGAACTCGATCTTATAGGGCTTGTCCTCTGCGGGCAGAAACTCCCCGTCGAACTTGACCGCATGGATGTGCAGGGAGCAGCGCGGATCGCCGCTCATCGGCTGCACGTCCTTCACGATGCGGACGTTCTTGGCTGTCTCTCCGTCCATGCCGCGGAACAGGCAGACCCAGTGCCTGCCTGCCGTGACCATCTGCCTGCCGACCGGCACCGAATTGATCAGAATGGTGATCCACGGCTCATACTGGCCGTAATCGGCCTCCAGCTCCACCCATAGCTCGGACCCCTGGGCCTGAAGCTCAAGGGCGCTTCCGCTCCAGAAAAGAGTGAGCGGGGAACGCTCTCCCGTCGTCCGGCCATGCACCTTGGCATGCGGGAGATCGGATAGGGCGTGTACAGTCAATTCATTCATCGTCTTATCCTCCATCTGCGGTTTCGTCGTTAGATCCAGTTTACTCCCGGACCCTGCCCGATGTCGCCCTGCAAAAGGAAAAAACCGCAGCCTGCCCTAATCCGGAAATCAAGCGGAGATCATGCGGAGCGCATGCGGCGGCTCGCCGGACTAAAAAACAGCCCCGTCATGACGACGGGGCTGTCAGCAAAGCGGATGCCGCACCGCATACGCGATCACAGCCATTTCATCGAATCTTACCTGACCGCTTGAGGACTTGGGCTCAGTCCAAGCGTCCTAGCCGTTGATTCATGGATATCATGGATAAGCTCCGGGTTGCCCATCAGGGACATGCCGTACGAAGGAATCATTTCCTTGATTTTCGGCTCCCACGACTGGATCTGCTGAGGGAAGCATTTGGCCAATACCTCCAGCATGACGGGAACGGCAGTGGAGGCGCCAGGGGAAGCGCCGAGCAGGGCGGCGATCGAGCCGTCCGCTGCGTTGATGACCTCCGTGCCGAATTGCAGCGTTCCTTTGCCGGCTGCCGTATCCTTGATGATCTGCACGCGCTGTCCGGCTACGAGCAGGTCCCAGTCCTCGCTCTTGGCGTTCGGAACGAACTCCCGCAGGGCGTCCATCCGCTTTTCCTTCGACTGCATCACTTCCTTGATCAGGTACGTGGTCAAGGATGCGTTCTTCACGCCTGCCGCCATCATCGTGACCAGATTGTGCATCTTGACGGAGGTGACCAGATCAAGCATGGAGCCGTATTTCAAAAACTTCGGCGAGAAGCCGGCGAACGGTCCGAACAGCAGCGATTCCTTTTTGTCGATGACCCTGGTGTCCAGATGCGGCACCGACATCGGCGGAGCGCCCAGCGGAGCTTTGCCGTATACTTTGGCACGGTGATCCGCGACGATTTCCGGCTTCTGGCACACCATGAACAGTCCGCTGACCGGGAAGCCGCCGATGCCCTTCCCTTCCGGGATGCCGGATTTCTGCAGCAGATGGAGGCTGCCGCCGCCTCCGCCGATGAAGACGAACTTGGCCGTGCGGCGTTCGACCGCGCCGTTGTCGACGTTCCGCACCTTGAGTTCCCACAGGCCGTCGCTTGTCCGTTTGATATCGTCGACGTTCTGCTTGTATTTGATCTCGACGTTCCGGCTCTGCAGGTTGGCGAACAGCATGCGCGTTAAAGCGCCAAAGTTGACGTCCGTTCCGGATTCAATCCTGGTCGCCGCTATAGGACCCTTCGTCGTCCGGTCCTTCATCATCAGCGGAATCCATTCCTTCAGCTTCTGCGGATCGTCGGAAAATTCCATTCCTTCAAAGAGAGGGTTGGCCGACAGGGCGTCGAACCGCTTCTTCAAAAAGGCGACATCCTTCTCCCCTTGCACAAAGCTCATATGGGGAACCGGCATGATGAAGTCCTGCGGGTTGGCGATCAGCTTGCTTTGGACCAGATAGGACCAGAACTGCTTCGATACCTGAAATTCCTCGTTCACGCCGATCGCCTTGCTGATATCCATCGATCCGTCCGGCTTCTCGACCGTGTAGTTGAGCTCGCACAGGGAGGAGTGTCCCGTCCCCGCATTGTTCCATTCGTTGGAGCTCTCCTCGCCTGCGGTCGCCCGCCTCTCGAGCACGGAGATGTTCCAGTCGGGCGCTAATTCCTTGAGCAGCGCCCCTAAAGTCGCGCTCATGATGCCTGCACCAATTAAGATAACGTCTGTTTGGGTTTGTGTTTTACTCATTTTTACCTTCCTTACACGCTGATATTTGAAGAAAAAATGCAGCTCTTTCGGACAAATTGCATAGCAAGCAAGGCGCGACAGAGTCACACCGCTCTTTTGAACACGATGACCATGATTATCTGCAGATTAAGATATTTACTATTATATAATAATGGGAGGCGATAAGCAGGCCGCGAAATGTGGATTTTACGGACGGTTTTCCCCATCTTAGCTTAGTATTCCAACCCGGGCATTTGAATATAGCTCCCACGTCGGAAAGTTGGCATTGTATACAATTATACGGACTCTCCCAGTAGGAGTCGAGCATAATGTCTATAAAAGAATCCGGTTAATAGGGCAAAATCTGCAGCAGCTTGCCGTACAGCGGCGGGCGACGGCTCCTAATCACCCGATTCGCGCCATTACGCGCCTCAATCGGGCTCTGGCCAGCGCCATGGCCTCCTTGCGCCGATAAGAAAAAATCGCCTCCGCTGAACCAGCAGGGGCGATTGGCATTCAGATATGGGCCGGTGCGGCGGAGAAGAACCGATCAGAAAGCGGAAGTCCAGCCCGCATCGGCGGTGACGACCGTGCCGTTCAGGAAGCTCGAATCGTCGGAGGCCAGGAACAGGGCCACCTTGGCGATCTCCTCCGGCGAGCCCGCGCGTGGAATCAAGCCTTGAGACAGCTGGGAGCGGCTGATCCCGAACTCGTTCATGTTCTTCATCGAGGACTGGATGTTGGTCATGACCGCTCCCGGAGCGATCGCATTGCAGCGGATGCCCTTCTGCGCGTACATGAAGCCGGTGTTCTTGGTCAGGCCGACAACCGCGTGCTTGGATGCCGTGTAGGTCGCGCCCGCATGCGCTCCGTTGTATCCGCCGGTGGAGGCGGTGTTGACGATGACGCCCTTGCCTTTCTCCAGGAAGATCGGAATGGCTTTGCGCATAGCCCTCATGACGCTCTTGGTGTTGATGTCGAAGATCAGATCCCAGCGCTCGTCGGCAATGTCGCCGGCCGGCTCGAAGCCGTCCATGATGCCCGCGTTGTTGACGAGAATGTCCAGCGTGCCGTATTCTCTCACGGCGGTGTCGATCATGCCTTCAATGTCTTCCAGCTTCGCTACGTTGACCTGAAGGGCCTTGGCCGTGCCGCCTTGGGCGACGATTCCCTGGGCGACCTGCTGCGCGCCCTCGAGGTTGAGGTCGGCGACGATGACCTTGGCGCCTTCCTTGGCGTACAGCTCGGCAATGGCTTTGCCCATGCCGGAGGCGGCGCCGGTTACGATGGCAACTTGTTCGTGGAGTTTCATGACAGGATCGCTCCTTTTTATCGATTAGGGTGTCAGTTGGGGGATGGGCCTATCCATCATTCGCGAATTTGTACACCACCAGTGTAGTCCTCTATAATTTAAGGATCAATATGCAAAAAACTTCCCGACTGTCGAAAAACGGATGCCTGTCCCACGATCTGTTCATCTTCATGCGCGAAGTAGACATTTAGGCGGTGATCTGTTGCCAGTACCCAACCGGCGTGTGAGCAAGACCAAACGCGAGCTGAAGGACGCCTTGATCCTGCTCATGGAGACCAAGGAGTTCAAGCACATCACCGTCACGGATATCGTCACCCGGGCGGAGCTGAACCGCGGGACGTTCTACAAGCATTATCAGACGAAAGAAGAGCTTCTCGGAGAGCTCATGAACGATGTCATGGAGGATCTGATCCGGGCCTACAACGAGCCCTATCTCCATACCGACAAGCTCGTGATCGGCGAGCTGACGACTTCCTCGGTGATCATTTTCAAGCATGTCGATTCCTACTCCGACTTTTACCGGATCATCATCAATTCCAATGCGCTGCCCGGCTTCCAGGACCGGATCTGCGGCACGCTGAAGCAGCTGGTGATGCGGGAGCAGGACACCATGGGAAGCGGCGACGGGAAGATCAACCCGGATCTGTTCGCCAGCTATATCGCCTACGCCCTCTTCGGGCTCATCGTCGAGTGGGTCAGGGAAGGCTACAAATACACGCCGGATCACATGGCGGAGCAGCTGATCAAGATTCTGACGTATCCCTATGATCGAGCGGACGGCAGAGCCCCCAGGTTCTGAATCCGCTATGAAGGACCGAAAAAGACCAATGCGGATGCAGGCACTCGCCCTCGAACCATTCAAATACGGCGGCGCAGCCGTCTGGGGTTGGAAAGTGGTCCTGCAGCCGGATGAGCTGCGGGTGCTTCAAAGCCGAGTACAACGGAACGGCCTCGGACAACCTTGCTGCGGCATCCCTAGGATCACCCGAAAACTCCGTGGGCTTCGCTCCTGCGTATTTGACGAAGCATTTCCTTCCGTGCTTCTCGACTCCAAAGCAGATGTTGCCGGAATCCTGCCGATCAAATACCTTGAAAACTCGGCCCAGCGAGCGCAGCCAACCAAAGTCATGCTGTTCCTGCAATCGAAAAGAAACGCCATCCAAAGTAAAATCAACAACACGATCGGCCTTATTGCCGGAATCCATTCCGATACCCTCCTCACGGGGAGACAACGCCGTTTACAGGGCTAATCCAACGCCTTCCCCTTTTTCTTGAGCACCCTATGATTGGTTGAGGTTCTTTTCATAAGACAACGCCTCCTTCTTTTAATTAGGTCAAATTTATCATAAAGGATCCGTATCGGTAAGTTATTTCATGATCCGCAGCTTTGCGCCGCGATGGCCTAACGATGCATAGCGCAGCCTGCCCATCGTTATCCACCTACTGCTCCGGAAGAAACACCACTCGCCGGGCGCCGGGAGCATTCCAAGCCTCCGCGACTTCCGAAAGCGGGACGGCCGCTGCATCCACTCGGAGCTTTCCGGCCGAGATGACGTCGATCAGCGCCGGAAGCTCGGCTACATATCCCGCCGTCGAGACCGAGCCTTGACCGCTGCCGAGAAGGCTGAAGTTGGCCGATCGGAGAGCGGCGGAAGGCACGGCAGCAGTCGGACCTGCAACGGAGCCGATCTGGATCCAGGACAAGGCCCGGCTCCGGTCGGCTCTCCTCTTGAGCAGGGGAAGCATCGCCAGCTCGGCCGGCTTCCCCCACAGATAGTCGATGACGACATCAACTTCAGAGGCCGCTCCACCGAGCCGCCGCGCGGCCTCCTCGGGGTCGCCCGCAAGGGAGACGACCTCGTCGGCGCCCAGCGCCGGAAGGGAGTCGAGCCGTTCCTGATGACGTCCGGCGCCGATGACTTGGCCTGCGCCAAGCAGCTTGGCGATCTGAACCGCCATCTGTCCGGAGCTTCCGGTCGCCCCGAGGACAAGAACCTTGTGTCCCGGCTGGAAATCCACCCGGCGGCGGAGAGCGACCCACGAGGACATGGCCGGATTCATGGCTGCAGCAATGAGCACAGGATCGGCGCCGGCGGGCAGCGGCACGCTCCGGCGCAGGTCGACAACCGACTTCTCCGCCAGCGTTCCGTAGGAGGTATCGGGGGCGACGAAATAAACCGTCCGGCCATCCGGAAGCCGTCCGACTCCGTCGATGCCGGGTATGAGCGGCAGCTCTTCCCGGCTGGTGTAATGGGAGCCGTCGGCCTGGGACCGGACTCGAGGATGCAGACCGGCAGCAACAACGTCGGCAAGGATTTCGTTTTCTCCGGACGGTCGAGGCGCATCGAACGTTTCGTACTGGGGAACGCGGTCGAAAGAACGTACTACGGCTGCATGCATGGCAAGGGCCTCCTTCGCGGCTTTGCGATCATTTAGTTTGTGATACAAACAATATAGTTTGTGTCACGTATTAAGTCAACCTCTGTGGTACAATGCAAAAAGAGCGCTTGAGCCAAAATGGCTTCCGCGCCCTTCATTCCCATCCTACCCTGTCCGGAGTGAAATCTTATGCATCCTGATGAATCTCAAAGCGGCCTGTCGGCCGTGGACAGCCTGGTCCAGCTGTCCTTTCTTGTCCAATCCATTCTCGGACGGGCCGGCGCCGAGCATGACCTGTCGGTCATTCAAATCCGGCTGCTCGGCATTCTGCGCGATCGTGAGCCGAGCATGCAGCAGCTGTCCCGGCATCTCGATCTCGACAAGTCCAGCATTACCGGGCTGGTCGACCGCGCGGAGCGCCGCGGGCTGGTCGAGCGCACGGTCGCTCCCGCCGACCGTCGGGGGTTCAACGTCCGCATGACTTCAACCGGCAGAGAGCTCGTGCGCAGCGTCGGCGGGGAGATCGAGCTGCGGCTGCAGGCCGCTCTCGATGTCCTGCCTGACGACGAGCGCTCCCGGCTCGCCTCCCTTGCAGCGAAGCTTCTGGGCGCCTCCGCTCGTTTGCAGGACTGAGTGGCCAGGCTTCGCGCCATGCCCCCTGCACGTCCAATCCAGGTGCTTGCATGCTTCATAAGAAGACGAGGCGGCATCGGCGGCCAGCCAGGATGAATCCACCTGTGTCTACTGAGGCAGTGCAAGCTGCCATGAAACGCCGAACTTGTCCACAATCCAGCCGAATTTCCTGCTGAACGGATACTCGCCCAGAGGCATCAGAACCTCTCCGTCCTCCGACAGGCGCGCAAAAACGCGTTCCACTTCCTCTTCAGTGTCGCAAGCAAGGAACAGGGAGAACGACGGCGTGAAAGTAAAGGCATGTTTGACAAAGCTGTCTATGCACATGATTTCCTGGCCCTTCAGTGAGAAGACCGCCTGCTTGACGGTTCCCTCCGGGCCGGGTTCATCCGCACCATACCGGGTGATGCTTTTGATTTCCGAATCCTCGATCACGGAGACGTACACCTTCATCGCCGCTTCCGCGTTTCCCTCAAACATCAAAAAGGGCGTTACCTTATTCATGTCCGTTCCCTCCTTATTGTCCTGCCTCCAAAGCCTGGAACGCTCCTTCGGAGCCGCTTTCCGCCCGCCGATGGACCGCTGCCTTAGTCTCCGCTGTTCATCTTCTTATATATTCTCGCCAGATGCGCCCGGTCCTCCTCGGTCAGCTTCCGGAACAGCTCCCTGCGCAGCCTTTGGCCTTCCAGAGTCGCTTTCCTAAGGACAGCGGCGCCTGTCTCGGTAATTTCCAAATAGACGATCCGGCGATCGGATTCATCCACCTTGCGGACAGCCAGCTCCTTGCCGACGAGCTTTTCCGACAGGTAGCTGAGCGTCGGCGGGGTGAGCCCCAATATTTTGGCAATGTCCGAAGGCCGGCTTTTCCCGTTCTGCTTCAAGTGGCCGAGCACGAGAACATGGGAGACGCCGAGGTCTTCGGAAAAGGTTTTGTTCCACTGGACAATCAGTTGATTGGTGAATTGGTCCATATCGCGGATGAGTTCGAATATGGTCTGCTCTTCCATAAGCTCCTCCTTGAACAACAAAAAGAGACAGCCCCTAATGGAAATTAAGGGCTGTCCTCATCTTACACGTTATTGGGCCGAGTATCCACCGTCGACAACCAGCTCGGAGCCGGTGATGTACGAGGAGTCGTCGGAAGCCAGGAACAGCGCCGCCTGGGCGATGTCGATGGCTTGTCCGAGGCGCTGGAGAGGCGTGGCCTGGATCAGGCGTCCCAGCAGATCCTTGGAGGTGCTCAGCGCTTGGGTCATCGGCGTTTCGACGATGCCCGGGAAGATGGCGTTGACCCGGACGCCTTGGCGGCCGAAGGTCGTGGCCGCCGCTTTGGACAGCGCCCGCACCGCGCCCTTGGAGGCGGAGTAGTGATTGAAGCCTTGACCGATCAAGGCGGTGTAGGAAGAAATATTGACGATCGATCCTTTGTTCTGGGCCGCCATATAGGGAGCGACATGCTTCATGCCGGCGAAGGGCCCGAAGCCGTTGATGGAGAGCATCTTCTGCCAGTCCTGGGCATCGATTTCGGCGAAAGGCTTTTCCGAGGAAATGCCGGCGTTGTTGACCAGGATATCGATTTTGCCGAAGCGTTCGTGGACTTCCTTGGCCAGTGCCTGCCAGTCCTCGTCGGAGGCGACATTCAGCTTCATTCCATGCACATTGCTTTTCTGGCTGGCCCTTTCAAGCGCGGCTTCATTGATGTCCGCCGCGATGACGATGGCGCCTTCCTGCGCGAACAGGTCCACCATGCATTCGCCGATGCCCGATGCTCCGCCGGTTACGATGGCTACTTTCCGATCCAATTTTCCCATTGTGATTGCTCCTAACGTAATTTGATGGAACCGCCGTCGACCATGATCGTCTGGCCGGTGATGTAATTCGATTCTTCGCTCGCCAGGAATACGGCGACCTGGCCGATATCCTGCTCCGGATCGCCAAGGCGGCGCAGCGGAATGCGGTTGATCATCGCCTCGTACATGTCCGGAGCGCTGTCGCGCCACTGCTCGACACCCGGCGTCAGCGCGATCGGCGAGATCAGGTTGACGTTGATTCCGTCCGGTCCCCATTCGTTCGCCGCGACGCGGGAGATCGCCCGGATCGCTTCCTTGGCGGCCGCATAGGAGGTCTGGGTCACTTGTCCGTCGATGCCGGCGCCCGATGCGAAGTTGATCACCTTGCCCTGCGATTTCTTCAGCTCGGCGTAAGCCGCCTGCATGAAATGGAAGGTCGGGTAAAAGCCCGTTCCGAACGACAGGTCGAGCTGCTCCTGAGTCGTGTCGATAAAGCTGGCTTGCCTCGACGCATGCGCGTTGTTCACCAGAATATCCAGCTTGCCGAACTTCTTGACGACCTCGGCCACGATGTCATGCGCATTGTCCTTGACCGAGATGTCCCGGATGAAAAGGCAGCCTTCCGTGCAGCGGTTGACCTCGGCGAGCGTCTCCTGCCCTTTCTGCTCGTTCACGTCGACGATGGCGATATGCGCGCCTTCCTTGGCCATGGCGAGCGCCATGCCGCGGCCGATTCCCGATGCGCTGCCGGTGATGATTCCGACTTTCCCTTGCAATCTCATTGAAATCCCTCTCTCTTCGATTGGATTAATTCCACGATCCGGCCTGCTCCAGCCTTTTCTTTCCTCGGAAAGCAAGGCCGATGCAGGCGATATTAATGATCAGCATGATGCCGATCGCATACAGAACCGGGGTGTAGCTGCCCGTATAGTCGAACACGTACCCATAGGCCGGCAGGGCCACGATTGATGAGATCGCCAGCCCCATGGAGGCGTTGGAATAAATCTGGCTGTATTCCTTATTGCCGAACAGAGCCGAGGTCAGAGCCGGCCCCAGCGTTCCGATCGAGGCGGACACAAGGCCGAAGAGGCCGACCGCAAGCGAGATGACGGCCGTGCTGGAAGCCGAGAACAGCAGCAGGCCGATCGACAGCAGCCCAAGAAGCATCGCGGCGATCGCCGTGTTCCGGGTGCCGATCTTATCGCTCGCGTAGCCGATGACCAAGGAGCCGATCAGCACGCCGATCATATTGGTCGCCATGACATTGCCCGCGAACGACACATCGAAGCCTTTGTTCATCAAGTACGTCGGAATGTGCATTGAAAAGCTTGCCGCGGAAGTGATCATGAAGAAAAAGGCGATCAGCGCATAAAAAGCGGAGGATTTTTTGGCGGCAGCCAAGGTGACCCCTTTATTTTCCGCCGCTGCGGCCGCGGTTCCGATTGTGCCCGTGGTTTCTCCCGCCCCATACGCAAGCGCTTTCTTTTCTTGAGGCGACTTCCTCAGCAAGAGGATAACGATGGGAACGACGATCACGATGACCGCGATGCCGACGATCATGTAGGAATGTCTCCAGCCTTGATGCGCGATCAGGTTGCCGACAGCCGGCTGGGTGAAGGCTCCAAGCAGGCCGCCTGCCGCTCCCATGATTCCAAGCGCCAGCCCCTTGCTCTTCTTGAACCACTGATTGATCAGGACGGGACCGGCGATGACGGTGATGAACACTCCGCCTACGGCCAGCGGAACGGCTAGGATATACCATCCCCAAACGGAGCTCATGAGCCCGAACAGAGCGAACGCACCGGCCTGCAGAATGACGGCGATGCTCAAGATGAACCGGGTATCGTACTTGGCCATCAATTTGCCGCCGATAGGCAGAAACACCATCGTCACGATAGCCGAGACGCTGAAGTACAAGGACAGGCTGCCCATTCCGACTCCGAGATCAGTCGATACTTGCTTTAAAAAGAGGCCCGCGGAGTTGTTGAGAGCAGCTTTTCCCAATCCGACCATGATGCATAGCCCCAGCAAAATCCACCAAGCGTAGTGGATTTTCTTTTTGGCGTGACTCATTGCGTTTTTCTCTCCCCGATTCTAAGGTTCCTTGCGCGAGCTCTAGCCGCTCTGCGCCGCTTTCATAAATTGCTCAAAATCCGGAACGGTAGGGTTGGCGATATAATGTCCGCCTTCAACCTGGATCGTCTGTCCGGTGATGAACTTCGACTCGTCCGATGCCAGGAACAGCACGGTATGGCCGATATCGTCCGGCTCTCCGTGGTAAGGCAGCGCATTGTATTTCGCGAACAGATCCAATACCTGCGGCGGCATATTGTTTTTGGCGGCCGGCGTCAAGATCAGTCCAGGCGCGACGCCATTGCATCGGATATTATGCTTGCCATACTGAGTCGCGATATACTTCGTCAGGTTGACGACGCCGGCTTTTGAAGCGCCGTAGGCTACGCGGACGGCATCGGAGGCGAATCCCGCCATGGAAGCGGTATTGATGATCGAGCCGCCGCCGGCTTCGATCATGTGAGGAATGGCGAACCTGCAGCCGAGCAGCACGCTCTTCAGGTTGACGTTCATCAGCCTGTCCCACTCGTCGAGATCGACGTTGACCGCATCCAGATCCTTCTTCAGATTCGTCAGCCCCACATTGTTGAACAGGACCGTAATCATGCCGTACTGCTTGACAGTGAATTCAACGGCTTCCTGAATCGAGACTTCGTCGCCGGCATCCAGGAAGACGCCGACCGCTTCGCCGCCCTGAGCCTTGATATTCTCAGCCGCAGCCTTCGCCCCCTCGACGTTGAAATCCGCGATGACGACCTTGGCTCCTTCCTTCGCCATCAGGCTGGCGGCGGACAAGCCGATTCCCGAAGCCCCTCCGGTAATAAGGGCAACCTTGCCGTTCATTCTTTCCATTTGGTTCAGGCTCCTCTCTTTGAAACGGTTGATGACGCATGCCGCATCATCTATATTTAGATGTTTAATTATTAGACGTCTAAATAATATCAAAAGATAGATCCCGGCGCAATGGAAACTCCGACTGGTAATGGCTTAAATACTGGGAGCAAGGAAAGAAAATGGAACCAGACCCTTGTGTTCCGCGCCGAACGGATCCTTGTCCTCCGCTGCCATGGATTGCGCCTCGAAACCAAAAGGGCTCCCTCGTCGGGAGCCCTGCATGGCCGCAGTCGGCCCGTAAGCATCGGATAAAGAGGAATGTCCTTGCCCGCTGGAAGGCGAACGCCTACAAATATTTTTTCAGGTTGTTCCACACGACGGCATAGCCGCTCGGAAGCATGTGAATGCCGTCGACCGCATACTCCTTCTTCAGGTTGCCCTCCGCGTCGGCCAAGCCCTCGTTCACGTCGATGAACGCATAGCCATGCTTGGCCGCCAGCAGCCCGATGGCTTGATTCGCTTCCCGAATCGCTTCGTTCGTCCGGGTGCGGAACACCTCTTCCATCGACTCCCGCGGCACGAAAGGAAACTCCGCCTTGGCATTCACGGGATAATAAGCCATGACGTATACTTGGCAGTCCGGCAATCTCCGGGCGATCCGAGTCAGAATCTCGTCGTAGCCGGCAAGCAGACGCTCCAGCTTGTAATCCGGCGCGCTGATGTCATTGGTTCCGATGTTGATGAAAATGCTGGAGGGCTCCAGCTCGAAGATGCAGGCTTCCAGCGACTCCAGCAGCTCCGCCGTCACGAAGCCGGCTATGCCGCGGTTATACAGGCAGCAGCTGCGGTCCAGCGTTTGCTGCAGCTCGTTGATCGGGAAAAACTCCATCAGCGACGATCCCGCAAACACCGTTTGCCCCTTCCGGGCCAGCTGGTTGAGCATCGAATACTTTCTCGCCTTCTCCTTCTTCTCGTCCTGGGCTTCCGGCCGTACAGCCAGCGAATCCGCCCACTGATCGACCGAAATCACTTCTGCTTGAAGAGGAAACACTTTGTCCATCAGAACGCGATGGACTTCAGGATCGGCATCGAGGCATGCGTCGGCAAGCACCTTCAGCACAAAGTCCTCGTCTGCCGCTTCCCGCAGAGTCGACAATACGACTCCGCTCGTGGCGATGCCGCTGAGAATGAGCGTATCGATCCCATTGGCGCGGAGGATGACTTCGAGGTCGCTCCCGGTGAACGCGCCGACCCGCAGCTTGGTCACGATCGGCTCGCCTGGCCGAGGCTGCAGCGAAGAGTGAATGTGCATAGCCGCTTCCGGAGCGGCACCTCCGGACCTTCCCGCAATGCCGCCGAACATTTTATTGCGCGCACTGATCTCGGGATAGCCCTCTCGAAACGCCACCCGCACATAAATAACGGGAATCGAGTGCCGTCGCGCGGTTTCAAGAGCTTTTTGGAACGGGAGCAGCTCATTCTCGTGCTCGATGTAACGCGATACGACGCTGTTTTGCATATCCATGACGAGCAGCGCGCTTTGGCTGCGTGAACTGTGCATGAGCTCGGCCTCCTTTTCTCCAACGTATCGAATTCAACCTGGCGATTGGATTCTCCTGCCCTCCCGGCGAAACGAACAGCGCGTCATGCGCTCGCCTGGGACTAAGATTCAACATAAAGGACCATCCCCAGCCGGGAATGGTCCTTCCTCAATCCATATGTCAGCGCTCGTTCTGCTGCTTCAGGTCTTCCAGCGCCTTGTCGATGTCGGCCGACAGGCTTGGGTCCAGATATTGCGGAGCCGAGCGTTTGGCCGGGGACGAGAAGTGGGCGAACGCCTCGGCCTGGGCTTCCATCAACAGCACTTTTTCTTCCACGCGGGCAATCCCTTTGGCGACATTTTCCGTTTGGAACGCGACGACGCTCTGGTTCATCTCCTTCAGCGAACCGGCGACATTGACCCGGGACGCCAACAGCAGACGGCGATGGCTGTATTCCTCGGACTGGACGAGCAGCTGGCCGATCCTCTCCTCCAACAGCTTCGTCTGCTCTTGGATTGCGGCTTGCTGCGCCTGATAGACAGACAGCTTTTTCTCCAGCAGCAGCTTCTCCTGCAGCGCCAGCCGGGCAATATGCTCCTCGCCCCTCGTCACGGCCAGCTTGGCCTGGCGATCTCTTTTCTCCAGGCCGGCTTCGGTCTCGGCAATGAGAGCGGCTTGCCTTTTTTCAATGAACAGCTGGTTGGCATAAGCGCTCTGGCCCTTCGCCAGCTCCTGCTCGAACTCGCGGATGTATTGATCGACCATGTGGAGGGGCTGCTCGAACCTGTCCAAGAGCCCGTTCGTTTCCGCCAGAAAAGTGTTCTTGATCCGTTTGAAAATACCCATGTCAGTTCGACTCCTTTTTCGTTGTGGTTTGGTTTTGTTCCCATTGGTCCAGGAAATCGGATGTGGAAGGAATTACGGGAGCAGCAAGGGCTGCGCGAGCTCCGGCTGGTCTTTTCCTTCTCTTGATGGCCCAGTGCAGCAATCCGGCTCCGAGAAGGGTTCCGCCGACAACTGCTCCGGCTCCCCAGCCATCATGCTCGCCGCCTCCGCCCCGCATTCCTCTGTCATGACGGCCGTTCGGTCCCGCCCATCCATTCCCGCCGCCCTGCGCGGACATGAAGGATGTCCTTTCCTTCTGCTTTCCGTGATGATTGTCGGGCCTGTCCATTTTCGAGGCCAGATTGATGCCGACACCGATTACGGCGATGATCCCGGCTGCGAGCAGGATTTTCTTGATCCAAGGTTTACCGGATCTCATGCTTCATCCATCCTTTCGCTTGCGTATTTCTTGTCTACATGGCTCACTATAGGCCCGAAAAGTATAAGTACGGTAAAATGAAAAAGAAAAAAAGCACCCTATCTCCGCTTGCCTGAGAAAGGGTGCCGCATTCAGTTAAGGGGGAATTTCACCGCAAAGGCGCTTCCCTCGCCTGGAGAGCTCTCGACCTCGATCGTCCCCCGATGGGCCTCGACGATCCATTTCGCGATTGATAAGCCGAGGCCGGCGCTGCCTTCATCCCGGGAACGATGCGCCTCCACCCGGTAGAACCGGTCGAAGATGCGCTGCCTGCCTTCCTCGGGAATGCCTATTCCGGTATCCCGTACGGTCAGCACCCATTGCTTGGCGCTGCTGCCCAGCGCAACGTCGACGGAGCCGTTTTCCGGCGTGTACTTGATCGCATTGTCCAGCAGAATGTACACCAGCTGCTTGATGCGCTCGACATCGGCCGTGACCTCCAGCACCTCCGGCAGCCGGGCGGTCAGTGAGATCCCGTTCTTGTGAGCCACAGCCTCAAACGCCGTCATCCATTGGCGGACCTTCGGCACCAGGCTGAACGAAGCCATCTCGAACTCGACCGAGCCGGAGTCGGAACGGGCCAGCACCAGCAGATGCTGCACCATCCGGCTCATCCGGCCCACCTCTTCCTTCATATCCGACACGACTTCGCGTGTGTAGGCGGAAAAGTCCTCCCCGTTCTCAAGCTCGATGACATCCAGGGAAGTATTCATGATGCTGAGAGGCGTCCGAAGCTCATGCGACGCGTCAGCCAGAAATTGCTGCTGATGCCGGTATGCCCGTTGGATCGGAATCATCGCTTTCTTGGACATGGAATAGCTCAGCCATACGGCGATGATGAAAAAGAGCAAAAGAATAAAGAGCAGCACAAGGAGCAGATTTTTGAGCACCTCGAGGTAGAAGGTCACATCTTTGGCCGCATAGATGACGGCTGCCTGTCCGTCGGCGGTCAGGAGCGGACGCGCGCCTACGAAGAGCAGCCGGTCGCTTTCCTTGAATTTCTTGCCGTCATGGCGGTCCCGGGACTCGGGCAGCCATTGCAGGCGGTACTCGGCCTTGCGCGGATGCCACCGGCCGATCTTCTCCAGGCTGGCGTCGCTGTTTTGCGGGAAGGCATCGCTGCCCGCGATCATTTTCCCGCCTTGATCCAAAATATAGAAGAAGTACAGATCCTCCCCGCGGGAGTCGGACAGATCCGGAATCGCTATCCTTCCGTTGTCCGTCGCGTACATCGTGGACTGGAGCGAATTGCGCTGCTCCTGATAAGCCATCCCGAGAAAGAACAGGGAAGCGAGAAGCGAAAACAGAATGAGGAAGACGATGATCAGCCAGGCATAAGTGAAGGTCAGCTTTTTTTGCGTTTGAACGAACAGATCGCTCTTTGGGCTTCGCTTATTTTTCAAACCGGTAGCCTACTCCCCTGACGCTGTGGATTCTCGCTTCTCCCTCCGCAGCCTCCAATTTGTCCCGAAGCATCTTGACCGTGACGTCCACATTCTTGTAGGACACCTCGCTTCCGAATCCCCATACGCGATCCAGAATGACCTCCCGGTTCAATACATGGCCGCTGTTCTGAACGAATACATCCAGCAGCTGGTATTCCCGCTGGCTGAGGAAAATCTCCTCCCCGCTCCTGAACAGCTGGCGCGAGGCGCGGTTCAACGTAAACCTCCCGAACGTCAGCACATCCGCTTGGATAGGGGCGAAATTGCGACGTGTGAGGGAGCGGAGGCGCGCCAGCATCTCATCCATCTCGAACGGCTTGGTCAAATAGTCGTCCGCTCCGGCATCAAGCCCGAGCACTTTATCCTGCAGGGCGTCCTTGGCCGTCAACAGGAGGATGGCTTGGCCATAATTCGCGGCGCGCAGGCTCTTGCACACCTCGATTCCATCCGTACGGGGCATCATCCAGTCCAGGATCAGGACATCATAGGAGGATTGCCTGGCATATTCCAGCGCATCCTCCCCTGTTTCGACCCAATCGACATGGTAGCCGCCTTTTTTCTCCAGCATGTATTTCACCAGCTTGCCCAGTTTCTTGTCGTCTTCGGCAAGAAGAATGTTCATCTCGGTTTCACCGCCGCTTGGAAGATTACGTCTAGATTATCACAGAAAAAGTATAAACGCGGTAAAGAGAATCGGGATGGGCGGAAAAGGCCTTGCCCGCGCAAGCAGACGATGCGGCTCTAATGAAGCTTCCGCATCGGCCTCCGCTCCGAACGGCGGTAGGCGCGCGGAGTCGTCCCTTCCCATTTCTTGAACACCTTGATGAAATAGCTCTGGTCGTGAAAGCTCAGCCATGCGGCGATGTCGGCGACCGGATAATCGGTCAGGGCCAGCAGCTTCTTGGCTTCCTCGATCCGCTCGCGCTGGATGTAGTCGGAGAGGGTGAGTCCGACCTCCTTCTTGAACAGTCCGGACAGGTAATTGGGGCTGAGATGAGCGCGCTCGGCGAGCCGTCCCAGCGTCAGATCGCCGTACAGCTGGCTCGCGATCTCATGCAGGCAGTCCTGCACGGCCGGCGAATAATGGCCCCGGCGCACCTGCGCCACCCGGTCGACGAAGTCGAACAGCGCCTTCGTCATGACGGCTCCGACCTCCTGCAGCGAGCCCATCTCCTCCAGCTGCTGGATGTAGTAGTCGCTGAGCGTGAACGCGTCCTCCTCATGCAGGCCGCCCTCGACCGCCGCCCGGCAGATGAGGGCGATGCCTGTTATCATCAGGTTCTTCTCGCTGCGGAGCCGGCTGCGCTTGGCCAGCACGCCGAACTCATCCTCGCCGATGATGAATTCCATCGCGAAGGTGCGCATCCGCTCCTTCTCCCCGGTCCGCACATAATGCAGCAGGACGCGCTCATGGGCCAGGTTCGCATGGAGCAGCCCGCTGCGGCGGCCGCGGGACAGCTCTGCGTCCGACTCCGATTCCGCCTTCATGGCTGCAGGCTCTTCCGGGGGAGCTTCGGCAGGCAGGCTCGCGGACAGATCGACAGGCTGCCGGCGGATAGCATAGTGGACCATCAGGCTGAGCGCGCGGGCGCGTTCCGGAGGCAGGAGCGGCACCTCTTCGTACAGGTCTAGCAGCGGGCGGCGATTGGCCGCATGGAGGTTCTCCAGCTCTTCGCTCCACAGCCCGTCATGGGGACGCTCCTGCACGAGAGGGCCGAGCACGAGCGTGCCGGCCAGACGCTCCTCGTCGAGCGCGTTCACGAAGAAGTATTGCAGCCGGGAGCGGGTGAAGTGGACCGGCCGGTCGGCGGCATAAAGCGCATATTCGTAGCCGGATACCTGTCCGCGGACGAAGGAAGCGAAATAAGGGTTGGTCCGAAGCGAATCGTTGGCGTATTCGGCTTCGATCCTCCTCCCCGGATGGATGACGAAAACCGGCACCCCCAGCGCATCATGGAGAAGCCGGCCAAAAACGGCCAGCTCCGGCAGCTTGTTCATCTGTACCTCGACCTCCCGAGAATTTCAGCCAATAGAATGAGTAGAAAATACTACAAATCGGAGAAAACTACAATTATCCTTCATGTAAGCGCCTTACAATATAGAGGCAGAACCGATGGAACTACACTCCGGAAAGGAATGAACGCATATGTTGGACCGTAAAATTGCAGTTGTGACGGGAGCGGGAAGCGGCATCGGCCGCGCCACCAGCTTGAAAATGGCAGGCTACGGAGCGAAGCTCGTCGTCGTCGACTTCAACGAGGCGACAGGCCAGGAGACGGTACGCCTCATTCAGGAGCAAGGCGGCGAAGCGATCTTCGTGCAGGCCGACGTATCGAAAGCCGAGGACGTCCAGCGCTATGTGCAGGCGGCCCTGGAAGCCTTCGGACGCATCGACGTGTTCTTCAACAACGCAGGCGTCGTGCAGAAATTTTCCAAGCTGGCGGATATCGAGGAGAGCGAGTTCGACCGGATCATGAGCGTGAATGTGCGCGGCGTATTCCTCGGCATGAAATACGTCCTCCAGGTCATGGAGAAGCAGGAGAGCGGCGCAATCATCAATACCGCCTCCACCGCTGGCGTGAAAAGCGAGCACAGCGCTTCGGCGTATTCCGCCAGCAAGCATGCGGTCGTCGGCCTGACGAAGGGCGCGGCGATGGAATACGTGAAGAAGGGCATCCGCGTCAACGGCATCTGCCCGGGCGGAGTCGAGACGGCGCTGACGAAGGGCGTGGAGCAGGCGTTCATGTCCGGAGGCTACGTGCCGGAGGAAGTCGCCAACATGCGGATGGGGCGTTACGCGCAGCCCGAGGAGCTGGCCGAGGTCGTCTGCTTCCTCGCTTCCGACCGCGCCAGCTACATGACCGGCTCGATCGTGCTCGCCGACGGCGGACTGACCCTGTAAGTTGACGTCGAACAGCCGAAGCGGCTTGGCCGCTTCGGCTTTTTTTATCCGCCTGAGCCTGCCTGTAGAATTCGATCCCGTCGGGCCATCGATATCCCTGTCTCGAATCGTCCCGCCGCAATGCTCCGTCTGTCTAATCCCCCGCTCCAAGCCGGCCATCATGTCCACCTGTCCCGACTCGCACGTCCCGCAGCCGATCCGACCTGAATAGGCCAGGAGCGGAATCGGCATCCTAGGGTTGAACCTGCGCATCTATTCCTCTATAATACTGAATAAATGTTCAGTATTATTTCACCGCCCGAATCGAGGTGACGCCACGGTGAACAAAAAGCAGCAGCAGACCGAGCAGACAAAGAAAAAGATCGCCGAAGCAGCGCGGACGCTGTTCATTCAAAAGGGATACAAGGCCACATCGATCGACGAGATCGTCAAGGCGACCGGCTGCAGCGCCGGCAACATCTATTATCATTTCAAGAACAAGGAAGGCCTTATTCTCCATCTGCTGGACGAATGGAATCAGGAATGGGAAGAGACATGGCTGGCGCAGGAGCATCGCTACGAGACCGCGATCGAGAAGCTGTACGGGATGGCCGAGCATCTGGCTCTCGATCAGTGGAACCACCCTCTGGCCAAAGCCGTCGACGAGTTCTTCAACCTTTCGGACAAAACATCGGATGTGGAAGAACGGATGAGCGAGATCGTCCAGGGGTATCTTCTCTTCAACCGCCAGCTGCTCCAGAAAGGCATCGACAGCGGAGAGTTCGCCGTCGCGGACGTGGATGCCGCGGCCATGATTCTGGACAGCCTGCTGTACGGCCTCAGCCAGCATACCCGGCGGATGCGGCGCGACGAAGCGCTTGCCGCATATCGAACGGCCATGGAGATGCTCTTGCACGGCATCGCCAAGGCGGCCCGTTAGCCGCCTTTTTTTCGCCATAATCTAGAACGGATATTCAGGATTCAATCGCACTTATACGGGGGGATCGACATCATGACTCTATTGCTGAAAAAACGCGGAGCCATCCTGCTCCTTATGCTCAATCTCTTTTTAGTGTTTACGGGGATCGGCCTCGTCATTCCGATCATGCCGAAGTTCATGGAGCTGCTCGGCATCAACGGCAGCCTGGTCGGACTGCTTGTAGCCGCCTTCTCGCTTACCCAGCTGCTGTTCTCGCCGCTGGCGGGTCGCCTGGCCGATGCTTTCGGCCGCAAGAGGATGATCGTCGCCGGCATGACGGTGTTCGCCGTGTCGGAGGCTTTGTTCGGAATGGCCGAGCAGCCGTGGCTGCTGTTCGCCTCCCGGCTGCTTGGCGGCGTCAGCGCCGCCTTGATCATGCCGGCGGTCATGGCTTACGCGGCGGACGTCACGACCCGCGAAGAGCGCGCGGCCGGTATGGGCTACATCAACGCGGCCATTACGACCGGCTTCATCATCGGGCCCGGAATCGGCGGCTACATCGCCGAGTTCGGCCTGCGCGTCCCTTTCTACGCCGCAGGCGCAGCAGGATTGATAGCGGCCTGCCTCACCTTTTTCGTCCTGCAGGAATCCAAGCCGGCCGCCGAGGCCGAAGCGCCGGCCGATGCAGCGCCTTCTCCGGTCAGGCCGCAGAAGGGCCTGGTCGCCCAGCTCCTGACCGCCCACCGCGAGCCTTATTTCCTCAGCCTGATCGTCGTGTTCACGTTGTCGTTCGGACTCGCCAACTTCGAGACGGTGTTCGGCCTGTTCGTGGACCATCAGTTCGGATTCGGGCCGAAGGACATCGCTTTCATCATCACGTTCGGTTCCATCGCCGGCGCCGTCGTCCAGGTGACCGCCTTCGGCTGGATCCTGAATCGGTTCGGCGAGAAGCGCGTCATCACCACCTGCCTGCTGTTTGCCGGCATCTTCATCCTGATGACCTTGTTCGTGCATACGTTCTGGCTCATCTTCGCCGTGACCTTCATCGTCTTTCTGGCGATTGACATTCTGCGGCCCGCCATCAGCACCCAGATGTCCATGCTCGCCAAAAACGAGCAGGGCTACGTGGCCGGCCTGAATTCGGCCTTCACCAGCCTCGGCAACATTGCGGGACCGATCATCGCCGGTGTCCTGTTCGATGTGAATATTCATTATCCGTATACGCTCGCCAGCATTGTCCTGCTGCTCTGCTTCGCCATGTCGCTGCGGATGGAGCGCGGACGCCCGCGGGAGACGCCGGAATCCGGACGGCTGCCGAGCTGATCGGACCAATTGAAATCATCCGTTCCGGCGTGCCGGAACGGCTTTTCAAGGCTCAGCTTGAGTCATCGAGCTTCCTTTTGTTTGGAGCCATACAGCTTATATTCAACTATCAATGGAAGTGCTGCTGGGCGCGGCCGGTTAATGCTGCGGGGCTATATTGTTGTAGATAACGTCAGCCGTCACCTTGCCGGCGCTGAGATCCTGAGAAGTATATCCGGACACGGCATTCCCGACTTTAAATTCCTTCTGCAGCAGCTCTTCCGATGGCTTGGCCGCTGTTGGACCGTCGATGCCCAGCCTGGTCCGATCACTTATCGTCACCCACAGATTGCCGATCTTGAAGCTTTTGCCGTCCGGACTCACTTCGGAGATGACGCCATCAATATTTACCGCGGCTTTCCCCATGGCAGGAGGCTTCGTTGCGGCTTGCGTAGGCTGGGGAGCCGTCGTCGGAGCCGTCGGGCTCATCGTCAGGATGCCGACCGTCGCCACTGCGCACGCCGCGATCCCCATCGTCCAGCCGGCCGCCCTTCTTTTCTTCGCGTTCTCCATTTGCCGTTCCCCCTTTTGACTGTTCTTCTCGAACGGAGTTGTCCTTTCCATCTCCCGCATCAGCTTCTCATACGTCGCTTCCTTGAAGTCCTCGCTGGTCTGCACATTGGACATCGCCGTTTTATAAACAGATTTCTTCATCCTCCATGCCTCCGATCTTCTCTTTTAAGAGGGCGCGTCCTCTTGCCAGCCATGTTCCTACCGTTGCGGGCTTGGACTGCATGATGACGGCAATTTCCTGGATCGAATAACCTTCATAATAGTGCAGGTGAATCGGGATCCGATATTTCTTGTCCAAGGCGAGCACCGCCTGCAAAATCTCGTTTTCCTCCCTGGCGAGGCAGCTGAGGTTTTCCGGAACCGGGTTTCTGCTCCTGAACCATCCCGTTTTCAGCATATTTTTGCTTTTATTGATCGCGGTTCGAATCAGCCACGCCTTTTCATGCTCTCCGCTTTCGAATACAGGGCGCTTTTGCAAATAGGCGAGAAACACTTCCTGCGCCACTTCTTCCGCATCCGCTATATTTTTCAAATAGGCAAAGGCGATTTTGATCAGGCTTTGCGAATATAAGTCCAAGGCCCGCCGCACAGATTCATTGAGCTCAAATGAATGGCGCACATCCGTACCCCCTTTCCCTATGAATACAACTGAGGGCCCCTTTATTTTTCATTGCGGCCGATTTTATTTTGGCGAATGGCAATTTCACGCCTTTCATGGCTATGAACGCAAAAAAGGCCGCAGACGACTGCAAGCCAAGACGGAAAGGCGGTTTCTATTTTTGTCCATTAATATTAAAAATATGGAATGCCGATCCGAGATTAGAGAAGAAGACAATCGGACCAACCATCGGGATAGGGGTGCATTTCGGATGAAGATCTACAGCTCGAGCCAGCATGACGTGAATATATACCTGAATTCCAAGCAGCCTGCCGACAAGCCGGCCTTGGTCGCAGGCACGATGCCCGAACTGCCGCATGACACGGATACCGTGGCGATCAGCCCGGCTGCCAGAGAGCTGGCGGCATCCGATCTGGTGAATCATTCGGCGATCTACTTTGGAACCGCCCAAATCAACGATTCGCTGAATCGCCTGCTCGACGGTCAGCCCCCAGAGGTGAAGGAGGCCGCATACGGCATCATTCAATCCAATTTCATTACAGACGTGTCCGGGGAAGAGGAGCGGGCGGCTTTGTCCGAATTAGGCCTTGCGCAAGCCAAGTATATGGCGGACAACTACATGAAGGGGAACGATGCGGTTGAATTCATGCAGACCATCCGTCAAATCGGAGCGATTGCCAAAACCCGAACCGCAGACCCTGATACGAATGAAATCCGTTATGAAACGCCGCCGCAAAGGCCTGTTGGAGCTCCGGACGACTATATCGATTTGGCTTATATGATGAAGAAATTCGAGCCGAAAACGCTGGACAAGCTGCAAGAAGCGATAGCCGGCGGAAAAGACTGGAACAGCATTCTGCAATCGTTCGCCAGGACCGTTTCGGCCCGCAAGGATTGGATGCAGGAATACCGGCAAGCGGCAGGCCAGCAGACCGGGGATATCGCCGAGGCGGGCAGGTTCGGGAAGGCCTCTACGGCCGGCATGGCTGAGTTTGTCCACGATATCAAAGCCGTCATCGCCAATGCCGGATTTGAGCAGCCTGATTTCATCACAGGCAATATAGAAGCTTTTGTGCGGACGTTGGGCAGCGAGAAGTCCCTTCGGTAATGGGCAGCGAGAACAACGGCGTGCAGCCTAAACAGCTGTCTCGAGCGCCGTATCCCGCATCAGCGCTGACCGATATCCCCCTCGCATCTCAATGCGCAGGCGGCTCCACGGAAGCGTCCAGCTTGCCCGCTTCACGGAACATCAGCATTCCGATGAGCAAGGAGACGATGCCGATAATGACCACGAGTGCTCCGATCTCCATGCTGTATGCGGCAATCGAACCATGCCGGAATGCCATGCCGCGAATGGCGCGGTTCAGCCCGTTCATCGGCAGCGCCCATGCGGTCACCTGGAAGAATACAGGGAACGCCAGCGGGCTCAGCTGAACTCCCGTAGCTAGAAACGAGGGATAGACGACAAGACTCGTTCTTGACCCGACTTTGGACGCATCCTTGGCCGTATAACCGATCAGCATCCCCATAAGAGACAGGGCAAAGGAATAGACGAGCAAGGGAATCATAAAGAGATGGAGCTCCGCTTCAAAACGCATATTCCCAAATTGCTTCAATAGACCATAGCTCAAAATCAAGGAGCATGCGGTCAATGCCGCGTAAGGCACGCTGCGAACCCAGAGCTGGACAGGCGAGGCGCCGTCCGCAAGCAGCTTTCCTTCCTTGCGAAGCCGAGGGGCGATCGATCCGGCCGCATTCGTTGTGATCATGAGCACAATGATATTCACGAATCCAAGAACCATCGTGCCGGCATAACTTGTCGTCGGATTGAACAGCATCCGCTGATGGAGAGACAAGGGGGACAAGAGCCCCTTGGCCGTCTCCGCATCCATTCCGCCCTGAGCGAGCCGTGTCACGGCAAGAGCCGTATTCTCCGTTGCCAGAATTTCTTGAATCGCGGTGCGGATCCCCGTAAGCCCTGTGGGCATGGTATTGTCCATGAGAATTCCGATCGTCGAGGACTTCCCTTGCAGCTTGTGCTGCTCCAGTCGATCCGGCAGCATGATGACCGCCACCGCCTGCTCGTTGGCAAGCAAAACCTCGGGATTCATGCGGCTTGCCCGTACAGCCGCGACCTTCATGTATGGGGACGCGTTTATCGTGGAGATCAGCTGCCGCGAATAAGCGCTGTGATCCTCGTCAATTACAACAACCGGGGATTCACTGATTTGATTTTGGGAAAACATTAGCCCAAAAAACAAAGCTGCGATCAGCGGGCCGATGAAAACCGCAAGCAGGAACTTGCTCCCCGCCGCGTATTTCCATTCCTCAATCAGCGATTTCATCAAGGTCCACCTCCGCAGTCATGCCCGGAAGAAGGCCGGAGTCTGCACGTATGGATATCCGGACAAGGAACATGCTCAGGTCAGCCTGCCCTTTCTCACGCGTCATGCGCATGCTGGCGAACTGAGGTGCGGCCGAGATCGAAGCGACAACGCCATCTCCCTCAACAGGACGCTTTAAATAGGGAAAATGGACCTTCACGCTTTTATCGACCTTAAGCTTCTGAATTTCTCCTTCCTGCACATAGAGATCCGCATAATAAGCGCTCCTTTGCACGACAGCAACCGGCATGCCCGGCGCCAGCTCATCTCCCGCGTTTATCAGGATTCTGCTCATGAGTCCATCCTCCGGAGATAGCATATCCACTTCGGCTCCTTCGGCTGACTTGACCTGGAACAGAATGTCGCCCTGCTTGATAGCATCGCCGGCGAACGCATGGATATGAACGATTTTTCCCGAGGTCTTGTCATATACGACCGTCTTTTGCTCCGCTTCAAGCACGCCTTGTTTTCGGCTCTCCGCCTGACTGACGGCATCCTTGCCCGCTGCAGCAAGAAGCGCGCCTCCGGCAATGACCGCAACGGCAATTCCAATATACAGCCCCAATCTAAGCTTCATGCTGCCCTCCCCCTCTCCATGAGCGCTCCCTAGCGTGCTGCTCTTTGTTGCTGTCCATCGCAAGCTTGCGAACGGCGTTCTCGGCTGCCTCCATGATCACCTCTCCCAAAGTGGGATGGGGATGGATGGTCATAGCCAGATCCTCGACGGTCGCCCCCATCTCGATGGCCAGGGCAAGCTCCGATATGAGCGTCGACGCTTCTGCGCCTACGATTTGCGCTCCCCTTACGATTCCCGACGAAGGATCTGCGATCAATTTGACGAACCCTTCCGGCGCCTGGAGCGCCAATGCTCGGCCGTTGATGCCGAAGGAGGACTTGCCGATGACAACCGGAATAGCCGCTGCCCGCGCATCCGCTTCGCCGAGCCCGACGCTGGCTAGCTCCGGCTCGGAAAAGACGACCAGCGGAATCGCTTTGTAGTCGACTGCAGAAGGCTTGCCTGCGATGGCTTCTGCGGCTACCTTAGCTTCATAGGAAGCTTTATGGGCGAGCGAAGGTCCCTTGGCAACGTCGCCGATCGCAAAAATATGCGGGATAGCCGTTCTGCACTGGCCGTCGGTTTCAAGCTGTCCCTTGCTTGTCAGGGGCAACTTGATGCGCTCCAACCCCAGGCTCCCGTCTGTATTCGGCTTTCTGCCTACCGTCACGAGCACATGCTCCGCGTCAATCCGATGAAGCTCCCCGTTTTTCAAATAATGTAGAGTGAGGCCATCCGCTGTCTGCTCTGCCTTTACGGCTGTCGCCTCTGTCAGGATCGTGATGCCGTCGGCTTGCAGCTGCCGGATTACAGGAGCGGCAAGCTCCGCCTCGAATCCCGGCAATACTCGTTCCCCTGCCTCCAGCATCGTCACCTTCGTTCCGAAGTTGGCATACATCTGTCCGAGCTCCACGCCGATGTATCCTCCGCCAATGACAACCAGACGGGTTGGAATATGAGAGAGCGACAGCGCTTCGGAGGAAGACAAAATACGGCCGCCGAACGGCAAGGCCGGGAGCTCGATCGGACGGGAGCCCGTTGCCAGTATGGCGTGTTTGAATGAAATCACCCGATCTGTCCCTGTTTGCTTGACGGCCGCTGTATGCTCGTCGATAAAGCCGGCCTCTCCTTCCAGAATCTGCACTCCTGCCGCATTCAACAGATAGCGGACTCCTCCGGCCTGCTTCGTCACGACACCTTGCTTGAATGCTTGAGCATTCGAGAAGAAAGCCGAGCCCTCTATCTGGCCCCAGTGCCTGCTGGACGCGTAGCGGTGCGCTTCCGCAATCAATGCTTTGGAAGGAATGCAGCCGACATGAGTGCAGACTCCGCCCAGCTGGGCACGCTCGACGATCGACGTCTTCATTCCCAGCTGCGCACATCTCCGTGCAGCCTCATACCCTCCCGGACCCGACCCTATGACCAACGCATCAACCGCTTCAAGCTTTCTCATTGCCTAGCACCTCCAAATAAATGCGCCCCCAAAATATGATGAACATAATATATTATAATCATCATATTTTAGAACGGTCAATGGCCTTATTTCCTTTCCATCCCCGATCGTCGCCAAAAGCAGAATTGACTCCTCTAATTATGATCATTATAATATTTTAAAATCGATACGTTTCGGAGTGATGGAGATGCCTTATCCCGAAGGCCATAAACTGAAAGTCAGAGGCAAGATCATCGAAAGCGCCGCTCAAGCTTTTCGTACGAATGGAATCCGCGACATCAGCGTCCCTTTCATCATGAGAGGAGCCGGATTGACTCATGGAGGATTCTATACGCATTTCGACAACAAGGAGCAATTGGTCGCCGAAGCCTGCCGGTATGCCATCGATGACACGATTGCGCTGCTGCAGCAAGCCGCTGACCGGGAAAAGGAAGAACACAAAATCGATGCGGTCATTGATTACTACTTAAGCCCATATCATCGTGACCGAACAGAGATGGGCTGCATCCTGCCTGCCTTGTCCAGTGAAATATCCCGTTCCTCCGAGGAGGTTCGGCAGGTGTACACCCGCGAGCTGGAACGAATGATCGGCTTTATTTCCCGTACGGCAAAAATAGACGCCGCTGCAAGCGGCGCATTGCTCAGTACGATGGTCGGAGCGCTGCTGCTGGCTCGATCCGTCGCGGACCGCAAACTCAGCGACAGCCTGCTCGAGGCAAGCAAGGAGCAGGCCAAGAGATCGATGAAGGTCTAGCATGGCGATCGGGCTCTCCAGATTATCCGGCGCATGCTTCAAAAGAAAGCCCCTTCCATCCAGGAAGGGGCTGCTTACGGGCAACCTGCGTCGCTAGAGCAAGAATTACTTCGGATTACCTGGTGATACTTCCATTCGCGCACCGTTAGGTTTTGGCGAAGAGCCTGCTCCTTTGAGCCTGCCTATCGTAGCCGTAATGCCTTCCTCGTAACTCGTGGCCGCGATCGGACCGATTCGTCTCGCATACTTTTCCCCGCTGAGACGCAGCGGCTCCTTGGTCAGGTAGAGCATCTCCACCACTTCCTTCATGGCCGGCACGAAGAGTCCCAGCAAGGACAGGCCGACCCGGCCGAGCGGAATCACAGGCTTGGATACGCCGCTCGCCAGTCTGGCGATGCGGACGATCTCAGCGCCCGTTATTTCTCCCGCGCCAGGCAGGTTCCATTCCTCTCCATAGGCATCGTCCCTCAGTGCGAGCTCTACGGTCATTCTGGCCGCATCCGGCAAATACACGTATTCGCGGGGCACATGCATGTTTCCAATGAACATGGCCGGCTTTCCGGCCGCGACGGCTTCCATCGTAGAGCCCAGGTAGGAAGCTTGATTCGCAGACGGTCCGTAATAGTCCGGCAGCCGGACGATCAAGGGACGGGCATGTCCCCACCGCCGGTCGAATACCATTTGCCCATACTTCAGCCTGATCCGCCCTTTGCGGGTATGAGGCTCCTTGGGATGGGATTCGTTCACCCATTCGGCCTGCCTCTTCCCGTAAGGGTAAATCCCGTCCATGACGACGATCTTCAGACGCAGCCGATTCGCCGCCTCCATGACGGCCTCCCCCAGCGGAAGCAAGCGCTCGGCCATGTCCTGGTAGGGAACGTTGGCGCAATGGAAGAGGACATCGGCTTCCTTCGACGCGGCTTCAACCTCATCGGCAGAGAAGGCGTCTCCCGTCGCCAGCGTCAGTGCGGCGGGATTGCCGAGCTCCTCCGCCAAGCGGCTCAGCTTGCGGAGTGAACGGCCAAAGGCAATGACCGGGATCCCCCTCCGGAGCAGCTCCTCCGTGACTGCCGCACCCGTTCCTCCAGTAGCTCCGATGACAATGGCTTTGTTCATGTCATTTCCTCCTTAAATGTGATTGATCAATCACTAACTTTTGAATTCACTATATCGCTTTGTTAGTGATTGGTCAATCACAACTTTTTGAGAAGGAAGGGCTGATCGCTCAGCCCTTCATCAGTTCCGGCATATTCAAAGCCATGGATACGTTGCAAAGCATTCCCCGGGCCAGAAAAAGCATCGTTCGATCTTCCGGATCCGGAATCCCCGCCGCCCGGAACGAATCCTGCACCAAGCGGCGGACTTCTCCGAGTCCTGCCTTCATCGCCGTCCGGATCGGCTCCTCCAGCATCGTCTGAGCCTGCATCTGAAGGAGCGTCTCCTGTCGGTGGGACGAAAGAATCCGCTCGTACGCGGAGATCAGTTCCCTTTCCAGCCTCTCGCCGGTCGAGGAAGCGATCACCTGCCGGAACGATTCCGCCACCCGTTCCCAGGAAGCCTCCAGCGCAGCGAGCAGCAGCGCCTCCTTGGTCGCGAAAAAGCGGAACACATAAGGCTGGGAAATGCCTGCCCGCTGGGCGACCTGCGCCGTCGTCGTCCTGTAATACCCCGCTTCCGCGAAAACCTCGATTGCCGCCGATATGATGTCCGATCGCCGATTGGCCGATACGGATTCGTTTTTTGCCATGCCAGAACTTCCTTTCAATAAAAGTGATGAATCAATCACAATCAAAGTGTACCAGCAATTCATGCCGGGAACAAACGAAGAACAGGCCGCCCGGAAAGTCTTCGCCGCTTGTATCGGCTTGAAGGGACGCCGTATACTTAGTGGAATCCAAGGACAAGCTTATCTGATTCAAGGAAGGAACGATACCGACCCATGAATAGCAATCTCCGCTTGATTATCGACACCGACACGGCCGGCGACGACGTCACCTCCCTGCTGTTCGGCATGCTTTGGCCAGGCGTGAAAGTAGAAGCCATCACGACGGTAATGGGCAATATTCCCGTCGGCCAATGCACCCTCAATGCGCTGACAACCGTGGAGCGGGCGGGGAAGGGCGGACAGGTGCCCGTCTTCCAAGGCTGCGATCGGCCCCTGCTCCGCCCTCTGGTGCAGGCAGCTTACGTTCACGGCTCGGACGGCATGGGAGAATCCGGATTCCCGCCTCCCTCGCTCAAGGCGGGGGACGAGCATGCGGCGAACGCCATCGTCCGGCTGGTCAACGAATACCCGGGAGAGCTGGAGCTGGTCGCTCACGGCCCGCTGACCAACCTCGCCGTAGCCTACATGCTGGATCCATCCATTGTCCGCAAGATCAAAAAAGTATGGGTCATGGGCGGCTCCTGCCACTTCCGGGGCAATATCACGGCAACGGCGGAATTCAATTTCTACGTCGACCCGGATGCGGCCCAAATGGTGTTCCAGGCTGGCTTCCCCATCGTCATGATCGGATGGGACATCTGCTGCCGCTACGCCCTTGTCGGCGGCGAGGATCTGGCCAAGCTCGAGCGCATCGATACGCCGATCGCCCGCTTCTATCGCCAAGTCAACCGCAAAGCGCTCGCCTTCAACCTCGCGAACGGTTTGAACGGCGTGACCCATCCCGATTCGGTCACGATCGCCATGTGCATCCGGCCGGAGCTGATGCTCCGCTCGCAGCGCTGCCATGTGGAGATCGAGTGCCATAGCGAGAGCAACCGCGGCTTCAGCGCCGTCGACACGAGGCCTGCTCCCGAGAACACGCCCGCTTGGAGCGGCGGCGAAAGAACGAGCGCCGAGGTATGCCTGGAAGCCGATTACGACTTGTTCTACCGCATGCTGACGGCGATGCTCAGCGGCGACTATCGAGAATTCGTGTAGCTGTTATCGACGGACGGACATCCTTTTTGAAAAGTCCGCACCGTTACCAGAGTTCGCTTGCGAGCCGATTCGAAAGAAAAAGATGCGGCCGAATCAGCGGTTGAAGCCTCGAACCGCTCCGCTGCGAACCTAAAAATCGCCGTCCGATTCCCCAAAGGAATCGAACGGCGATTTTGGCATTCCTTGCATCGTCCAAAGCAAAGAGCTCGATTGGCAAGCAAGAATTGAACAGCGTCGCTCAGCGGTCTCCCAAAGCCTGCTCGATACGCTTATCCGGCACGAACCAGATCACCGCGACGAGCACGAAAAAAAAGCCGGATATCCAAGGGCTCGCATATGCGGTCAAGACCGCGAGCAAGTAGAGCAGCGGAGATAGCTTGCCTTTCCAGTCTTTGCCCATCTGCATGACAAAGGAGGAATCGCCGGCATGCTGGTTCATGATTGCGCGCTGAAGAAGCCAGTAGGAGAGCGCCGCCAGCAGTAGAATAATCCCGTACAGAGCTGTCGGAGTCGCTGCAAAATGGCTTTCTCCCATCCAGGCTGTCGTGAACGGAATAAGGGATAGCCAGAAGAGAAGCAGCAGGTTCAGCCACATCAGCCGCCCGTTCATCGTACGAACCATGTGCAGCAGATGATGATGATTGTTCCAGTAGATGCCGACATACACAAAACTGAAGATGTAGCTGAGAATTTTCGGGCCGAGCCCGATCAACGCATGCCAGTCGTGGCTCTCCGGCACTTTGAATTCCAGCACCATAATGGTAATGATAATGGCCAGCACGCCATCGCTGAATGCTTCCATCCGATTCGCTCTCATTCGCCTCACCTTTTCTCGCTTCCGCGCTCGTTCAACTCTTCTCGAAAGCGATGCTCCCGATCAGCCTGCCTTGATGGCGGCTGGATTTCCAGCCGCAGCTAGGCTGGCCGTACAAAATGCTTACGCCTCTCCTTCGAGTACCTTGCCCAAAGCGTCCAGCATGATGGTTGTCCCGTGTTCCCGTATTTCCGGCGTATCGTGTCCGTCAAGAAACGCGCCTTGCTCGGTGAAGATCAGCTTGGTGCCGCCATCCACCTCGATAAGCTCGACCGTCGTCATCGAGACGGAGATCCGTATATCATTCGAATCCATGGTGTAGGTATACACGATGCGCTGCTCCGGAATCAATTCCTGGTAGCTCGCATCGAAGGTGAAGATCGGCCCTTCCGGCGGCCCGCCCCTGCTGTACTCTCGCCCGCCAACCCGAAAATCGAAGATGTCCGGCTTGGAGAACCATCCGGCTTTCGCAACCGGGTCCGACCAAGCCTGATACACCCGCTCCGGCGACGCGGCATAAGTCCTCTCGACGACAAAGGTCGCATGCTTCACAAATCGTTCGTTCATTGATCTTCCTCCTTAGGTTTCGTCACTCTGCTTCTCGGCAAGAAAGTCTCCCAACTGATCCAGATTCCGCTCCCAGCTCATCTGCCGCTCGAGGACGGGCTTCTCAAATCCCGTCTTCATCGCTTGCAGAAGGCTTGTGAAGTCTTCAACCGTTAGTGGCGCCTTGCCTTGCATAAGCTTGGATACATGTCCCAGAAGCTCTAATCGTTTCTGCTGCATTTGGATCTGCTCTTTGATCCGGCCGATCTGCAGCTGGACGATCTCAAGCGGACTGATCCACCCGCCGCCGAGAGCGGACTTGATCTCCTCCAGAGACAGCCCCAGCTCCTTGAGCGATAAGATCTGGTGCAAATATGACAGATCCGCTTCATTGTACAGCCGGTGGCCGGATTCCGTCTGCCCCGATGGAGAGAACAATCCGATCTGGTCGTAATACCGCAAGGTTCGAACCGTAAGACCCGTCAGATTGGCGAGGTCTCCGGTCTTCCACTGTCTCTTCATTCCCCTCTCCATTCTTTGGCGCTAGCTTTCTACCGGTATCTTTATTGTGCAACATGACGCAGCGTAAGGTGCAAGCGGAAACATCGGCATTCTGCCAAGAACTTTTTCGGCGCGGAAGATTCATTGAAACTCGACATCGGTAACAAATGGGCTTTGCTGGATTAGAGGCAGCAGTTGCTCCGCATCGCAGTTTCCAGGCAGCTTGAGGGTCATTTCCAGCAGGAGTTCAGACGATTCCTTCACCTTCTCGGTATGAAAATGCAAAACCGTGATCTCTTTTTCGTTCAGGAAGCTCTGAACAGAGTCCATCGCGCCGATTTCATTATTCAATCGGATCGTCAGCTGTTCCGTTCTCGGTGTTTTCAACACCTTTATTTTGCTGTGCAACAATTTCTGAGCGATCAAAATAAGAATAGTCGTACCGGCGCCCACGATGTAAAGACCGGCGCCAATGGCCATGCCTATGCCGGCAGTCGACCATATTCCCGCAGCTGTCGTCAAGCCCTTCACCGTCTGCCGCTGCATGAAGATCATGCCGGCTCCGAGAAAGCCGACCCCGCTGACGACTTGAGCCGCGATTCGCGACGGATCGAGGGCGATGCCATTTTTGCCGATCACGTCTCCAAAGCCGTATTTGGATATCAAGACCATAAGAGCCGCTCCGACAGCAACGACAAAATGAGTTCTGATTCCCGCTTCTTTCATTCTGTTTTTCCGCTCGTACCCGATAAACGCTCCGCAAACGCCGGCCAATACAACCCGCAAGAGAAATCCGTACTCCATGAAACTCCTCCTTGTCCCCCCATCGTCATTGGGATCCGAATGGTATTCATTAGAAGATACCATACTCCTGAACTGTTTTTGTAGAAATCAGCCTTTTCCTCCAGCTGGCGTTGCAAGCGAAACCAGCCCTGTCCGAGCAAACGTCTCTGGAAGAGCATGCTGCGCAAGGCCGGATGGCGCTTGAAGGCTGTTGTGAAACCAAACGGTTCGACCTATCAGGAACAGGCGCAGAAAGCCCGCTTCGCAAATTCTCGCCGGACACGTTATGATGAATAGAGCCGTTCAAAAACGGGGCGGTTGCAAACAATCCGGAACCGGAAGAGAGTCCGGTGT
Source organism: Paenibacillus sp. RUD330 (assembly GCF_002243345.2). Classification (NCBI taxonomy): domain Bacteria; kingdom Bacillati; phylum Bacillota; class Bacilli; order Caryophanales; family Paenibacillaceae; genus Paenibacillus; species Paenibacillus sp. RUD330. Next base: position 5,462,225 of record NZ_CP022655.2, read on the forward strand.
CGATAGCAGGGCACTTGGAGGAGCAGAGGCGAGCCGCAGGATTCGCTGACGAATCTTTTGCCGTTCGACTGAAGAATGCTGGAGCGAAGGCGGGATGCAGCTTGACGTGGTTGCTCATTATTGTTGGAGTCATTGCGGTTGTTTATGTAACGTTTCTAATCTATCCGGCGTTAGGCGGACGGGTATCCCGCGAGGAGCGCTTGAAGTTCGCATCAAAAGAAGCTTTATATTCGGGCCGTCGGTTCCACAACCTCATTGATACCCCCATGGCGGCCGGTCCTGCCACTATGGTTGCCGTGGCGAAGGAATACCTCAAAGGCGGGAACAATCGCCGGCCCGCAGCGGTTCTCTCGGCCGACAAGGTGGATCCGGGCGCATTCGCGGGCTCCGAGGGGACGAGCATCATCTGGTTCGGACATTCGACGTTCCTGCTTCGCATAGAGGGGCAGACGATCTTGGTCGATCCGATGCTAGGCCGCGCGCCGTCGCCCTTTCCGCCAATCGGCGGCAAGCGGTTCAGCGGCCAGCCGCCGCTGGATGCCGGGCAGCTGCCGCCGCTGGACGCCGTCTTGATTACCCATGATCACTACGATCATCTCGACTACGGCACGGTGAAGCGGATCAAGGACAAGGTCGGCCGCTTCTTCGTACCGCTCGGCGTACGGACTCATTTGATCCGATGGGGTGTCGATCCCGACAAGATCGAGGAGCTTGGCTGGTGGGATGGCGCCGATCTGGGAGGATTGCAGCTTGCTTGCACGCCGGCGCGGCATTTCTCGGGCAGGCGCGGAGTGGATTCGAATGCGACCCTCTGGTGCTCGTGGGTCGTGAAGGGCCGGCACGCGAGCGTCTTCTGCAGCGGAGACAGCGGTTACGGCCCCCACTTCAAGGAAATCGGCGACCGGCATGGACCTTTCGACGTCGCTTTGATGGAATGCGGCCAGTACGATGCAAGCTGGGAGGCCATTCATATGATGCCGGAGCAGACGGTTCAAGCCCATCTTGATGTGCAGGCGAATCTGCTGATTCCGATTCACTGGGGCGCGTTTACGTTAGCGCTGCATCCATGGACCGATCCCATCGATCGAGTCGTTGCAGCGGCACGCCGAGAGGGAGTCGCGATCGCAACTCCTAGGCTCGGACAGACTCTGGCCGTCGGCGCACCCGAAGAGATGACGGCGGCTTGGTGGAAATAGCGGGCCGGACGGCTTGAGCCCTATCAGGAGAAGTCGGACTGGCGGCCCTTTTTGACTGGCGCTCATTCCGTCTGTCAAATAGCCCCCAAGGGGTCCTTTTTGGAAAATATTTAAAAGGTGTTACTTGGAATTGCTGAGTAATCCAAAGCTTTGAACGGGATGGACATACAAGGGCTTCCCGGCTTTCGCAGGCTGGCACGACCACTAACTCATGCTTGTACTTGTTCATCACGACAAAAAGAGCCTGCTTCATGATCGAATGGAAGCAGGCTGGATACCAGGCTTACAGGTCTTCCCCCAACAAGGAGAAGACCTGCTTTAAGGGTGGAATTGCAGGGCTCAATCTAGCTTGGGACGCTGGGAGAAAGCCTGCCGTCCACTGAACCGCTTGATCGCCTCCTCGGTCTCCGGCTCGAAGAGATTGACCAGGTTGCCGTCGGGATCGCGGAACAGGATCGAACGGTTCCCCCATGGCATCGTCGTCGGTTCCTGTACCCATTGTTCGACAAATGGTTTCAAGCGCGCGTATTCGGCATCGACATGGTCGACGCGGAACTCGAGGATGACACTGCGGTTATCGGCTGCAACTACGGAACCGGCGCCGAACAGCTGCGCCGTCTGGGAGTGGCCGATGGCCAAGGTGCATGACGGCAGGACGAGCTCGGCAAATACAGGCGCTGGGCGCTCCGCCGAAACGCCAAGGACTTTTTCATAAAACCCGGCGAGACGATCCACGTCGTTGGTAATGATGCGTACAGAAGCGAAATTCACAAGCTATCATCCTTCCTGCAATAAAAAAAGATAGGGCGGCCTGTTTCACGGATTAGCTGGATCAGATCCTAACACTGTGCCTCCCTCACATTCAGGCGGAGCTAACGCCTGCCGCGAATTCCGGCTTGATATTCCGATTATATAAAAACGCTGCTGACAGCGTTATGTCAGGAGCGTTTTCATCTTTTTTGGGCTTTCTCACGAATCCTATCCCGGAAAGAGTATTGACAATTTATTACACTCTATTTAGAATGAATGAAAGCAAGCACTTGCATTAAGGAGTAGACTCATGAGCGCTCATCCAACGACAAGCGAAAAAATATTGCTGGCCGCCATAACCCTCATGGCGGAAAAAGGTTACGACGGCACCACGACCAGAGAGATCGCGTTAGCTGCCGGGGTGAACGAGGTCACCCTATTCCGGCATTTTGGAACGAAAGAAAAGCTGCTTGAGGCTGCTTTCAGCCAGTTTCACTATGGCAATGAAATGACTAAGCTTTTCAGCGAGGGACTTAAGGGAAATTTGTACGAGGATCTGCTTACACTTAGCCGAACGTATCATAGCCTTATGAACCGGAACAGAAACCTGATTTCAATCGCACTCAAAGGAAGCCATACCCTGCCTGACTCTGTTCTCCAAGAAGCTTCGCGCAATCCGAAGCAGCTGAAAAATCTGCTCGCGGATTATCTGACGAAAATGTCATCCGAAGGCAAGGCGGCATCCTCCAATCCAGAAATCCAAGCCTTATCGTTCATGTGGATGAATTACGGGGCTTTCATCAGTACACTGAATGCCAAGGAAGCGGTCTCGGAAGCTGCACGGGACGAATTTATTGAAGAGAGCGTCCACCTATTTGCCAAGGCTCTAAGCCCTAATGCTTGAGCAGCTCCGAATGGAGCTTTTTTCAAACGAATAATGAAAGTATGTGCTTGCATTCATTCATGCAAATCTTCACATACCATCCAAACATGAAAGGTGAGATTCGCAATGAGGAGTCCGTCTTTTCCGTACGAAAAAAAGCGTCAACGAGTGCTTGGTCTAGAGATGGCCTACGTGGACGAAGGAAGCGGCGATCCGATTGTTTTCCTGCATGGCAACCCCACTTCCTCTTATCTCTGGCGTGAAATTCTTCCTTATGCTCAAGATTTCGGCCGTTGCCTTGCTCCTGACCTCATAGGCATGGGCGATTCCGACAAAATTCCCCTCAGCGGCTCCAGCTCTTACACCTTTGTAGAGAATCGTCGATATCTCGATGCCTTTTTGGATCAGCTTGGCATTCGCAAGCGGGTCACTTTTGTTGTGCATGATTGGGGGTCGGCCCTGGGATTCGATTGGGCGTATCGCCATCCGGAAGCCGTTAAAGGAATCGTCTATATGGAGGGAATTATAAAACCTCGCCGTTGGAGCGAGCTCCCGGAAAGGGGGCGAGCTATTTTCCAGGCATTACGATCCGACAAAGGAGAGCAGATGGTGTTGGAACAGAACTCTTTTATCGAGACCAACCTTCCAATCGGCATTCTGCGCAAGTTGACGGAGGAGGAGATGACGGAATATCGCCGTCCCTTCTTGCTGCCTGGCGAAGGACGCCGCCCGACGTTGACCTGGCCTCGACAGCTTCCGTTTGATGGAGATCCGGCAGATGTGACCGACATCGTCGCCGCATACGGAGAGTGGATGGCGCTGAGCTCGGTCCCGAAGCTCTTCGTCAACTGCGATCCCGGCACGATGCCGGCATCTCATGTTGAGTTCTGCCGTACCTGGCCCATGCAAACGGAGATCACCGTCCGCGGACTTCATTATCCCCAGGAAGATTCGCCTCATGTAATTGGCGAGGCGCTTGCTGCCTGGCTGAAGAATTTAACCTAGCCGTCAAGGGCCATCCTGAAGCGGATGGCCCTGTCTTTAGTTAGGCTTGCCGCCATGTTCGGATCCGCCAGGCAAGCCGATCCCTTCCAAGGGGCATCGATGGCTCAGTATTCTCCTTTAATGACGAAGAACGTGCCACGTATGGTCCCGGCCAGCTTGGACTTCTGTCTGGCAAATTTGAACTTCTTCTCCTCCAGCTCCCGGGGTACTTCCATCCCCTCGGACAGCTTGAATCCGACGGCCCGCTTCTTAGGATCATCCACCGTATACATGACGTTGATCGCCAGGCCATCCTCATAAAAGACGAAGGCCCATTTGATGTTTTCCACTTGAAAACGCGAGGTTTCCAGAGGCTTGGCCGCAAACTCGATCCCTCGCTCTTCTTTCAAGACCCGCCTCACGTAATCAAGCGTCTCCTGGCTGTCGCCGGCTGACACGACCGTGAATTCGTGCTTGTATTTATTCATGAAGTAGCGGGCTTCATTGGCGCGCAATCCCGCAAGCGCTTCTGCAACCGGCGAGGATTCCAAACCAGCCGTGGACACGTTTTTGAAATCAACGATAGGGGACATTCCGCATTCCTCCTTTGGTCTTGTTTACTTCTTCACAACCGGAATCCACATTTCTCCATATACCACGCCATCTCGCCGCCCCATCTCAACCGTTGCATTAGGTCCGCCGACATAGGCGTACTGATCGGCTGCCGGCAAGACCTGGCCAAAGGCAATGCCGGTGAGGGTGCCGCTCAACTCATCAGCCGTCTTCCCTTCGCCTTTAACGACGAGATAGTGTCCCTTGGGAAATTGGATCACTCTGTGTTCTTCGGGCACCGATGAATCCGTCATGACGCCGGCATAATGCATCATCTTGTGATTCACCGCTTCGTTGACGGCAAAAATATAGTCGTTCGCCGCAATTGCCTTTAACGTGTCCAGCCTTCCATCCTGCTCCACTGCCCGCCAAAAGCTTTCCTTCTCCTTGTTGATGCCGGCATAGTCCGTGTAATCGCTCTTCAGCTCTGTTCCAATCCCAAGCACGATAAAACCGTCTTTTTCCTCAAAAGCATGCGCAGCCATCATCCCAGCTCCCTTTTTTTGAATGGATCCATTGATTTGCTAATGGACTTGATGGGTTTATAATAATCATAAATCATGTCAAAATATGAACCTGTTTAGAGGGCCCGATGAAAAAAATAGAACGGATCAACATCATCATGCGGTACATCAACAACCGCGCTCATTTTACGATTTCGGAAATCATGCGCGAGTTCGACATCTCCCGTTCGACGGCGATTCGGGATATCAGGGAAATTGAAGCGATGGGAATGCCGCTAGTCGCCGAGGTCGGGAGAGACGGGGGTTATTTTGTGATGCACAACTCCGTCCTGCCCGCTGTCCGCTTTACCGACAATGAGATTAAAGCTCTTTTTATCGCCTTCATGGCCACGCGGAATCTGCAGCTCCCTTATCTCAAGAGCCGCCATTCCTTGGCGGAAAAACTGCTCGGCCTCATCTCCGAAAACCAGCAGGATGATCTTGTTCGGTTGAATCAACTGCTGCTCTTCGAAGGCACCAACCCCCACAATCCTGACCTGCTTGATCTATCCGATCTGCCCCATCCGATGTTGGAGCAACTTATCCAAACCCTGCTCGCAGACAGCTACTTAGTAGTATCGGTCGAAGAAGGAGGAGTAATACAGTCTTATCCCATCTATCTCATCCGCCTGTATCGTGAAAAAAGCTCTTGGCAGATCGAAGGCTTCGACCTTGAAGAGGAAAGGAGGAGGATCATTTCTGTCGACAATCTCACCGATGTCAAAACGTACCCCGAAAAAAAGAGAATCAGCAGGAAGAAGATCGCCGACCAACTGAGCAAGCAGGCAGAAGCCGTCAATCTCATCCTCGAGCTTGGTCCCAAGGCGATTGCCCAGTTCAAAAAGTATCATCCATTGAAAGTGACCCTTTCATACACGAATCCTTATCAAACGACGGCTATTTTGAAAACGTTCATCCATGTTCATCATCCGGACGAAATGGATGAATTCACCAATTGGCTGCTTTTCTTGGGTGAAGATATCAAGGCCAGGGAAATACCGAAAGAAGTCGTGGAGGGCCTGCAGGGGAGATTGGATGTGATCCGGTAACGCATCCTCGACCGTGCAGCCCAGCCCGCTGCGCATACGGCTCCATCAACGACCTCCCGATTCGTTTGAAATGGCGAAAGGAGCTGCCGCGGCAGCTCCTTTGTCGTCCGATCGTCGGAGGGATCAAACTCATTTGCGCCTTTGCCGCCGACGATGCCCGGTTGCTTGAGTACGGCGACTGCACCTTTCGCCCGCAAGGAGCCGAATCAGGTCGGCCATTTGTGAAGAGGATCATTTCAGCTCATAATAATCCATCGTCGAGGTCTCAACAAAACCGCAGGATTGATAAAGCCGGAGCGCATTGGCGTTTTCCACGGCCACTTGCAGCATAATGTCCCCTGCGTTCGCTTCCTTCAGCTTCTCTATCGCCTTCAAGAGAACCGCTCTTCCATATCCCTTGCCACGATGCTCGGGCAGAACGCCCAGACCGTAGATGCCTCCAATGCCGGGCGACAGCTGGGTATGGACTTTCCCGATGATCTGCTGGCCGACTTCCGCAAGATAGACCGTCATGCCCCTCTTCTCTTCCTCTTCAGGCAGGATCATCCCTTCCGCCAGTCCGCTTTTCTCCTCTTCCCCTGGGTGGTCTCCAAAATAGATCGCATTCTGCCTGTGAATCTCCCACGCATCGGCATTCGTCGCCTTCCGAATTATAATGCGCTCTAAATTAGGGTGCGTCTCCGGCTGATTGCCACGAAGAAACATTTCATGCTCCGAGTGATGGTATGTTGCTCCAGTTCCCCGGATGAAGGCTTGCCCGGCTTCTGACTTGCGTTCGCTCAAGAGAAGCATCGGTCGGGATCGGCGTCCCCGCTCTGCCATAACCAGCCTGCCAAGTGTCCCAAATACACCCTGAAGCCTGTATTCGGGGTGCACCATTCCATTCACCTCGAGCGGAGCTCCTGCGCCCCCGAACCCGCAAATTCCCATATAGCCGATCAACTCATGTCCGTCGAAGTACATGAATTCATTGATCTGGCGGATTCCGCTGGAATCCCTCCCTGAATGTACACCAAGCTTGTAGTCCAGCTCGAGCTTCAGCGCCGTCTCATCTACGCGGATGCAACGTTCCTGGAGGCTGTTGATCAAGTCGTAGTCTTCTTGGCCGATTCCTTCTCTGAGCTTCAACCACGGGTTACGGATTGGCTTCATTATGTACCCTCCTCTGATCCGGTTGTGATGCTCAATAACCCACCGATTTCCGTCCAGTAAGAATATTTTCCTGAAGAAAATCACTGCCTCTGTTTTTATACCAAACCATTGCGCTGAAAGCATCCTGGATGTCATAAAATGAAATGATTCTCTCCAGATCGATCATAGGCCGAATCGATTGATCCCCTTCAAGAACGTCTCGAATCTAGAAGATGTTCCAGAGTCATTCAGCTCAGAGGTATACAAACTTGCTCTTCGCAGCGGAGTGCCCGTGGCGGATATCACCTTAAGAATAGAGCTCATATGGCGTCTCCTCCTTGACTACAATGAGCAACTCCCCTTCTGCAAAACGAAAGAGCTTGCGATGGAAAAAGCTAAACAATCCGACAAGCCGCAACGAGGATACCGGATTCGGCGCGTTGTTGCGATTCTTATCACTCCAATTACGATATGATAGCTTTCTCTGTAAGCGACATTTCCTTGCCCTCAAAATGAATTAATAGGAATGAATATCGTCGAAATGACTCAAAAGGCGCTGCTCCAGCCCTTTTTCGTCTGTTGTTAGTTCCTGCATGATCGGAATGCTCATATCGGTATTGGGATTGTATTTAAGGCCCCAGTGCATCATGGCAAATACGACCGGGAATAGATCAAGTGCCTTTTGTGTCGGCCGGTACATCGTTTGGGCACGGTTGGACTCGCCTTCAATCTTGACGAGAAGGCCTGCTTCAACGAGGGATTGGAGCCGTGCGCTCAAAATATTGGTTGAGATATGCTCGCGTGAAGCAAGAAACTCGCGATAATGCCGCTTGTTGTGAATGAGGACGTCACGAAGTATGACAAGGCTCCATGGGTCTCCCCATATATCGAGCGCATATACGATTGGACAAACTGTGGAAGCTCGCTTTTTCATAACCTAATTATACGAACTGTACTTGCATTCTGCAAGTTGGCGGCGAGCATGATTTCAACTATGTACTTGCATTTTACAAGTACAAATTCTATACTCGACTTGAAAGATCACAAATACCGAGAGGGGAATCCTGAAATGGATCAAAATTTGCGCCTTTCTTTTACGGTAGACCAAAGCCCCGAAGAAGTTTTTGCCGCTATCCTCAACGTCCGCGGATGGTGGTCAGAAGAAGTTGAAGGCAGAACCGACCAAATCGGCCAATTCAAGTACCATTACCGAGACATTCACCGCAGCACCATCAATATCACAGAACTCGCCCCAAATGAAAAGGTAGTTTGGCACATCGTGGACAACTACTTCAACTTCGTAGAGGACAAGAGCGAGTGGACGGGTACAGACATTGTCTTTGACATCATCAAAGGGGAAGGCAAAACAGAAGTTCGCTTTACCCATGTAGGCCTCGTTCCCTCTTACGAATGCTACTCTGTCTGTTCAGACTCCTGGGGCACCTACATAAATGGCAGCCTACGCGACTTAATTGCGAAGGGGAAAGGCAAGCCCAACCAAAACGAACAAATTGTTACCAGACACCGCTTGGAAAACTCTTAAAGACACCCTCCCGAACCTAGTCAGAAGCCCCGCTCTTTGTCATCTATCGGCGAAAACAACGGGCGGGAATGAGCCCGTCTTTGCACAACCTCATGCATGCGCTTGCCTCCAAGCGTCGACCAGCCGCTTCTTCTGCAGCAGATGATGGCGGTAGTGCATCTCGATCAGTTGGAACCATTCGAGCGCATTCAAGCCGCCGAGGCGCGGGTGAACAACCGTATTCTGCACACGCTCGAATGCTGTCCCCTTGCCGGGCTCCGACAGGTCTTGGGCAACCGGATCAAAAGCCGCCGCCACCATCGGCTCGATTCCGGTCATCCGACTCACCGTATCGCGCAGCCCGTCAACGATTTGCTCCTTGCTTTCCGGCTGCGGCGGCGTGTACTGAGGCGATGGGGGAACCTGAATGCGCTCTGCCGGAAAGCTTCCCGCCTTGAACATTGCCTCCCCCTGCTGTGTCTTGCCTGTAGGAGAACCTTCCGGATCGCCATTCGGCGCAAGGCACAGCTCTACATTCCGCAAATGCATAAACTGCGCGGAGCGGATCAGATGCATATGCATCTGACCAAGCGACCATTCCGCTGCCGCAGGCTTCCATAACAGCTGCTCGAGACTGAAGTTCTCCAATTCCTGAATATATCCATTCACGGTGTCCTCGAACTTGCGCAACGTTTCCTTTGTATCCACTGCCGAACCACTCCTTTGAACTGAGTTGGCTCAAGCATACAACATGGCTCCTGACACAAGTGTGTCAGTACCTCTTCCGCATGTTTTCGATTTCTGCGCGCATTCGATCCCGCAGCGATTCCGGCTCGAGAACGTGCACCGCTGCTCCCCAGCCGAGCGTCCACTGAAGCAGGTCCTCGATCCGCCGGACGCGGAACGTCGCCAGCCAGCCTTCCTCCCGCGGCTCGAACGTTTCCATATAGAAGTTGTCCGCTCCCTGAACCAGGTCCGCGACAGCCGGATCGACCCGCATCCGTACGATAACGTTCCGGTCGTCCGCAGGCCGCCGGTCCTGAAGGCTGAAGCCGGGAAGGACTTCAAAAGAGGCTTCAAGTACGATGAGCTCATTCATGCGGGACAGCCGAAAGTGGCGAATGTCGCCCCTTAGTCCGCAGAACGCGACAAGCATCCACGTCCCCTGAGAAAAAACGAGACCGTAAGGGTCAGCCGTACGCTCACTGTGGCGACTTCCATCCGGTCCCGGCAGGTTTTTTGAATAGTGGAAATGAATCTTGCGCTTCTGCACAATCGCCCGTCGCAGCTGCTCGAACGTCTCCTTCTCCTTCCCGAGTGTTCGGGCCGTTCTATCGCTCAGCAGCCGGATCGCCGACCGCAGCCGGGCCGTTTCCTCGAGTACATTCTCCGGCAAGATGGCCTCGATCTTCTCCTGCGAGCTGCGGGCGCTCGAGCCGTACTCCGCGTCCAGCCTCAGTTCCACGAAGTCCGCCCCGACGAGCAGCGCTGTCGCTTCCTCCGCCGTGAAGCTCACGGGGGGAAGAAAGTAACCCCCCATCAGGGAGTAGCCTACGCCCGTCGCACCTGCCACCGGAACGCCCATTTCGCTAAGCGCTTGCATGTCGCGGTAAATCGTACGGACGCTCGTCTCGAACCGGCCGGCCAGATCCTCGGCTCGCAGCACTCCCTTGCGCTGCAGCTCAATGACGATCGCCAACATCCGATCGGTTTTGTTCATTGCTGCCCACATCCTTTGTCCTGCCCTGCTTTTGTCTACTATATCGCTATCTCGGAGGTTTGTCTGCAAGTGGAATTCTGTCAGATGTTGACGCGGAAATGGCATCCTGAAGCTTCTGCAATTGCCTAGCGCTTGGACACCTTACTGGAAGTTATTTATGCAGCTTGTGGAAACGGTCGGGAGGTGCTTGCGGGAGCGGTTTCGCGTCGCAAGGGTCTAGTGGATGAGGCGATTTATCTGGGAAGACTCCTTTTGAAGCATATGCCCGACGAAATGCTATATCATATATAGGAATAAACCTGCCCTATAGCTAAATAAAGACTGCAGCCACGCTTTTTAGCCGGCTGCAGTCTAGTATTTTAGGCAATCGTTCCCGGTTAGAGCGGAGCACCTTGTAAGGGACTACTTCTCCAATTCATAGCGGGTCGCGATGATGCCCGACTTGAACGTCCGGCTGGACTGCAGCTTGAGCCTGATTTTCTCGACGCCGCCGTGGAAAACCGAAGTTCCGCCTCCGAGGACGACCGGACAAATCGTCAATAGAAGCTCGTCGATCAGGCCGAGCTCAAGCAGCGTCTTCGCAGCTCCCGGGCTGCCGAAGATAACGAGATTTTTTCCCGGCTCCTCCTTGAGCGCCTTGATTTGCTCAGCGATATTGTCCTTGATCAGCATCGTATTGTTCCACTCCGCCTTGTCCATCGTGCCGGAAATGACGATCTTCTTAACATCCTGCACCCATTTGGCATGCTCCCTATCGTGCATCGACGCATTCGGATGGTCCAGCACCATGGGCCAGTGGCTCTCCATCATCCGATACGTCGTTCGTCCATATACAGGAGAGCCCACTTCGGCTACGACCTCCTCGGCGTACTTCTCCATCTCTTCGTTATAGGGAATCCAATCTAGTCCCCCGTTCGAATCCGACGCATACCCGTCCAGCGATACATGCATGAACAATACGAGTTTTCTCATGACTGTTTCTCCTCCGTTTTCGAATTCAATGTTTGTCCTGCTGTTACGTTCACTATAAATCATTACGTTGCGTAAGGTTCAAGGAGGAATCCATTTTGGAGATCGCCTTTGGTGCAGTCTCTAGCCAGTACCCACAAGGAAGCTTTAAAACGGCGACAACCGACCGCGGCAAGGATTGGCAATCGTCTATTTTACTTATGAGCTGCTTGTTATCCTTACCTGCTCCCCTTCAGTGATTAATCCCAGCTTTTTACCTATTTTAATTGTATAGCAACAATCATTTTTCGCCGTCACTTATGATACGGTTCGCCGCATCATCTATAGGGCAAAATCGAAAGGGCACCTGAATGGGGTGCCCTTCGTTGGTACCGTTTGCGTCAAACACGGCCTACCTGCCTTCGTTTCATAGCTCGCGGGGGACAATTACAAGAGTGCCGTCACCGTTGATGATGAATGTACCATTATCGATCCATTCGTTTATTGCTTCCGAAAGTTCCTCGGTGAAATCCTCGCCAAACTGGATAAAATACGAATTATTTTCCATTACTATGGTGCCGTTGTTGGCAAACGACGGGTGGTTATGGACCTTTAGCGTGCCCTCAATGGTAAGCTTTGTGCCTGCAGCCACAACAAATGGATCACTCACAATAAGCGTTACGCCTTCCGGAATTGTCAAATTGCCCGTTAGCGTAGCTGGGCCTGACATGGATACTACCGTGTTCGAGACTTGAGTGAGATTCGTCAGTCCGGCTGATTGGGCAACCGCGATCCATGTAGGGATAATGTTGTCCGAAATCAACTTCACCGCATTCGTGGCCGCACTTCCTAGAGCGCCGTAATCTGCGTCGACAGTAACCGTAACTTTCAGCCTCTTGCCTCCATCCGCTGCCTTAACCGTGTAACTTGCCGTTGTGGCGTCAACACCCTTGGCAGGGATATAGTCTCCGGGTAATAGGTCTTCCGTATACCACTGATACGTAACGCGGTCGCCAGGCGGATTGCCATCAGCCATCAAGACATCCGCATGCAGGGTATCACCTATTCTAGGATTTGTATTGTCTATAATAGGATAATTATCAAAACCAGCGATTACCGCATTGGTTACCGTGGTTTTCGTTCCGGCAACCGGACCTAAGCCTGTCACAATGACTTTCAGCTTCTTGCCTATATCTCCTGCTACAGGTCTGTAAAATCCGGCTCCCTGGGATTCGAAGACTTCACCTGTTGCATTCTGATACGTCCCGCTCCCTGTTTCCGTTTCTACTTGCCATTGAAAAGACACTCGACCTTCTGTCGGATTACCATCACTCATCGATACTCTGGCATAAACACCGGAATTTACCCCGCGCCAACCAACCCCCGGATTTACATTGGGAATTGTTACGCCAGTGATATAGATAGAATCGATCACCGTGCTTGTCGTAGCGGTTTTTGTTCCGGTTGCCGGGCTTACGCCCATCACCACAACCTGCAGTTTCTTACCCATGTCATCCGCCGCAACCGTATAGCTCGCTGTCGCGTTGCCCGTACCCGTCGCATTCTGGTACGTTCCGCTTCCAGCCGCCGACTCTACTTTCCATTGGTAGATCACTCGGTTGCCTGCAACATTACCATCTTGCATGGTTGCGCTAGCCGTAAGGATCGCATCAATGGTCGGATATATATTATCTATCGTTACTCCCGCGACACCAACAGGCACCGCGCTTGTTGCTGCGCTTGTTGCCGTTCCCGATGCTCCCGCTGCACCCGTCACCACAACTTGCAGTTTCTTACCCGAATCTGCTTCTGCAACCGTGTATGTTGCGGTTTGGCTGCCCGTGCCCGCTGCATCCTGGTATGTTCCACTATCTGCCGTCGTTTCTACTTTCCATTGGTAGTTCACTCGGCTGCCCGCTGCATTGCCATCTCCCATGGTGACATTGGCAGCAAGGGTATCTCCCACGATAGGATTGACAATATTGATCGTTACCCCTGAGACTGGTATGAGCACTGCACTAGTTGCTATACTCGTTTCTGTTCCCGTTGCTTCCTCTGCGCCGGTAACCGCAACTCTCAGTTTCTTACCCATATCCGCCATTGCAATCGTGTAGCTCGCCGTTGTGCTGCCCGAACCGGATGCATTTTGGTACGTCCCGCTACCTACATTCGTTTCTACTTGCCATTGATAAGCCGCTCGGTTGCCTACTGGATTACCGTCGCTTATTGTCGCAGTAGCCGTAAGGGTATCTCCCACTTTATAAGACGCTTGAAGAATGATACCTGCATAATTTACGGAGGGACCCGCCTTCCACTGAGCGGTGTACGCAATATCCTGGGCGGGCATCGTTTCAGGCATGGCGGAAAGCAAAGGAGACCACTCCTTGAACACATTGCCTGCCTTTGTCACTTGCGGCGCAGAGACGATAAACGTGGACGCGCCGTACACCACATTTATCGTGGTTCCGCCCGTACCTCCATTGGCATCAAACGTCACCTTGTAGCTGTTGCGCGCGTAATACAGTTTCAAATGCAGCGGGCTATTCGTCGAATCCCCCACTACCCCTGATGCGATAGTACCCGACATGCCGCTGTTATACGTGAAGCCTTCATAACTTTTGGGCGTTCCGGTAACTGTATTATTGGCTGGAGCAACTATCGTCTCGGATTCGGTTATCGTATATGCACCCGTTAGATCTTGCCGAATATGGTCTACCGTATAAGAACCCTGTTTCCATTGTGACGTGAAAGTGACATTATGCCCTGGCATTGTCGCGGGTATGGAAGGCGACCATCCCATGAACACGGCATTTCCATTGGTTACAGCAGGTGTCCATATGTTCATATTCTGACCATAATAGATCGTCTTGTTAATAGGGTTGGTATAACCGCCAACAAGCGTACCTCCGTTTGGATCAAATGTTGCGAGATACTGGTTACGTTTGTAATACATCTTTAGAACAGTAGTCCCATCGGCCGCGATTGTACTCGTGAGAAGCGTGCCTGGGGCAGAACTGTCATAGCTAAAGCCCTCATAACTCTTTGGCGTTGCGTTAATTGCCGTATCCGTCGTTCCTTTTAATAATTCCACATCAGCGATTGTATATGTGTTACCTCCGATGGGATATCCGTATTGGTCCTTTCCCATATCCTGCTGCAAGTATACGATTTTGTAAGGCGTATCGTTTCTGGCTGTCCACGTCGCGGTGTATGTAGCGTCTTGACTCGGCATGGCGTTCGGAACGGATGGCGACCATCCGGCGAACGAATAGCCTGGCCTTGTCATTACCGGTATTTGAGTGGATATGTCCTTCCCGATTGGCGCGCTTACCGTACTCCCGGCAGATGAAGCCCCATAGCCTAATTTGAAGGTCATCATCCGATCCGCGGGCCGGTAATAAATTCTGGCGACTGCCGTGCCGTCTCCCTTAATGTACACACCGCTTACAGAACCAGTTAAATAACCTTGGAGCGCGAATTTGTTGGAGGTGATATTAATCTCCGTATTTGTTGTCCCCTGCAAGTTCTCCGTAGCCGCAAGGCTGGCATCTCCTCTGTTCGGATCTATTAAATAATGTTCAACGGCATACGGCGTATTGCTGTTCGGCACCCAGTGCGCATAAAGGTGGAGATCCTTTGCCGGCATTGTGTTAGAAATCGTATACTTCGTGCCGCCGTCAAGAGCCGTATACCAGCCTTTAAAGGTATATCCTGAATATACGGGAGCCTGAACATCAATTTTTGCATCATAGGGCGCAGAAATGACTCTGTTGATCTCACCGTTCCTCAGTTCCAGTTCGATCGTATAATTACCCTGTCTCGATGACCAATACAATGGCAACGTGCGCTTTATTGGGGATGCGCTGAAAGCCAAGGACGCATTCTTCCATGTAATAACCAAGTTGCCTGCGCTCACCGAATTGCTCTTGTTGGCAACTTCTATCGTTCTGGTGCTCGGATTATACTTGAAATCAGGATTATCCACCTGGATATCGAAATTGGATGGATCATAAACTTTGGCAGTCGCGTCTCCTGTTTTCATATCGATTCCATTCATCGTAAACAGTTTGTCCGGAACTTGGAAGGAGGTCGCAGCAGGCACGAATGTAAATCCAAGCGAATCATCCTGGGGGTATGCGAAGTCATCGGCATTGTTTTGCGACCCCGCAGAATAAAGCAGCCATTCATTTTCGTACAGCGGAACATCTCCCGAGAGCAAACCGCCGCCCAGCTGCGCCCCGACTACTGAAACCAAGTAAACTCCCGATTCCAAATACAAAGCGCCTAGAGAATCGGCCGTCTTGCCGGCGGACGTATTCGTCAGCTGGTAGTAGAAATATCCCCATAATTTCAAATAAATTCCAGCCTCTGCAGAGGCGCCTATACTATTCAATTTAACACTTAAAATACCTGCCTTAAGTTCCATTAGAAGACCTGCGCGCAATCCTATAGTACCCAGGACATAGAACTTAAACTGATAGTTACCATCACCTTGTAAACTTAAGGTGCTGCTGCTGCCTGTAAAAGAATAAACCTTTACGGTAGCCGTATACCTCTTGGCGCTCTGATAACTATAATCCGCACCCACCGTCAGATTCGGATTGACACTGACGACAAGAGTAGCCGTAAATTCAACTTGAACGAGACCCGCGCAAACACTTGGACGGTTCCTCACGAGTTCTTTGCTTAGGAACGGAACCCATTCCGTTTCGTTCTTCAGCAGGCTCCGATACTTGTTCTTCAATGTAGTCGCGGAGATTGCCCCGGAATCATCGACACCCTCAAGCAGCGCTTGAATCTGCTGAGCGATGTTTACTGCGTTGTTTATCTTATTCCAGTCCTTTAAAGCATCCTTTAGATTAGTCTTTGCGATGGTGCCGATCTCGGCCGTTATCGTGATGCCTGTGTACGTATAGGCATCTAGGTTGGCCGTTATGACATAGTCATCTATGATAGGAACGAACAAAATTTTATGGGTCTGCGTCTGGCCATTAATACTGAGACCAAAATGCATTTCTTCAAGGAACGTGCTCGTCAGATGAATAATAATGACATCTTTATTGTCGTTGTTGGAATCAATGACGATATCGCACTTCACTTGGAGAGAGACGCTAACCCCCGTATATCCCGGAAAATGCTGCAATTGACTGCCTATCGAAGGTATGATAGTTAGATTTTCCACGCTTACTTTTTTGCTGGAGTTTGTTGCAGCCATCGGTGCAAGCGCGTTGTACTGCTGCTTGAAGCTGTCGGTTTGCAGCGCCGCAGTGGACAAATAATTAGCCGCTTGATTGACGAATCCACTTGCTACGGCTTGCTGCTTGATTTGCCCTTCCAGACTCGCGACTTCGGCATTCGATAATAACTGATCTCCGTCGAGCGTTTGCTTCTGATAGAAATTCAGAGGGTTCTCTAGTTGTTCCTCCGTTGCATCTGTATAAGTAAGGATATCCATATCTTCCGCATGCGTGATCGACGTGATGAGTCCGTATCCTGCAGAAGTGGCTCCGCTGCCGAATTCACCATTGTAGAAAGCGATAAAGTCCCCTGCTTTTACAACGGTGAGCTCATCCAGACCCAGCGGCGAATACTTACTATTACTATAGTTCATCGTTGTATGCTCTAGCGTGATAGAGTGGTTCGTCGCGCTTCCATCCGTGTCCGCTGTCGTGCTCACAGGAAGAACGTTCGGTTTAACTAACACTTTCTCGGGATCTGCATGGGTATAGGTGTAGGTGTTGCCGCTTTTCGCCGTGATCTCTACATAAGCCACATCGCCGTTGCCGGCGTCGCTTGTATGTACAGTACGCTGATCAGGCCGAACACCTGTATATATGGCAACGGTATCGCCAACTTGAACCGAATGACCGTCATAATCGAAAGTACCGTTTAAAACGTTAACTGAGCCCAGACTTGTTCTGCTATCGCCAACCTCCGCAGTGATAACCGGAATCGATAGGGAGTCCACATCCGTACCGTTCTCCGTCATGTTCGATACGTCCGAGAACGGCACATAAACCATGTCATGGTTTAGCGGTAACTGCACGACCTCTTGTTTGGCAATGTCAAAAACATAGATCGTGGTCGTAGGGTCTTGACCTGCAAAAGAAAGATGGGCGTCCGTAAGCGTAAGCTGGTAGGTGTTCCCTTCCTCGAACGCGCCGCCTTTGGCAACTACAATGAACTGACCATGCGAGCCGGTTACTTCAATGCCTGCAAATTGGGGATTGCCCGGCGATTCAAACTTCATTCCAGCTTTCACTTGGTCTACCGTCATGTTGCCCGTAGCATCATCCACTTTGATCGTGAAGCTCGGCGCTTGATCCAGAACCGTAATACTCGGAATACTTTGAACGGCATCATCGAGGCTTTCAATATATTTGGCATACAACGTCATGTTTTCGTTGACTGTACTGCCATCGGCGAATATTCGTGTAAGATCACTGTTCTTATACCAACCTTGAAAAATAAACCCTTGCTTCACTGGAACCGGAAGATTGCTCATAGTTTCACCTTTGTGGAGCTGAAGGCTAGCAATAGCCGGTCCGCCATTTGTTACAAACGTAATGGCATAAGTAACAGCGTCGCTACTTCCTGAGTTACCGCCACCGCCGCTGCTAGCATTCTCGGTTATTGGTGTTGGCGTTGGTGATGGCGAAGGTGTTGGAACTACTTGATTCTGGCTCGCCCAAACCTTTACAACTTCGTTGCTGCGCATGCAAAAAGCAGCCGCTTCAACACGAGTTGCGCTAGACTTGGGTTTGAAATCACCATGCTCGTCTCCGGTAAGCAAGCCTGCCTGCCATAGCTTGACAACCGCATCGACCGCCCAAGGAGAAATATCCGCGATGTCACTCGGTAACGTTGTTACTTTGACGTTCGTTTGATAAGCGATGTTTTCATTTTCAAAATATCGTAATGTCAGCGTCACCATCATTTCTCTTGATAGAGTCTTGTTGGGCGAGAAGGTGTCGCCACCCGTACCGCTTGTAATGCCTTTCTCAACTGCCCATTGCACATAAGGCGCATACCAAGCAGTCAGCGGCACATCTGTAAATACAGAAGTGGTGAATTTACCTGCATCAACACCTGCGATTCGTCCAAGCACCGTTACATACATGGCACGAGTCATTGTACTCTTCGGCGAGAAGGTATCTTGTCCAGTACCCGTGAATATATCATTTTGCAGCACATACATTACAGCATCGTAGAACCAATCCGTTGATTTTACATCTTGAAATGTATTTTGCGCTGTCCCTGCATTCCGTGATGCATCATGCCATGTTATTGGCGTAGAAGAGGAACCTGTTGGCGCGACCGCACTTGTTGGAGCAGCAAATGCCCACGTTGATAATAACGATACCAGAATAGAAAATAAAAGTAAGAAGCTAATCGTTCGCTTATGCCACTTGTTCAAGTCCAACATCCTTCCGATATGATAATCAATCCAATATCTGTCCGGCTCGGCTAGGCATTTTTCGAAAGTTTAGGCGCCGATAAAATCAGACAAAATAACTACTAAACCCCTGCAGGATGTCGATATTCTGCTACAACTTAGCACAGGCGGTCTAAACAAACCCTAAACAATCCGCTCATAGAAAAAGGAGTATCCCTCAGTCATACTCGATGACTGAGGGATACTCCCTTCAAAGTAAAATGCTTCAGTTTATATCCAGCAGTCTCCTGACCGCTTCCTTTGGCTTCATTCCGAACTCGGTCAACAACATCTTCTGGAGCGCCTCATATTGCTTGATCGCTGAAAAGCGGTTACCTGCCAGCACCATCACGCGGATGAGCAGCTCATGAATATAATCATTCAACGGATCGCGCGCAAGCGCCTGCCTCAGCAGTTCCGCAGCCACATCATACTGCCCCATTTCCTTCTCACGTTCATGGAGACGAAGCAACATCTCGACGTACTGGTTTTCCAGGCGAACTCGCGTCGGCTCTGCCCATACGTACGAGGTGCCTGCCATATAGCCTTCTCCATATAATTGAACTAGCTCACTGGCAAAGTCCCGCAGCTTGATATCATCGATCTGCGTCTGAGCCGCCAGCAAACGATTCCAGTCAACGAGATCACATTCCAACTGACTCATATCGATTCGGTAACCGTCTCCCACATGCTGAACGATGCCATCAAGGCCGATTTGGCTTAAAGCCTTGCGTAAATAGTGAGCCGTCGTATTAAACTGGGCCCCTGCCCTTTCAACTTGCACCTCTCCCCACAAAGAATCGAGAATTCGATCCCTGCTCACCGCCTCGCCGCGATGATGAAGGAGAAAGGCCATCAACTCTTCGGTTTTGGATGTCCGCCACTTGATCGCAGTACCGTTCTCCGTCTCTACACGCAATCGCCCAAAACATCGAATCTTCATTCGCGGACGTGTGTTATTCATGTGAAACGCATCTAGTATGAGACCCGCATAACTGGACACATCCGTCGATCCCGCCCCCTTGTCTCCATGCGACTGCACATAAATAGACAACAGCTCCGCCATCGCCGCGCCTTCGTTAACGAAGCTGCGGATGAACCCTTGCGGCTTCGCGATACGCAGTGCGATACCCAGCTTCGCCAGCGCCGGCTCAATCCGACCATTATTATATAACGCCATGCTTTGCAAAATCAGAATGTGAATGCGGTCCCGCAGACGGTCTTCCTTCGTCAACAGATGATACTGCCGCTCTGCGAGAGAAAGCGCTTGTTCGTATTGTTCGCATGCGGCAAGCACGCGAACCAGCGCCAACTGTTCGGGCACTTTGTCCAGCGTTGCCTCGTCCGAGTATGACATCCCACATTGCTTCAACCATCGCTGAGCAGACGCCAAGTCGCCTTGACGCACCGCCAGGCTGGCCTGTTCCGCTTCGATTTTCCGTAGGAAGATTTCATAGTCCGGTGAATCGATCCTCAGCTTAAGTCGTTCTAGCAGCGCCGCAGCTTCTAGTGAGTTCCCCTTCGCTTCTTGAATTCTCGAAGCCGCCACATCCAGTTGATACATATTGCGAGGAACGGGCGCGAGTCCGTCCGCGCGGTTCATACGGTTGATCCAAACTTCCGCTTCCTCTAACCGATTCCACTCGCACAATAGCTTGGCATATGACGCATACATCGGCGTCGCATACGGATGGTTCACGTGATCCCGCCAATGACCCGTCATCCTGGCGAAAAATTGTGCCGCGCCATGATAGTCGTTAATGTAGCACAGATGGTCATCAAACTCTTCTACGGAATAATGTCTATTGTTGCCGCCTTGAATAAACAAGCTGTGCTCAGGTGCAGACTTATCCCCGCGGATAAAATATTCAGCTGTGCTGACAAGGTCTTTGGATACATAGGCAGCAGAAGCGCAGATATAATAGATTTCTCCCATCGTCGCACACCATACGTCCGCATCCATATGATCCTTCATCGCTTCAAAACGGACCCGAAGCCGCTTCGCTCGATCCGGAATGCTTTTAAACTGCCGAATACCAACCATCGCATACAAATAAAAAAGCTCGAGGAATGGCCTATGCGATAAGTATTGCTCAGGCACTTTCATCACCCAGCGAGCAACGACGAAGTTTTTGCCGCCAATCAGAAATTCATGCAGATAACCCTCGATCAGTCGAACGGCGTCATCATACTGCCGCCCCGCCAAGTAGTGCTCTGCCGCTTCTTCGACAAAGCCATTATTTTCGAGCCATTGCGCGGCTCGCGCATTCGCTTGAACCCACAGCTCAGGCTCTGTTCGAGCGAGCATCGACTGTAGAAAATCAGACAGCAGATGGTGATAACGATACCATCTGCGTTGATCGTCCAATGGAATAATGAATAGCTGTAGCTGTTCCAATTGTTCCAGCTGTTGCTGGCCTCCCGACTGGCCGGTCACCGCCTCGCACAAGGCGTAATTCATCTGGTTTAATACGGAGGTTTGCAGCAAAAAACCGAGCATCGCCTCCGGCAGATCGCCAATGACTTCCTCCAACAAGTAATTCGATACGAGCTGTTGCTGACCGCTGAACTGACGGATCATTTCAGCCACATTGCCGCTCCGTTTCAGGGAGATGGCCGCCAGACGCAATCCGCTAATCCAGCCTTCGGTTTGGTTGTACAATATATGGAGTTGCTCCATCGACAGCTTCAATTCCGTCGTATCTTGGAAGAAATCGGATACTTCCTCAGGTCGGAACCGCAATTGTTCAATCGTAATCCGTCGCATCTGGCCTTTCGACAACAATCTTGTTGTCGGGAAGGATAGGTCATTGCGACTTGCGATATATAAATGAATATGATCGGGAAGATATTCGAGCAAGTAGCTCATCGACTTCTGGATGGCGGGCATCGTCACCAGGTGATAATCGTCAATTAGGATGACCAGCTCGCCTGGCAATCGATACAACTCGTTCAACAGCGCAGTCATTGCCGGCTCCATTGACGCGGAAGACGCAGAGGGCCCCTGAGCTAGCAGTGGCCAAACCGTCCGGCCAAAACCTACAATCCGATTCTGGATCGAAGCGATGACCGTGTTCCAGAATGTAATCCATCCGTCGTCCTGCTTGCCGAGTGATACCCATGCAACAGATTTCTCTCTTTGTCTGGCCCATTCGCTTAACGCCGTCGTTTTCCCATAGCCGGATGGAGCGAATACGAACGTCAGCTTCGCATCCATGCCCTGATCTAGCATACGAATCAGATCCGAGCGAATAACCAAAGTATGCCGTTCATGAGGAATATGCATCTTTGTTGCGGCAATCATCAAGGCACCCTCCGGAAGTAAGACTGAAAATGAGTAATGAAGTGTAACTTCGACAACAAGTCGTAAATTCCTACGTCTTATTGGCAAACTTAGTGTCACCGTTATAATTTCGCCCTATTTGTGATAAGGTTCAGCTTAACGGTTCTACCGGCGAAAAATGTGAATAATGCTGCCGTAGCAGCTCTCCCCGTGCGTTTATTAGGTGATTTATTTCAGTTATGCTATAAAATATTGTGGTTTAAAGTACGTCACCCCACGCGCATTGGGGAACTTCCCATAAAACGATGTATCAGGTCTTTCGGCACTGTGGTACGATTCTCCGCGCTGTCCGTCTATCGTCCATATAAAGACAAAATACCAGCCGCTTTTTCAATTAAATGTTCTCTGATATGCGAAGGGCTCAAACATTCGCAGTGATTGGTAAACCTTAATAAGGAGTCATAACCTTGCTCATTATCTTCCAATGAAATTGTTGCAGTGTACCAGCCATCCGAATAAGAAACAATACAATCTTCACCATAATAATCTATCATCGTCTTTTTAATATTCTCATTAAATCTAATTTGAACGTTTATCCATGATACTTCTTTGGAGAATGATGCATCCATCTCATCGATTTCAAAATTGCTCGGGACAAATGTAGTCTTTGATAGAGAAATATTAGATATCCGGTAAACTCTAAATGTTCGAAACTCCTGCTTTGTCCGACAAAAGCCTTGCAAGTACCAATGATTTCCCTTGTGAACAAGTCGGTACGGCTCGACTTCCCGGTTGGACGTCCCTCCCTGTGCGTTGCAATATTCAAAATGTAATATTTTCTGCTGATCCAAAGCTCTTTGCACGCATTCTAGAAATTGCTCCAAACGAGCGTCTGCATACCACGGCGTCAGGTCAATGACGATTTGTTCCGTTTGTCTTTCAACCAACGATAATTGATTACTAGGCACCATACCTTTGACTTTGATAATGGCATTTTTGGATTGCTCGTCTTTTAATACAGATTGAAGGCCTAACAAACCAATAAGCATCGTGCGAATGTCGTTGTTGGTAAAAAACTTTTTATCTACTTTATATTCTTCCAGAATACCAATGCCGCCCAGACGTCCAGGGTAGGTTACGATCGGAATACCCGCCTGATTGATAGCTTCAATATCCCGGTAAATCGTACGGGTAGTCACTTCCAAAATGGCGGCCAGCTCTTTAGCATCCATTTTTCTGCGTTGCATGAGAAGCATAATAATGGAGATTAATCGGTCGATCCTCATCCTGTCACCCCCTCTACCCTTTAAACTATGACATAATGTTGTCAAGTTTTACATGATACAATCAATCCAATTCTATCATTGGAGGTTGGGCTGAATGAACGAGAACCAAATGTTGCATGCTGAGAACCATACCATTACCCCTTGGATCACTACAAAAAGCACAGAAAAATTGATTGCCTTTTTGGCTTCCGCCTTTTATGCACAGGAACTTGGCCGGGTATACAATGCTGACGGAAGCATAGGGCATGCAGAGGTACGCATCGGTGATTCAAAAATTCTCATGTTCGATTCTCCTGACGAATGGCCGCCGTTTCCTTGCTTAATTCGTCTGTACGTGGACGACAGTGATAAATTTTATGCTCAGGCCATAGAGGCCGGCGCTACATCCATGACGAAAGTGATAACCCAGGCATGGGGGGAACGAGGTGGAAGAGTAATTGATCCGTTCGGGAATATATGGTGGATAACATCCAAAATAGAGGACGTTAGTCCTGAAGAAATGATAGAGCGGTCAAAACAGCAAAAGTATATCGATGCTATGGAATATGCCCAGAAGAGCTTTAATCCATTTTTGACGGATGTGGAAAAGAGCTGAAAGCCAGAGCCTGAACCACCAAAAAGAGGATTTTTGCAGACATTTTCGCCGTCACTTATGGTAAGTTTCCCCCATTGATCTTGAATGCTTGAGAACGTTGCCCAAGCTCAACCTCACCATCAGCACGACGATCAGGGCGATACCCGAAAGGGTGACGTGCCAGGTCTGGCGCCAGCGGTTCGCACCGTCGATGACTGCCGCTTCGTAATGAGCAGGCCGAGCGCCCAACTGAGGATTCCCTCCGAAGGGGATAATATATCGATCAGAATGTCGCCCAGAATAATCCAAGACAGAAAATGGGGGGCCTTTTTTTTTCAATTTTGGACTTTTTCAGGAGCAACTAATTAGTCGAATCCGAAGGCCACACTCGCCCGCTCCTCTGGGTGTCTATGCGGTAATCGGAATATTTGCCCCGGAAAAATTCACGGCCAAGCTGCTCGGCGGCGGTAACCGGAGAGCTTGGGTCATTCACCACCTCGCCGCGGCTGTTGCCGAAGCCTCGTACGACACCAACAAATTCGGAGTCTGTGTAGCGGGAATACTCCTGAATTTGATGGATAATGCCGAGCGATGCGCCCGGATAAGTCTCCTCGGAAGCCAGCGCAAGGCCAATACGCTTGCGGGACATCCTCTCCATAACATGGGCCGATTCCGAGTACGACGCTGCATAATAGCAGAATGTGCGATCGAAGAACGCTTTTGTCTGAGCTGATAACCCGTACCAGTACACCGGGGAACAGAACACCACACCGTCGGCCGGTAGAAAGTCATCGAAAAACAGCGTCCGGTACTGGTCGGCAATAGCGCACTCGCCGTCCGGAAGACGACATGTCCGGCAATCATGGAGGAAGCTTGAAATGTACGAGTCAATGAACCGCAACGATACCTGAGTTCTCACCTGCTCGGCGCCACGCTGAACAGCTGCTGCAAGCGCGGCAGAATTCCCTTCGCGTCGCGGGCTGCCAACGAGGATAAGCAGCTTTTGTGAATGGTTTTTTGGATTCAATTCTATTTCCCCTTTCCAAATGCGGTTTTATGTTTAACGCTTTCTTATCCTCATTGTAATAATGAAATTGCAAATTGAATAATGATCGATATTGATATCGGTATCATTATTTCTGATATCCCTTTGAAGGAGTAAAGCATGGAACTGATTGATCTCAAAGTATTTTTGAGCATTGCAGAAGAAGGCAGTATTTCGCGGGCAGCTGAACGATTGGAGTACGTGCAGTCGAATGTTACCGCGCGAATCCGTAAGCTGGAGTCTGAATTGGGGGTAGAGTTGTTCCACAGACATTCCAAAGGCGTCACACTATCTGAGAAGGGGATCGTATTCCGCAAATATGCGCTAACGATTATGAATTTGTCCGAAGAAGCGGTTAAAGAGGTCCGGGAGACTTCTTATCCAAGCGGCTCCTTAGCGATCGGCGTTGTAGAGACCGTTACGTGCGGAAATTTTATGAACATCTTATCAGATTTTCAATTGCAATACCCTGATGTATCGCTTTCCTTTATAACTGGAACCTCATCGGAGCTTCTTGCAAAGGTGCTAAACTATCAATTGGATGGCGCCTTCATCACTGGTGATATCAAGTCGCCTCAGTTGATTTGTGAATATACGATGCAGGAGCAGGTCAAGCTACTGACCAAAAAAACAGATGAGGTTTACCCGGACCTGTCGAATACAAAATGGGCTGTTTCTCCGAAGGGATGTCCATTCAGAGCTATTTTGGAGGAGTGGCTTGGCAACAAAGGAATACCTCTGGTGAATATGATTGAAATCGGTTCGTTGGAAACGCTCCTGAGTTGTGTGCGGTCCGGTCTTGCTGCTACGCTGCTGCCTGAATCCGTGCTGACTGGAGCCTACAAGTCGCTGGGTGCATTCACGATTCCGGCAGCGTTTAGGTGTACGCAGACAAACCTGGTTCGCCGGAATGCTCCATTTTCCAGTAAAGCCTTGACAGCTTTCGTAGAGATGGTGAAGATTGCTGGCCTGGAATAAATTCCACCCGATTCCATTTTATAACTCTATTTCCTGTCTCCCTCCTCTATGAAGTGGAGGTAAATAAAGTCTTAAACTGCGGCTGCTGCAATGATTAAACTAGAATGAAACCAATTCAATTTTGGGAGGGACTATATCATGGAATATGAGATTTTGGAGCTAGGCGATTATACCCTGCAGTCAGGTGCAGTGCTAAATAACGCTTTTCTCGCATACAAAACTTATGGGACTTTGAATGCTGAGAAGAACAATGTTATTTTGTATCCTACAGCTCTGGGCGATACCCATCGAAGTAATGAATGGTTGATCGGCGAAGGTATGGCACTGGATCCGAATAAATACTTTATTATTGTTCCAAATCTTTTAGGAAACGGCTTGTCTTCATCCCCTAGCAACATAGAAATACCGTCAGATAAGAACTCATTTCCTCTTATTACAATCTATGATAATGTGCGAATACAGCACCATCTCATGATGTACAAACTAGGAATTAAGAAGATTGCTCTGGTCACAGGCTGGTCATTAGGAGCTATGCAAGCCTTTGAATGGGGAGCCGCTTATCCCAATATGGTTCAACGGATAGCACCTTTTAACGGAACAGCCAAGACTTGGCCTCACACCTATGCCTTCTTTGAAGGTGTAAAAGCTCCACTGGAGACTAACGGCACGAGCACAAGCTTACGAGCCGTAGGACGTATTTACGCCGGATGGGGACTCTCGCATGCGTTCTATCGTAATAGCTGCTACAAGGAGCTAGGGTACGATTCATTAGATGAGTTTATTGCCGGTTTCTGGGAGCAAAACTTTCTTACGCTTGACCCTTACAACTTATTGGCAATGATTCGCACAGGGCAACATGCCGACATCAGCAATAATCCCTTGTACAAGGGTGATTTCAATAAGGCACTCCAAAGTATCAAGGCCCAAGCCTGCATTATGCCAGGAAAAACAGATCTCTATTTTACGCACGATGATAGCATGTACGAAGCCGATCATATGCCGAACGCATGCATACATCCAATAGACTCCATTTGGGGACATTTTGCTGGAAGGGGTATTCATCAGCCTGATATCTCATTTATTAATGATGCACTAAATAATCTTCTATCCAATTGAATTTCATAAATCAAAAGCCTTGCTGGGCTTTCCAGGGCCGCCAACAATTCTAATTCAGTGTAAAAGACAAAAAGATTTGGTCGAGCAAACTATTGTAAAAGCCTTGTACGCTGATGTGCTATATGAAAAAGCAGAAAAAGGATTGATAGTGACAACAAGCAGCTTTTCGCCTGGATCAAGAAAATTATGTTCTGCTCGGGCATATCCAGTCGCGGAGGCGAATCGCGAAACTCTACGCAGTTGGATTATGGTGATGCGTAAACCAGATACCGGCATCTGGAGCTTGTAAAAAGTATATTTCCCTGTAAATTATACCTGTTCTTCAGAAGCTGATCCATAAGATTTCGCCGTCACTTATGATACGGTTCACCGTATCATAAATAGAGCGAAATGAAGGACGCCCTGGTTAGGCGCCCTTCACACTTGGACAAGGGTTTGAAGCAGTGACCCGTGGCTGTGCAAAATCACAATTCACCGAAGTGTTCTGCCGAGGATGGTTGGTGAGGTTACGTAGTAACATATGCAATCACAGGGATCCCTCTTTCATCGATAGTATCCAGGGGTACCTTACTTTGCTTTAAACTCCAGGTCATCAAAAAGGCCAGTTTCAAGTTCACTTGTGCTAAATTCTAACTTGATATCTTTTCTTAACGTATTATAGTCTATAATGATCGTACGAACGATCTTCTTAATCAATTCAAATTCCTCATTATCGAACGCTTTTTTAAGTTCTTCATCTTCCACATTCTTTCCAGAACCAGAGTAATGGCGATGTGCATACCGGTAGGCGACAGCAAGCTTCAGCAATTTCTGCGAGGCAATATCTCCGTTTGCTATGATAAAATCACAAATCTGCTTCTTGTTGTACTCAGTAACGGAATCCGTTATTTCTTCTGCCTTCTGACTTAAGATAGTACTAGAAAAAAGATCTGCTTTCATTTCCGTCCGTTTACCGTGGATTTCAAAGAAAGGAACGTCATCCGATGGATAATTTAAGCCATGATATTTCTCAGCAAAGTATCTAAAGTATTCCGACTGAGCTACGATGGCATACAGCTTCGCATATAACTGGGAATATTGTTTGTAATAGAAATCATTTTTAAAACTTAACTCCGTAGAAAAATCCGCAAACTCCTTTTGAAACACATTTTTTACTTCTTCGGTTTTTTGTGTAATATCCCCAATGTCTTCTTTGGTCGCTAAGTTTTTCCCTTTTTCGTTCATATAAGTAGGCAAATAGTTTTTTATAAAAAGTCCAAGAGAAAAGAAACCCGCAATAATTACTAGAAGCAATATTCCATCCCACATTAAAATCATCCCCTTCGTTTAACCCTAGACAATAATATCGCACCATCAGCAGCGGAGCTGTTAAGTTCAGTTGAACGATACTGAACCCCAATTCAGCTTTAGCTATTGTGGTTTTACATGGACAAATGCTCAGAAAGGAACCATGTCAATTCACCGCCGCGTGATGTTTTGGCCTTATGGAGAGGGAGCCTAGTAGTCATCCTGCATTAATGTGTCAGAATCTAGGAAACATGATAAGTATCAAACACACCATTAAAGCCACAAGATTTAATAACATTTTCGTATTCCTTACGTAGTACAATATCATCAAAGTCATTTAGATACCAAGTAACATCTGCATTCGTTAATCTGCGACAAATCTCCGTTATGTATATTTTATCAACTTCGGAGAAAGAAAATCCGAATGAATATACTTTATCAACAGATATTGTTCTAATACTATTAAAGAAGTCCTCGTTCACCTTAATAGCTTCGGTTGTGTTCTTTCTTAATTTTTCTTGCATACCTTGTAGTGAGTTCTCAGAACCAACATGGCGCCCCATATATTCTTCTGTATAATCAGTATTGTTTCCATGCCCGAACAATAATTTGCCGCCTTGCTTTCCGTGAATGTGGCAAACATTCTTCGCTTCGTATAGCGCCTCTAACGTAGCAGTGTAGTTGAAGGTTAGGAAAAGATCTTTACCATTATCAATCAACTTTTCAAACTCACTCTTGGGAGATACTTCATCAATATCAATTGTATTGATCCATCCAGCAAAATAATCGGTAATCTCCAATACTGCTCCGACAAGGTTGTTTGATAGGTCTTCATTTCTGTAAACTTTATGCCACTCGTTATCATCATCTTCATCATCAAAGTTATCGAGGTATTCATCTAAATTTAAATAACCAAGTGATGTTTCGAGATCGGACCATTTTTCACCTTCCGGCTCGGCATTAGTAATGACCTCCATTAAGAAACCTACTACATCAATATCACCATAACTCATATCACCATCAGGCATCATTTGAGCTTCGGGTACACATCCATCGAATGAAGCATCCGGATATTCCTCCTTAAGATATTGATGAAAGTCTTCATAGGATGTCCTCATTCCGTGAGCTATGTCAAACCCATTACCAATAATAAATAAACTAGTCATTCTCATCACTCCTTTACCAAACGAAGGAAAACAGCGGCCTATTTCCTCTTATTTCTGATTTAGTAACTCTTTAATGTTCCAAAAACGGAGGTCTCCTTAAACTTGAATAACCTTATTTATAAGAAGCTTGAAGGTAGAACCTGTAGAAGTAGAGTAATCGAACCACTTCATTGAATATCTGCCATCAAGGTATAAAGCATCTCCTAAGGATCGAATAGTACTCGTTGCTGTGTCTTCCTTCCATTTAAGTTGACCAGTTAAAAATGCGCCTTCATGAACCCTAAACGCCTTGTCCTTAGTTTCTTTAGGGATCTTCCACTCTTGCCAGTATTCGTTATCATTAGTTACAATAACAGCATACCCGGATGTGTTGGGTACTTGTTTTACAACACGTTCAAGACGTGCTATATCTTGCACTATTAAGAATCGATTAT
Organism: Paenibacillus sp. RUD330; assembly: GCF_002243345.2. NCBI lineage: Bacteria > Bacillati > Bacillota > Bacilli > Caryophanales > Paenibacillaceae > Paenibacillus > Paenibacillus sp. RUD330. The sequence continues at coordinate 5,492,127 of NZ_CP022655.2, forward strand.
TTGCTGGTGCTCCATGTCGTGCTAATTCATATGTTTCACCCAAATGCTGTAACGTTATCTTTCTTGTTTTATATTTAAGTTCAATTGCAATATTTTGCCCATTAGAAAATTGAATCCAAATATCAATGTAGGTTCTACTACTAAACGCCTGTGGATTATACTCTAGCCTAATCAAAGCATAAGGATACATTGATTGGATTTTCCATGCAAACGCAAACTGAAAATCTGATTCTGAGTGGAAAACTGGACGATCTTTTGCTAATTCATTAAGTGCTAAATAAATATCAAAGTTGGAGTCCATTGACTTCCTCCAAATTCCCACTATATTTTATCAGACATAAATTATATCGCTCTAAATTATTCATTTGAATTTCCGCAATTAGTTGAGGATTGAAATTATTGATCAATCACCTATTATCAGAAAAATATCAATCCTCATATTCAACCTTACAAAGAGAAACCTTATAGCCCACTTCTTTTATTGAACGTACATGATCAACCAAGTTTATAAGGCTAAAGAAGAATAAACATTCACTAAGGACACCTTCTTTAGTTGTAGGTATCACATAAACAAACTCAGGAGCCTCTTGGTCTAAAAAATCCTGTTTAGACCACATTTGACTGTATGCTTTTTCCACCTTCTTTTCTACCCTCGGGTCCCCTCTTAAAAGCCTCGCAGAAACGCTTCCTTGGGCGAAAAGATGGCTGAGAGTTGCAGAACTGTACATTTTCTTAACGCACAAGTACTGCATTTCCTTTGTTAAAAGATCACATATCTCATATTTCTCGGTTGAACTAAAGTAAAGGAGCTCTTTATCAAAAAGAAGCCAGTTTTTGATTTTACCAACCCTTTCGTTATACTCCCCTTCCTTTTCTCCCACCTTTATAGCAGGTAACTTTAAGGTGTCAGTTATATCAGGGATAGCTTTAACTGTTTCTTTGATCATTTTCACATACTCATTGTCTACTTGAAACCAGTTACCCAGTGACAACACAAAAGTTTCCGAAGCACTGTTTATTTCCGCCACAATAAACTCACGCATCTTATACTTTGCAGTTACAGGAGAGCCCTCACTATCCAAACCGATTATATGTACTTTATCTAAGTAATTATCTATATCCGGATTATCATCCAAGAAATTATAGAAACTCTCCAATGTTATGTCAGATAACTTGTTACTTCGAGTACCCATAAAAATTTTGTAATGATCCACATTTGATTCAGGAATTTCTGGTAAAGCCACTGTAACCTTTTGAGTCACTCTGTTATCCAAATATCCTTCTAATTCTACATTTAAATTCTGAACTTTGAGATCTGTGCGTTTTAAGGGGCGGAGATAATCTATAAATTCAAAATGTTTTTTATAGACATTCGATTCGAATTTTTCTAACAGATCTTCACAGAGCTTCCCAAGTTCTTTAAGTGTGGTATCTGTAGTAATCGCTAAAGAATCCGAACCTGACAGTTTAGAAGCGAATTCTTTTGTTGTAGGCTTACCGCTTACGTATCTAATCCAATCTATATTCTGATTTAGACCGAATTCAGAAACTTTACTCCCTACCGTCACATGCGTTCTTCTTTGCTTGGTAACCAAATCAATGTTCCTTGTATCTAGTGTTTCTATGCGTTCTGGATCTATCTCATTTAAAGTAACCCGCATACCAAAACCTTGCTCTATTCTTGATCTATCTAAAGCACTATAAGCAAACCCAAAGGGGACGGCAAAGACACGATTCTTCACTCTCAGAATGATTAAGAAGGAATTTGAGGCATTTAGTAATGCAAGATGTGATAAGTCGAAGTTTTGGCCCACAAACTCCAGCCATTTAGGAGCCTTAACTTTATTACTCTGTACAAAAGCAATGCATTCATAATTCAAATCTCCTTTTTTAGGCAATTCAAAAAATGGATTGTTTCCAGAAAGATATTTCCGCTGTATCGCCTTCTTAAAGTCCTTCACATCCTCATTGAGTAAGTAAACAGAGAGTTTCATAAGGTCACCTCATTCGAAATAGGATTATTTACCTATATTTTACTTCTTTACCTCCCTTCTGTCCTTACATAATTTGACGGAAAATGGGGATTCTTTATTAATTCCATATTTTAATGACCGGAAATTAGTTGGACTATGTAAACCCCATACTATAAAATAAAAATATCAAGACACCTATCGCACATATGTTCCCTTTGTTATAATAGAGTCTATCTTATGTCGGCCAGAATGGAGGCTTATTATGCTAATGATTGATAAAAAAAATGAATTATTCTCAGAACTTATGCTGACTCAGATCAACGTTACTCGGCAGCAAGTTAGCAAGGCGACTGAGAAAGAAATCAAATCAAACCTAGGTCAATTTTTCACAGAACCACGTCTAGCTCTTTTTATGAGTGACATGTTTGAAATAAATGAGCCTCATATAAATCTACTTGACCCCGGAGCCGGCATTGGTATTCTTACAACTGCAACTATCACTCAAATTTGCAAAAAAGATAAAAGGCCGCTCAGTATCCATGTAACAGCAGTTGAAATTGATGAAACTCTGTTGGAACATCTTCGATTTTCTTTAGAGTTTTGTAATAAGCTGTGTTCCTTAAACAATATTCAGTTTACTTATTCTATAATTCATGATGACTTTATAAAGTACGGTTCAACACTACTCAAATCCAATACAGGAGGAATGTATAGTAAGGTAATTCTAAATCCCCCTTACAAAAAAATTAGCAGTAAGTCAGAAACACGGCTAACACTTAGGGAGATTGATATTGAAACTACAAATCTTTATAGCGCGTTCGTAGCAATATCAAAGAAGTTACTCATTCCTAATGGAGAGCTGGTGGCTATTACTCCGCGTAGTTTTTGTAATGGAACCTATTTTAAGCCTTTTAGATCAGACTTCTTGAGTGACATGAATTTTAGAAAAATTCATCTTTTTAACTCTAGAACTGATGCTTTCAAGGATGATGAGGTCCTTCAAGAGAACATTATTTATCATGCTGTAAAAGAATATGAACACAAGAATGTTACTATTTCATCCTCAGAGAATCTAAACGAAGAAGCATCGACACATACGCTCGAATATGATAAATTGGTGCACCCAAACGATGAGGACAAGTTCATAAGAATATTAAGAGATGAAGAAGACCTGAGAGTCAAGTCGTTAATGGAGGGTATAACAACTACTCTTGAGGATTTAGGTTTAAAGGTTTCTACAGGAAGGGTAGTTGATTTCAGAACTAAGGAAAACCTTAGAAGTGCGCCTGGTGATGATACAGTACCTCTAATATATCCGGTCCATTTTCATAAGGGATCTTTAGAATGGCCCCTCTTTCCAGCAGATAAACCAAACGCAATTTCGCTAAATGAAGTAACTATCAAACAACTAGTCCCAAAAGGAAACTACGTATTAGTTAAAAGATTCTCTCCTAAAGAGGAGACACGACGTATTGTTACTGCGATATATAATGAGGAGCATATGAGCGCTGAGTTTGTAGGCTTTGAAAACCACCTTAATTATTTCCATCGGAATGGACAGGGTTTACCACTAGATTTAGCAAAAGGTTTAGCAATATATTTAAGTTCAAGTCTAGTAGACTGTTTCTTTAGGCAGTTCAACGGTCACACTCAAGTTAATGTTGGCGATCTAAAGAGTTTACCCTACCCTCCATACAAATTACTTATTAAGATGGGGACTGCATTCGATAATCATTTTCCAGAACAGCAAGAGATTGATAACATTGTTTCAGATTTATTGGAATAACTATTTAATAGGCTGCCTTTTGGCAGCCTATTAGGTTATCCAGCTATCTTAGCAGGTCGTTAAGTCCTTTCTTTCCTGTTGATTCAGTATCAATTAAGTGAACAATTCTCTCGGGCTCGTCAGCAAACCAAACAAAGGAGCCCCACGCAATACTACTCTGTACCTTACGGTAAGCAGTGTCAGATCTAGATGCAAACACAGTAACAAATGTACATTCTTGTTCTGTTAAATCACTCGCTTCAGCGAGAGCAAGCAAGTCTCTTTTCCTGCTGTTTGATATAGGCCCATCGGAATGGACGATTTCAATAAATACTAGTCGGAAACCAGAAGAACCTGTCTCAGCAATTATGAGGTCTGGGAGAGTTTTTTTCGGATTAATTGCAAGCTTTAATCTTTCGAGAAGTTTTCCAAATTGCCAGTGTACTTTTTCAGCTGATTCACTAATAAGTAAGACTTCAGGTTTCTCCATAAAGTTGTGTGCAAAAACTTCTACAGCAGCCTTCGTCAGCACCGAACTCTTGCCAGGAGACATTGGATGTTTGACGTGTCCAAACTCCACAAAAATTTCGCTTCGCAACTCCTGCTCTCTTAATCCCTGAAGAATAAGTGCCCCTTTAGCCAAATGTGCAGTTCTCCATATTGCTATCAACTCTTCCAGTTCGTCTCCCTCAAGAAAAGGATTTAGTAGATTCGCAAAATCCCGTGCTAAAAAATAGCGTGGTTTAGATGAAGTTGTTGGAATACCCGCTACTTCTTCTACTGCGCCTATCTCTTTTAATGACGAGATGGTGTCGTCTCTAATGGGCTCCCGAGTATTTTCGCTGTACCATCTCTCTGGATCATTGGGCTTTTTCGGCCCCAGTACAAGCGCTCGCCACGTCTCTCTTGCTAATCTTGTCTGTTCCAATGACTGTCTATCAGTCATTACAGTTACCATTGAAGGGCGTATTCTTCCAGCCTCTCCTTCAATTGCATAAGCATATAACATTACAAAGATAGTACGGGCAGCTGTAATATTTCTAGCGTGATTTGCGTTCTGCACATTATCAGGAATGATTGTGTGTAATCTGGACTTAATGAATTCCACATCCGGTAATGCGCTCTCATACCAATTTTCCATAATACCCCTCCCTATTTCAATAGTCTGAGTTTAACATAAAGAAATAACGTCTGCAATGTATTTATTTATCTTCAGACACAAAAATAAACTTCAGAAGAACGAGCGAGATAAATAATCTTTTAATCATATATTATTATCTTGATTAAATTAAAGGAGGTAAAAAATGATCGAAAAACATAATCAACTAATCTCTTTACTAGAAGAAACTTCCAACTCTGAAGGCGATATTCACTTCCTCGCAATCGCAGAAACAGAAACACAAGTTCAAATCCACAAAAAGGAGCGGCCCGTGCGTCAAGTACGGGTCGCTCTTACATTTCAGGAAGGAGACACAGTAAATCCTTATTATGATGGAACAGATTTGTTTGTAACGATGGGCGAGGATAGCATCCAATTCACTCTTGAAAAAGATTGGGCCGATGGCCCACCAGCTATTGAAGGAAGCCCTATTGAGTTCGCCCTGGGCTGGGTATCAGAACTCGCTGAACCATTCTATGTTTCGCCTGAAGCCCTTGAAGCAGCAAAAGCTAACAACCATCCCCGCTACGGGGATAGCCCACAAGAAAATAGTCATCAGGAGGAACCAGAAAAATGATCGACCTACCATTTGATACACATTGGGCAAACCCACTACAGAATAGCGATATCCCTAACGACTGCCTTACATTCATCCACGATTACATGCAACAGCTTCGCTCCGCACTTGAAGATGAAGCATTCCCGCCGCCTGGTCAATGGTTGTTCATTCTGGAAACCACCGATCAGCTTACTCCCATTCAGCACGATCAAGCAGCCTTCTCCTGCTCGGCGGGTACGTATTACCCTGAATACATCGAACGGTGTACTTTTGATGAAGGACACGCCTTATATAAAATCTATGTCATGCTGGACAACGAGTGCAGCATGACGTTTTTTACGTTACAAGGCATAAATCCCTTGGAGACAGAGCAATGGCTCCTAGCAAACTCCGATGAAGCCAATTAAACCACTGAAAGGAGCATCCTTCAAATGTCCCCGCAACTCACTGACGCCAAGAAAAAGTCACTTGCTGTACTTGTGAAAACACATCATGAGCAGCACCTTAGCCGTTTTCCTTTTGCCAAATATCCCGTTGAGCCGTTAGAGGTCTGGAGGCAACAGTTCACTGATCCTGCAACCATTGAAGCTGATACACTACGTGCTGCCCTTTCATGGTCTTGTGGCAAATGGCAGCAGAGCATCCCCTCCCCCTATAAAAAGCTGCATCTGATGGTCATTAGCCATTGGAAGAACTTTGTGGAGCAGTATAAACCTGAATCTCCATTTGTCATCTCCTACTGGACAGGCTTGCTTGGAAAAGGTGAATACGCCTTCAACACGGTCGCCTTTCTTACTCATCTTCTTTGTTCCGAGCAAATCGAACTTACCGATTCACGCAGCGTTAAAGGCATGAACGACCTGCTCACAGAAGCTGAACTACCAGATGAATGCGTAGAGCCTGAAGATGTTGCTACATCTGTGGAGCATTACACTGACTTTTACCGTCAGCTCCTGCCCAAGACACAATCCATCCTTGGCGATCATGCTTCCTTAAAGCTAGGTCGCTTTTTGTTTGCCTACGGATACCGCGATGTTCTCAGCAAAGTGGCCGAAAGTTCACCGAATCAACCCGAACCAACCATAACAGTGTTGGACTGGGAAACGGCGAGCAGCCAACGATTCAATCTGAACCTAATTACCGAAAGAGCAAATGCAGACCGTCTGTTCGCTTGCCTACTGCTGGCACTGGACAGTCAGCCTGAAACTTCTGATCAGTTGACCATTCAAGATATCATGAGTTTAATTCCTTTAGGTAGTGCCGGTATCTGCAATCCAAGCAGCTACAATTACGCCTTCATTGCCATGCTTGGCAAGCAGAAAGGCAGAGATTACTTCCTTTTTGATGACGATTCATTACGTCTAGCTTTTACTGAACAGGCAAATAACTCAACCAAGCTAACCCTTTTCATTGCGAATCACCCTGAACGAGTTATTCCATCTGCTAGTGTACGGAATGCACTGGGTAACTTTCAGGCCATGATACAAAGTGCTTCCCAAGGACAAAAGAAAGTATTGTTTCAAAGCCTAGTCGACAAAATCTCCATCCCACATGATCGGGATGTTACCAAATCGGTGATCTACGGAAAGCCAGCTCTGCTTAGCTTGCCAATTCCACCAATTAAAAAAGGAGGCTCTTAACGACATGGAACAACCGCTACGTGTAGCCATTTACGCTCGGGTCAGCACCGAGGAACAAGCGGAGTATGGATATTCAATTGATGCTCAGCTTGATAATTTAAAAAACTATTGTCAACTGTATAACAAGCAAATTGTCGATGAATACGTAGACAGAGGTGTCAGCGGTAAAAGTATGAAAGGCCGCTACGAGTTGCAACGTCTCTTATTGGATGCAAAAGAAGGTCGGTTTGACGAGGTGCTTGTCTGGAAAATCAACCGTATGGCCCGTAAGAACATCGACCTGCTTCAAATTGTCGACATTTTAGACAAGCATAATATTGCGTTTCGATCATTCTCTGAAAATTTTGAGACCGCAACCTCCATGGGGCGCTTTGCTCTCCAGATGATGGGGGCAGTCGGTGAACTGGAACGAAACACAATTGTGGATAACGTAAAAATGGGCCATAAGCAGCGTGCTAAAACAGGCAGGCATAACGGTAAGGTTCCACTTGGCTACCGGATCGTCGAAATACCTGGAACTGGACGGGGGAAAAACTCACAGATCGTCATTGTAGAAGAGGAGGCTATCCTTGTCCGCAAAATATTCGAGATGTACGCTGGTGGCCATGGTCTAAGGGCAATAGCCAATTCCTTAAATCAGCAAGGCTACACAACAAAAAGGAACAACACCTTTTCCTCCTGTGCCGTTCGCGATATTTTAGACAATCCGATGTTTGTAGGCAAGATCCGCTATAATCAGTATGAGAACTGGGCTGAGAAGCGCCGTAAGGGTAAGACCGAGAACCCCATTCTAGTACAAGGCCATCATCCGGCAATCATAGCAGATGACCTGTGGGAGAAGGTAGAACTGCTCAGAAAAAAGAAAAGTAAAATGCCGAAAAAGCGATTTGAAGGAGAGTACCTGCTGACTGGACTCATCCGTTGTCCCGAATGTGGCGCAGCAATGACCGCAAGCCGTACAGTCAACCAGATGAAAGACGGTACCAAGGTTACTCGTATGTACTATTCGTGTGGACGTTTCAAAAGCCAAGGCAGTTCCGTATGCCATGCCAACAGCATTCGAAAGGTAGAAGCCGAGAAAGCTGTTACGCAAAGAATTCAAGGTGTACTTACTAAGCCGCCCTTACTAAAAGCGATTGTACGAAGTATTAATGAGCGTAAATCTAACCGCATCAAGCCACTTCAAGACGAGCTTACAGGAGTAAAAGCGCGAATCAGTAAACTTGAAGAGAAAAAGCAAAGATACCTTGGATTGTATGAGATCGACCGGATCGACCGAGACCTTTTTGCCGGCCGTTTGAATGATCTCAATAGCGACCTTGACACTGAGCTGGTCCGTAAGAATAAACTGGAGTTGGAGCTACGAAACGATCAGACAGAGCCCATATCCTACGAGCTTGTACGTTCCTTAATCGAAAGGTTTGACCATTTGCTTCAGCAGGCACCCTTTCCTCAACGAAAGACCCTGCTACACCTAGTTGTTAAGAAGATTTCCCTAGATGACAAACGTCAGGTCCAAGATGTTGAGCTCATTTTCAACGAGGAGACCCAAAAGCATTTTTTAAGCCTAGCCCCTTCTGCTCAATCAATGGCAGAAGGGGCTTTTCCTATTCATAGGAAAGCCCCTTCACTCAAGCAAACATTGAATATAGTTCTTTGATGGTAGTACATTATAATCAAAAACATCGATCTGAGCCTTAATGGCTTAGGTATAAATAATTCGTTGCCAGAGTACCCCTGAATCGATGATTCAGAGCACGCATCGGTATGTCCAGTATTTTACCATAAAGTGAATAAGAGCTACTGTAGCTTCAGACATAGGATGTAGAAATTTCATCAATCCTTCAGCTACCTTTGTTGAACTAACGTACCCGTTAGCCATCCATGCAGCGCAAAATCAGCGCTGCACCACAGGGAATGAAAATTTAGATATACTGTTTCTAAGGCTGGGAGGGGAAGGTCGATAAACTATGGTGCGATTAGAGCCCATCCGTTAGTCTGACTCCAGCGATCACGGTGCACCACTGAATGTTGCTCCCTTTGGGAAGCACTCATAGTAGATTAATCCTATTCTGATTGTTGCACCAGCCCCATTCAATAACGGCCGTAGAGAGGAATGCTTGACATGGATGTAATTATTGATCGGGCATGTGGTATGGATGTCCATAAGGATAACATTACTGCATGTGTCATGACACCTGAAGGAAAGGAGATTCAGACGTTTTCGACTAAAACCGTCTTTTTAATTAAGCTAGTGGACTGGATTAAGCAGCACGGATGTACACATGTGGCCATGGAGAGCACAAGCGTATATTGGAAGCCTATTGTTAATTTACTCGAAGCCGAGGACATTGAGTTTCTAGTCGTAAATGCCCAGCATATGAAAGCGGTGCCTGGACGTAAAACCGATGTTAAAGATGCGGAATGGATTTGCCAACTCCTTCGCCACGGACTCATTAAAGCCAGTTTCATTCCAGACCGTAATCAACGGGAACTCAGAGAGCTTGTTCGTTATCGTCGGAGCATCATCGAAGAACGTGCTAGGCAGCATAATCGGATCCAAAAAGTTCTGGAAGGAGCTAATATCAAACTGGGCTCTGTGGTTTCGGATATTATGGGTGTTTCATCCAAAAACATGCTTCGTGCCATTGCCGATGGCGTAGACGATCCTGAAGAACTGGCCAACATGGCCCAATGTTCACTAAAACGGAAGAAAGATGAACTCGAACTGGCCCTTCAAGGTTACACAAGCTCCCATCAACGACTCATGTTAAAGACCATTCTAACCCACATCGATTTTTTATCGGAACAAATTGATAGGCTGGATCAAGAAGTCACCCAGCGAGTAAGTTCTTATCAAGAAGATATCGAGCGACTGGATTCCATTCCTGGCATATCAACACGGATGGCTGAACAAATCCTAACAGAAATCGGTACGGATATTAAAAATCAATTTCCAAGCGCAGCCCATATGTGTTCATGGGCGGGACTTGTTCCAGGGCATAACGAAAGTGCGGGCAAAAGGAGATCATCTAAAACCAAAAAGGGCAACAAATATTTGAGGTCAGGATTAACGGAAGCCGCTCATTCCGTAAAAGGTTCCAAGAACTATCTTGGTGCACTGTATAGGCGTACAGCAGCACGAAAAGGAAGAAAGCGGGCAGGAATTGTAGTCGCTCATGCCATGTTACGGATCTCGTATTACCTTCTAACTCGCAAATGTATGTTGATCTGGGCGAAGACTATTTTGATCAACAAAGACAACAATCAATTGTTCGACATGCGCTGCGCAGACTTGAAGGATTAGGGTACTCCGTTACCATCACAGAATCTGAGGCCTCCTAATCCAATCCAAATAAACTCCAATAAATAGCAAACTCACGCGCGCTCCCCTTTTAAAAAACGAACGAGCTGCGTCTTCTTTAGTGCTCCCTTTTTCCATACTTCGGCGCTATGAATTTTCATAGTAGTTGAATAATTCGGCGGCCTCGTCATGACAATTAAAGTTTTTTAAATGAGCTGATAATTACAATATTATTTATAATATAATACTCTAATATTAGATTCTATTGGCTCTTTCTCTGTTGCCTCACCATTATCCCAATCTGCCTTAATATACTCCTCCCACATATGTGCATTACGAGCCTCCTCGTTTTGTCGAGCGTGCTCTTCTTCAAACATTTGTCTATGCATCTCCTGCTCATCCTCGGGATCCATGTATTCATGCTCAAGTTCCTCGTCATAGCTTAACCCATACTGATTCTGTCTAAAATTATAACCTGATCCACGAAAAGGAAGACCATTTTTCAGAATTCCAGTAAATTCATAAAAAGAATCTTTTGTAAGTTCGAATGCCTCCCCTTCCCATGGTTTATTACCGTTTTTTATCTCCCCTTTAAAAAGCAGCTTCCCGTTTTCTCTTAACTCACCATTCTTCGGGCGGTCGTTCTCCCAAATACCTGAAAAATACTTTTTCCCGTTTCGATATGATGTACCTTCACCTTCTCTTTTACCATCAATCAGATAACCCTCGTAGATCTTCACGCCTTCGTCATTATATTTAATAACCAAACCATTAACAGGTTCATTGTTCTTTATTTCAGCGTTATAGATATCTTTTTCTGCTTTAAAAACATGGACTATTTCATTGGTTACTACTGGAGAGCCTTCGTCCGACTCTGCTTTTTGAATTACAATATTGTATGCAATACTTGACGGAGATCCGTGAATTCTTTTACCTCCAAGAAATTCAGCTCCGTCATATGTAAAAGAACCAACAAGAATATTATTACCATGAGCATCGAATAGCGTTGAAGTGCTCCCCCCTCTAAAATAGGGATACTTATCCACTTCTATATTCATTACGTCCTTTTCACCGTCAACTTCAATCCAATCCAGTTTAATTTTATTCGAGGGAAAAGTAGCTTTGTGAATCTTACGGTTAATAAGAAGGAGTTTCAATGACATCTTACTCTCTGTACTTAACCAATTTGAATATTGAATTATTAGTGGTAACGGTACTCCCTCTACAAGATACTTCTCAGAGAGCTTTTTCACATGCTTTGTTATTTCGACTGGATCTTTATGTATTTCAAGAATAGATTGTAAGGTCAGAAACTCCTCATAAAACCGAAAAAGATAATTCATTTCCTGCTCCGAGAGATCATTCCTGAGGGAAGCAACGTTCTTCATCCAATCAGTACTTAGGTATAATCGAGATGGACTCGGTTCCTTTTTACTTATAACCAAACTTTCATACAAATCAACTAGATTAGTAATTTGTCGTTGAACATCGTAGTATACAATTAATGCATTCTCTTGAATAATTGTTTGATCTCTTTGAATTTCTAACTTCTCCGACCTTTCTGTGACCTGTAAAGTACTAACACTTACCTTCCAAATTAAATAGCTAAAAACAATCGTACTAATTAATGAATAGATGCCGAGCAAAGAGGAGATTACCAAAAATAATGAAGTTACAGCGTCTTTTGTTCTGTTGGGTTGACCGCGAAAGTTGTACATCGCTTTACCAGCCTCAGTTAAGTCACCAAAAATTAAATAGGCGATAACTATTGAAACTATACCTGGCACAGCTATTCCTAAAACCAAAGCGGTCCATAACCGTCGATTTGATTTCATTTTATTTCTCCTTCACATGATTACTAAGTCCTGACAATGAAGATGTTCAATTGTCATAGCTCTTTTCGAAATTTAGTGATCATTTCCTTTTTCACATTGATCATTATTATAAACTGCCAGTTAATTGAAAACCACTCTAATTCCTCTCCCAGTAAGGGATTAACACCAAAAATTTCGCCCTACTTGTGATACGGTTCACCCCGGTTAATCTTCACCGCCCGGTACACCTGCTCCGTCAGCACCAGCCTCATGAGCTGATGGGGCAGCGTCATCCGGCCGAAGCTCATGCGCTGCTGGGAACGCCGCAGCACCTCGTCGGACAGCCCGTGGCTGCCGCCGATGACGAACACCACATGGCTGGTCCCGTAGGTGCCCAGCCGGTCCAGCTCACGGGCAAGATCCTCGGAGCTCCAGAGCGCTCCGTCAATGGCCAGAGAGATGACATGCGCGTCCGGCTTGAGTTGGGCCAGGATGCGCTCGCCCTCCTTGGCCTTCACGATCGCGACCTCCGCGTCGCTGAGCGTGTCGGGAGCCTTTTCGTCCGCAACCTCGATGACTTGGAACTTCAAATAAGGCGCCAGACGCTTCGCATACTCCGCGATGCCCTGCACCAGGTACTTCTCCTTCAGCTTGCCGACCCCAACGATCTGTACGAGCATAATTCCTCCTCTATATCCACGCACGAATGACCAAGCGCGACTGTCCTCACCGGGAACTTCCTTCTGCCGCTATCATACCGCAATGCGGCTCCGAACCCTAGTCTACACCGGCACAAAGAAGGAACGAAACCTCCCTCTATCCCGCTGAGATGCTTCTCTTTCGCACCCATTCCGCCAAGCCCTCTTTGCAACACGAAAATTACTCGGATTTTGTCGGAATTTGCGTACAAGTCGAGGGATGACGCGGTATAATTCGAGGGAGATCGCGTTCGACGGAGGAATCTATGAAACCGCTTCGTTTCCTTTACACCTTGGCTACTCTTGCTGTCGCAGCAGTCATTCTGCTGTCATGGCCTGCGATGAGCTGGGCTTCCACGCCGCAAGCCCCCCTGGACCGCTGGCAGGTCATGCCGATCGGAACGAACAAGGGGACCGCAGCCTCCCCTCCCGCCGACAGCTCCTGGGAGGAAGCCGGCACGAACAATACGCATGTCGAGCTGCCCGATGGCGCCAAGGGCGTCTGGATTCGGCTGCAAGTGCCGGCGACAGATGCCTGGCGTCGGCCCGGCCTGCTTGTAGGGCGTATGTATGGGCTTGAGATGCAGGTCTACCAACGCGGCGAGCTGCTGTATGAATCCCGGCGCAGCTTTGAATTCGATCAGACCCGGCTGCTGCTGCCGCTTGACGTGTCGGACAGAGGAACCGAGCTGGATGTACGCATCGTGACGACCGCAGGGAGAGCCGGCTTCCTCTCGTCGGTCCGGATCGGGGAATTCGACGACCTGGAGAAGGACTACATCCGTAAAGAGCTGCCGAGCCTGCTGCTCGGCGTCTCGATCGTTTTTCTGGCGCTTCTGATGTTCATCTGCTCCAGCTTCCTGAGCAAGCGTCAGCGCAGCTTATGGATTTCGCTCTGCGTCATCGCGCTTACGGCAGGCATTCTGGTCGCAGCCTATTCTCCGCTGCTGTACCTGTACTATCCTTCGGCAGGGCCCTTCTTCCTGGCGTTGTTCGAGCTGTCTCTGTATACGATGTTCCCTGCGCTGGGCTACTTCGTCAACGAGGCGCTGGAGCGGAAATCTCCCCGGTTCCTCCGCTTCAGCCGGTGGCAGGCCTACTATTCGGCTTTCGGCATCGCCGCCTACATCGCCTACAAGCTGTCGGACGGCAAGCTCTACAGCTTCTACTCGATCGTCTCGGTCATCGCTATCGGCCTGCTGATGCTGGTGCAGCTGCTCTGGATCTCCTTCCTGTCCATCGCCCACGGGCGGCGCGGCGACCGCCAGGCGCGGGTGCTGTCGGCCGGTCTGCTGGCTTTTGCCGGCTCCAGCGCCACCGATTTGATCTTGTATTACGCCAGCGGCAAAAGCTATGTACTTTTTCTCTGGAAGCTCGGCGTCGTGGCCTTCATCTTTTCGCTTGTCGTCATCCTCTCCCGCCGCGTATCGTCCGACTACAAGACGCTGCTGTCCTACTCCCAGCAGCTCGAGCTGTTCAACCTGCGGCTGGAGCGGACGGAGAAGATGAAAATCATCAGCGACCTGGCTGCATCCGTCGCGCACGAAGTGCGCAATCCGCTGCAGGTCACGAGAGGCTTCCTTCAGCTGCTCGCCAAGAAGGAAGACGCCAAAAGCCAAAGCTACATTACGATCGCCGTCAGCGAGCTGGACCGCGCGGCCGAAATCATCACCGACTTCCTCACCTTTGCCAAGCCTGAGCTCGAGGTCGTATCCCGGCTCGAAATATCCGAGCTGCTGGAGCAGCTGGATCTGATTATGAGACCCCATACGTCCATGAACGGGGGAAATCTGACGATCTACTCCGAGGAAGGGCTCGCGATCATGGGCAACGCCTCCAAGCTGAAGCAGGCACTGATCAATCTGATCAAGAACAGCGTGGAGGCGCTGGGAGAGGACGGATTGATCGAGCTGACCGCTTGCGCGGAAGGCGGAGAGGCCGTGCTGCGGATCAAGGACAACGGAGAGGGCATGGACGAGGAGCAGCTGGCTAAGCTCGGGGTTCCTTACTTCTCGACCAAGTCGAAGGGAACCGGACTCGGGACGATGGTCACGATGCGGATCATTGAGGTCATGAATGGCAGCATCGCCTTCAAGAGCCAAAAAGGAAGGGGAACCGAAGTGACGATTCGGTTCCCCCTTGTGCGGCAGCCGGCTTCGGAGCCGACAGCCGCTTCTAAATTACCAGACTAGCTCGACATTGCCGGCCGCGTCTACGGAATCCTCCGGATTCGGCGGCACCACGAGGTAGAAATGCTTGTCCGCTTCTGCCACGGCCGTGAGCTGGATGTCATCCGGCAGCTCGACGCCGAATGCTTCCTTGATGGCGGCTTTAGGATCGGCAAGCAACTGCTTTTTGAACGATTCGTCTTTCCATGCTTTTTGAATGATCTGCACTTTCAACGATTGGGATGACATGAGATCACGGCTCCTCGAAGGTTATGGGTAAATCTTCCTATAATCTACCACATATCGCGACGAAAGTACCTATTAATTTGTCTGTTTCGACAAATAATGAGAGAAGCCTCCATCGACCGCCAGCTTCATGGCCGTTTGCCGGGCCGAGCGTGCATCGGCTTCAAGGCCCGAGAGCGCCTCTTGCTGAAACCAGACAAGGCCCGGTGCCGCTTCCGGAAGCTCGGACAAGCTCCGGCGATGGCTCCTCGCGATGGCCGCAAGCCGCTCAAGCGCGTCGTCCTGATAGACCGCCCGGCGGACCATCCTAGCCTCGAGAGGCTGCTCTTCCGTCAGCCCAAGCTCCTGTCTGACCAGCGTCAGAAATGCATTGCTGCGCTCCTCGCCGGAAGCCAGATCCTCTCGCCAGTCTGCCCAGTCATCCGCCAGCTGCAGCGTGGCGAGCGCCAGCTCGACCGCCTGCTCTGCCGGCAGGATGCGCTCCTTCTGGCCGGCGTCCAGCCAGACAGCCGAAGCGCCGATCTTGACCGGCGCCGACTTGCGCGCCAGACCGGGTACGTCCAGGGGATCGGCGCGCTGGATTTTCTCCATCGCTGCCGCCAGCCCCCATGCTTCCGTATACCTGAGATAGCCGCGCCAAAGCTGGGGCGGCATGGCCGAATGCCGGCTGTACCGTTCCAGGAACAAGGAATGCAGCAATTGGGACGCTGCCAAGGCTGATTTCGGGTCCAGCTGCATTTCCTCGCCGTCCATGACGTCGTCCAGCAGGAAATAATGCAGCATCATATAGACGCTGCCGACGGCGAGATCACGGCATAAGGAGGCCGGCGCGCCGGCCTGCTCTCCTGCCCATACCGGCAGCATGTACGTGATATAGTTGGAACCTCCAGCCGTCCGCGAAGGATCGGCCCGCTCGATGAGCTCGCGCAGGATGCCGCGCAAAGGCTCCGGACAGCCGTCCGTCCCTGTCCTGGCTTCGGCAATGATCCCGGCAGCCTCGCTTCTTGCCCTTTCCAGACTCCACTCGGTTGACATGCAATGGCTCCCCTTTCGCTGCCTGTAGGCAAGTCCCGTTCCAGCGCGTGCTGCCTGCGGCATCTTCTCCCGCCGGAGAACACCGCTTAACGCGGCCCAAGCTCACAAGGAGCATCCCACATTTCCTCCGATTTGGAAAGAGGGACCGTGATGCGAAGCACGCACTTGTCTGCCGATCGTGCTTCAGCCTTGGGCCGGGCCGAAAGCAGTCTCCCGACCCGGCTTCCTTGCTCCCCAGATGGTCTGACCATGGCCATCCCATCCTTCTTCTGCACCGATAATCCGCCCTGTGCTCCTCCAGCCGATTATGGCTTCGATTTTCCTCATCCGTGGTAATCTCCTGTGATACCATTCCATTTCAGAGAGGAAATACGGGCATGAACAAAGCCATGATCATCCTCAACCCTTCCTCCGGCAAAGAGAAGGCGCTCGACTACAGCAACCGGATCGAAGAGGTGCTGCGCCTTAAAGGCTACGAGGTGGACAGAAAGGAAACCGCGCAAGCCCTCGATGCGACCCGCTTCTGCCAGGCGGCGTGCCGGGAAGGCTGCGGCCTGGTCGTTTCGGTAGGCGGAGACGGCACATTGAACGAAACGATCAACGGCATCATGGATCAGGATCACCGGCCGAAGCTCGGCATCGTCCCTCTCGGCACGGTCAACGATTTTGCGCGCGCGCTGCGGATTCCGCTCGATCCCGAGGAAGCCATTCGGGCGCTGTCGTCCTCCCGGGTGAAAACCGTCGATCTGGGACTGCTGAACGGCCGCCTCTTCTCGAATGTCGTCGCAGCGGGCTCGCTGGCGGAATCCGTCGCCTCGGTGAGCTCGGAAGAAAAGTCCAGGCTCGGCGCTCTCGCCTATTTGAAGGAAGGCATCAAGGAGCTGCTCGGCGCCCCTGCCCATCCCATCGCCGTCGAGCATGACGGAGAGCGTTGGGAAGGCGATTCTCCGTTGGTTCTCGCCGCTCTCACCAACTCGGTCGGCGGCTTCGAGAAGCTTTCGCCGAATGCATCCGTAGACGACGGATTGATCCACGGCTTCATTATCCGGGACATGAACGTCTTCGATACCATTGCGGCCGGCCTGTCCCTCTGGTTCGGCAGCCTGAAGGACAAGAAGGATGTCGTCTATTTCACCGCCAAGAACATCCGGATCACCTCGCCGAAGCCGCTCCGGACGAATGTCGACGGCGACGAGGGACCGGCTCTGCCGATCGAGATGAGCATTCTGCCGGGATATTTGCAGGTCATCGTTCCCGAGGAAGGATAGTTCTCCTTGCATCATCCCAAGCAAGCGGGTCCTATGAGCCGATTTCATGCCCATGCTTGAGCCGGCCCCGGCCAATTAAGGCTTTTCTCCGCATGAGAAGGGCAAATTATCAAGAATTACTTGGTATTACTTAGAATTATCTTTGTATCCATCCTCTTCCTTCCATACGGACAGACGGCGAACCTGACTCCATTCCAGGCGTCCCCGCCTCTCTTGCTTCCCTCTCATCCCAAGGAAAAAGCCAACCCGCAATCGGGTTGGCTTGATGACGTGAATCATTTCCACATCACTGCCTGCTCATTCCACTTCCAGCTGATACGCGATTCCAGTTGAGCTGACATCGTTCGGGAATCTCCGCGTTGCATAACCGAATTCACACACTTTTATTTCTTAGCTGGACGCGCTGTCTCCCGAGTTCAACGAGGGGTCGGAACCGCTTTGGCCGTCCTGGCTCGGCGCTGAGCTGTCTCCCGGAGCGACGCTGCCCGTACCGTCGCCCTGGACAGGCGGCTGGCTGTCTTGGCCCTGGCCGGGCGCCTGTCCGCGGCCTCCGCCGCCGAAGCCTTTGCCGCCGCCGCCTCCAGGACCGCGGCCTCCTCCTCCGCCGCCAAACCCGCTCGGCGCCGTCGTGACGCCGGACTCGTTGACATAGGTGACCTTGTCGCCGAGGGTGAAGCTCACGAGCTTGGTGCCTCCGCTGTAGGCTCCGCTTTCATATAGGCCATCCTTCTGAATGGCATCGGTGCTGCCGCCGGTGCTGATCGTGTAGCTTTCTCCCGCCTTCAGCTCCGGCGCCGAGATGACGATGCTCTGGAACGCCTTTGCCGGGGCGAAGGCCACGACGGCCTTGCCCGCGCTGTCCGCCAGCGTCACCATCGTGCCGGCCTGGATTTGAGCCGGGAAGGTCATCAAGACTGCGCGCTGGGAGGAGGTCTCGGATGGCGCCTGCGCCATGCCGGAGCTGCCCGCGGCGATCAGCAAGCCTCCGGATTGCTCGAACGTGCCGTCATAGTCGAGAGCGCCGTTGCCGTCCATCGTCGGTCCGTTCACGATGACCGTGCCGCCGGACATGGTGACGGAGCCGTTGGAGTCGAGTCCGTCGCCAGCCGCGTCGACCGTCATATATCCGCCGCTGATGGCCAGCAGGGCGTTGCCCGCTGCGCCGCCCGGGGCTCCCATGCCTCCGCCGCCTTGGCCGGCATCCGCGCTCTCGCTGGAGCCCTCCGAGGCGTTGACGCCGTCGTCGCTGGCGACGACATGAATCTCTCCGTCCGAGATGGCGATGCTGGCGCTCTCCAGCCCTTCATAACTGCCGGTGATGTTGATCTTCCCGCCGCTGATCGCCAGCGAAGCGTCGGCATGGATGCCGTCGTCGCCCGTCGCGATGCTGAAATCTCCCCCGGCGATGGCGACGGCGCCGTTGCTGTGCACGCCGTCATCGGCGGAATCGAGCTTGAACGTTCCGCCCGTCACCGCGATGCCGGCCGACGCCTTCAGCCCCTTGGCGCTGGCCGATTCCGTGCCGGCCGCCTCCGTCGTTCCCGACTCCGTGCCGCTAGGCGTCTGGGCCGCCGTATCGCCGGCCGAACCCTGCTGGCCGCCGAACTGAGGCGGGCCTTCCTCCTGATGCGGCTCCGCATTGGCGCTGCCGCCGCCGGAGACGATGTCGAATGCGCCGCCTTCGATGATCAGCGAGGAAGCCGCCTGAATGCCGTCGTTCTCCGATATGATGGAGAACGTTCCTCCTGCTAGGGCCACATGCCCCTTGTCGGCATCCGTGTCGTTCGTCGACTTGATCCCGTCGCCGCCGGCTTTCACCGTGATGCTGCCGTCCTTGACCGCCGCCACATCCTTGCCGACGAGGCCGTCGTCCTTGGACTCCACGGCGATCGTGCCGCTGACGATCTTGAGATCGTCCTTGCTCGTGATGCCGTCGTTGTTCAGCGCCGTGACGCTCAGCTTGCCCGTCCCGTTGACCGTCAGGTCATCCTTGCTGTAGATCGCCGCCGTCGGCGTGTCGTCGGCGGTCGCATAGCTGTCGGCGTACTTCTCGCCGTCGGCAACCGCATTTTCCGTCCCCTCCTGAAGGGTCAGCACCGTCTTGCCGGCCGCCTTCACATACACGGCAGGTCCGCTGGAGTTGACGATCTCGGCGCCGTTCAGCACCAGATGAACGATGCCGTCGTCCTTGACGTCCACGACAACGCCGCCCTCGAGCTTGCCGCTCAGCACATAAGTACCCGCCGCGGTGACCGTCACGGTCCCTCCATCGGCCGCGGCGCCGGCGCCGTCGACGCTGGCGCCTGCTCCGCTGAGCTTGATCGCGGTCGAGCTCGCCGCGTCCCATGCGGCGGAGATGTCGTCATCGTCGTAGGAGACGACATCCGCCAGCTTGAGTCCTGCCAGCTTGGCTGCGGCCGCAGCCGCATCCGCCGTATCCGCCGTATTCGCCGAGGCGTTCACGGCCGTGCCGCCGCTTGCATTGGCGGCCGAATCCGTCGAATTTGTATTGCTGCAGCCCGCAGCCACAAGCGCCGACAGGAGAACCAGCGCAGCCAGCTTCGTTTGGTATGGATGTTTCATGGTCATCGACCTCTTTTCGCTTAGTATTCCTGCACGACAGGACTCATCGTGAGGGTAATGTCCAGGTTGCCGTTGCGGGTGCGGACGGCATCGAGAAATTCCTTCTGGTTCGTTTCCGGCCCCATTTTCACCGCATACACGAGTTCATACAGGCTGCCCAGCTCCGTCGTACGCACTTTCTTCAGCTCATAGCCGACGTTGAACTTGCGGAACACTTCGTGGAACGCTTCTTCATAACCGAGATTTTCGGGTATCGTCACCTTCAAGGTTTTCATGGCTTCCTTGTGGGAGCCGAAGTTAACGGATTTCAGGACAAACATGAGCCCGCACAGGATGATCGTGAACAGCACCGCGTAGCCGAGAGCGCCGACGCCGCAGGCGAGGCCTGCCGCCATCGAGAACAGGACGTACGAGATGTCCTTGGCATCGCCCGGAGCGCTGCGGAAGCGGATGATCGAGAAGGCGCCCGCAAGGCTGAACGCTCTGGCGATGTTGCTGCCGATGAGCAGGATGATGATCGCGACGATGACAGGCAGCACGATCATCGTGAGCGTGAAGCTCTGCGAATACGCGGGCTGGGTCTTCATGTAAGTCAGGCTGATGATGGCGCCGACTGCGATCGCGATCAGGACGGTGAGCAGCGCATGAGGCAGCGTCAGCGTCGTGTCTGTAGCGGTTGAGGCAAAGATGGATTCGATCATAAAACGATTCTCTCCCTTTCGATCTGCGTTGCGTTTGCATGGCGGATGGATTGTTTGTATTCGTTGCCGTACTTGGAAAAGCTGGTGCGGTACATGCCGAGCTCCGACAGCAGCTGCGCGAGCCAGACGGGGATCGTCTTCTCGGCCTTCACTTCCATCAGCCACTGCCCCCGCTCCATCAGCTGCTCCCCGTAATCGCCCTTCTCGAGCAGCAGGTCATGTCTTCTGGAGCGGATGTTGGTGTCGAATGTGATCCGCAGATCCCGGCTCTCCTTGCTGAACAGCGCGATGCGGTCGTAAGCGAGATACGTCATCGGCTCCAGCTCGTACCGACTCAGGAAATACTCGATTTCATTCATCACCTGCCGGTTCATTCCTTGCCGCCAGACCGGCTGGCAGCCTGTCCGGACGAACTCGTAGGCTTCGCCCAGCCTCATCGCCGACCTTCTTTTGTTGACGAGGCCGAATACCTTTTTCTTGAGCTCCAGGTAGACCTTGGCGTCGCTCCCCGGCACCCCGTAAGCGCGGATGCGCAGCTTCTCCCTGTACTTCGGCTTCGAGAGGCTGGTGCGGATGAGCGAATGATGCTCGGTATCATAGTAGAGATTGCTGATGGAGTAGAACTTGTCATTGCGGTTGTATTCATCGAGCTCCATGTATTCCATCAGGCGGTTGTAGATGCCGTAGAACGCTTTTGTATCCATCAGATACTTGTTCTCGTACCGGTTGAACACTTCGATCGCCACTGGGCAGCGCCCCTTTCCAGGTCATGTCGGGCGATTGCCTCGCCCCTTCATGTCTGTAGCTTAGAGGGTCAACCTTTAACGAAACTTAAACAATTGCCGAAGAGGAGAACGGGATGTCCGCGGCGACTTTCGGGGGACTTCCCCTTCCGCAGGCATGCTTATCCAGCGCGCTCCGATATTTGGGACTTGGGCCTATGCGCGCCTGGATGCTACGATTAAGGTTGATTAAAGGTTCGCTTCCTATAATGGGCGTGCAAGGCGGCTTGGGAGGAAGAGACGGAGGGGACTTGGCTCATGCGCATACTGATAGTCGAAGACGAAGTGCATCTGGCAGAGGCGCTTTCTCAAATATTGAAAAAAAACCATTATTCCGTAGACGTCGTGAACGACGGCCAGTCGGGACTCGATTACGCGCTCAGCGGCATCTACGATCTGCTGCTGCTGGATATCATGCTGCCCGGCATGGACGGGATGACGCTGCTGCGGACGATCCGGACGGAGGGCATCGCGGCGCCGGTCATCATGCTGACGGCCAAGGGCGAGGTTGCGGACAAGATCTCGGGCCTGGACTACGGGGCGGACGATTACATCGCCAAGCCGTTCAACACCGACGAGCTGCTGGCCCGCATGCGGGCGGCGCTGCGGCGCAAGGGCGAGGTCGTGCCGGAGGACGGGCTGAGGTTCGGCAATATCGAGCTGAACACCTCGACGCTGAAGCTGTCGTGCCAGGGCAAGGAGCTCAAGCTGATTCTCAAGGAAAGCGAGCTGCTGGAGCTGCTCATCACGCGCAAGTCTGCCGTGACGTCCAAGGAGCAGATGATCGAGAAGCTGTGGGGCTTCGACTCCGAGGCGGAGCACAACAACGTGGAAGTGTATATTTCGTTCCTGAGGAAAAAGCTGGCGTTCCTGGACGCTTCGGTCCGCATCAACACGCTCCGGGGCGTTGGGTATGTACTGGAGGCGACGGAATGATCTTCAATCGGCTGCGCAACCGGTTCCTGACGATGAACATGGTGATCATCTCGATCATCATGCTCGTCGCTTTCGGGTCCATCTACACGATCACCTATCAGAATACGCGCCATGACATCGACATGGAGCTCGGGCGCGTCTCCGATTTCTTCCATCAAGGCGGTCCCGGCCAAGGCGGCCCCGGCGGCAAGAAGCAATCGGACACCTCAGGCCTTGAATCCTCCGCCCAGAGCGGAGACGGCGGCAGCCCGCACATGGACGGCGCGGCTGGCGTCTCTGGCGGCAGCTCTGGCGATGGCTCCGGCGGCAGCCTGGGAAGCTCAGGCGGCGGCTTGAAAACGCAGACGGGCGGCGGCGGCAGAGGAATGAATCCGCCTCCCGAGCGCTCCGTTTCGTTCGCTCTGCGGACGGATGCGGAGTGGAACCTGCTGGCCAAGGACTCGCGCTTCGACATGGACGACGAGTTCTACGAGCTGGCCAAGGAGCGCGCCGTCGCCAATCCGGTCGAGAACGGCCGCTTCACGCTAGACGGCACCGACTGGGCGTACAGCACGCAGCGTACCGCAGAAGGGTATTCCATCGTCTATCTGGACGTGACCGCCCAGCAGAAGATCCTCACCACGATGATCTACACGTTCTCCCTGGTCGCTCTCGTCATGCTCGCCGTCATCTATTTTGTGAGCCGGTACTTCGCGGGCCGCTCCATCGCTCCGGTCCGGGAGGCGTTCGACAAGCAGAAGCGCTTCATCGCCGATGCGTCGCATGAGCTGAAGACGCCTCTTGCCGTCATCAACACGAACGCCGACGTGCTGCTCGCGAACAGCGACGACACGATCTCCGCGCAGGCCAAATGGCTGCATCGCATCAAGTCGGAGACCGAGCGCATGAAGACGCTCACCAACGACCTGCTGTACCTGACCGAAATGGAGGACGCACGCGACCGGGTGCTGCAGGTTCCGTTCAACCTGAGCGAAGCGGTGGAAAGCGTCATTCTGACGATGGAGGCGGTCATCTACGAGAAGGATCTGGAATTCTCGTATGAGATCCAGCCCGGCCTGACCACCGTCGGCAGCAGCCAGCAGATCCGCCAGGTCGTCATGATCCTGCTGGACAACGCGGTGAAGTACACCAGCCAAAAAGGCTCCATCAACGTCGAGCTGATGAAGCAGCATAACCATATTCAGCTGAAGGTATCGAATACCGGAGAAGGAATTCCTCCCGAGCATCTGGAGAAGATTTTCGACCGCTTCTACCGGGTCGACGCCTCCCGCTCCCGCAGCGGCGGCGGCTACGGGCTGGGGCTGGCGATCGCGAGGTCGATCGTGGAGCAGCATGGGGGCCGGATCTGGGCGAAGAGCGAGCCCGGCAGCTCGACAGCCTTTTATTTCTTGGTTCCCTCCGTTTTTTAACTTTCCATTCCCCGCTTCCTCACGCGTTCGCGTAAGGAATGTCCTGAGCCCGGATCGGGAGAAACCTGCGAATAGATTCCCATCCTGGCCCCTCGGCCGGAATTTCAACCAAGCCCTCCCGCATATACCTCACCGTATTTGAGCATCTAGGAGAGGCAGGTGGAAAGTTTGCCGGGTCTGGACTCTATCCTCGTCTTCGTCGCCAACTCGGGCGAGAATACCGTATCGGTCATCAGCACGGCCAGCAAAACCGAGATCGCCCGCATTCCGGTCGGAATCGATCCCCAATATCCCGCCGCCGCCCGGATCATCAACCGGGTGTACGTCACCAATCAGGGGAGCAACGACGTCTCGGTCATCGACGGGAACGGGCTGTTCGTGGAGGCGACCATTCCGGTTGGCTTGCAGCCGAACGGCATCGCCGTATCGCCGGACAATACCACGGTTTATGTCGTCAACGAGGGGAGCGCCGATCTCTCGGTCATCAATACGGCCGGCAATTTCGTCGCCAATACGATTCCGCTGCCGAACATCGGGACTCCGCTCAAGGTCGCCGTGGCGAATAACGGCGAGCGGGCCTATGTGACGGGCAGCCTCGGTTTCGTCAGCGTCATCGATACCCTCGCCCAAGCCGTCATCGCCACGATTCCGATCGGTCCTCCCGCGGGAGCGGGCATCGTCGTGGATCCCGGCAGCAGCCTGGTCTATGCGACGACCGATGCCGGCGTCGCCGTCATCGCCGCGCTCACCAACACGGTCATCGACGTCATCGCTGCGGGGACGGATCTGCAGAATCTGGCGATCACGCCGGATGGCTCCAAGCTGTACGCGACCGACAGCGCCGGGGCCGTCTATGTCATCATTCCTGGCGCCGGCATCGTGTTCCCGATTCCGACCAATCCTCAAGCCCAAGGCATCGCCATCACAACGCTTCGGGAAGCCTATACGGCCATTACGAGCACCAACAGCGTCATTGTCATCGATACGGCTTCGGATGCCGTCATCGCCGAGATTCCGGTAGGCTCCCTGCCGATCGGCGTGGATGTGCTGGAGCTGTTCGGAGAGACAGGCGCAGTGGAGATTTTCAAGACGGACGACTTCGGCCAGCCGCTGCCGGACGTAACGATCCGGGTTCGCGGCATCAATCCCCCGTTCGCCGAAGCGGTTGGCGTCACCGACTTCAGCGGCAGGGTGCTGTTCGGCAATCTCCCGCTGGGAGAATACGAGGTCGTCGAGGTCAATCCGCCGGTCGGCTACAATCCGGAGCCGCTGCCGCTGTATTTCACGATCCAGTTCCCGGGCGAGATCGTGTTCCTTCATCTCACGAACTTCCGTTCCTTCGTCAATATTTTCCTGCGGAAGTATGACGCCGAAAGCGGCGTGGGCATTGAGGGGGTCGAGTTCCTCTTCCAGGGACCTACCTTCCTGCAGGTCGTGACCGGTCCGAACGGAGTCGTCTCCTTCCAGCTCCTGCCCGGCTTCTATTATGTGCAGGAGATTGCCCCTCCGCCGGGCTTCGAGCCGGTGCCGCCTTTCACCTTCGAGGCCGTATTCGGGGAGTACCTGGACATTCCGAACATCCGGAGCCGCATTCCGGAGGTCACGGTCATCAAGACCGCCAGCGCCGCTCAGGCCAATCCCGGCGATCTGGTCACGTATACCATCGAGGTCATCAATACGGGCGAAGCCGTGCTGAACAACCTCGTCATCGAGGATCCGCTGCTCGGCTACCGGGAAACGGTCGACCAGCTCGCTCCCGGCGAGAGCCTGTTCCTGCAGGTTCCGTTTACGATTCCGCCAGGCACGCCAGCCGGGCCGCTCTCCAACACCGTCACCGTCACCAGCAACGAGACGACGGGACAGGCGACCTCCACGGTCGAGATCAACGGGGTTCCCGGCATTGCCGTTGCCAAGCAGGCCGACCGGCTGACGGTCGTGGACGGCGGCGAAGTCGTCTACACGATTACGGTCGCCAATACCGGCAACGTTCCGCTCACGAACGTCGTCGTCACCGACTCCCTGATTCCGGTCAGCGTCCCGCCGTTCAGCCTCGCCATCGGGGAATCCAGGCAGATCGAGGTTTCCATTACAGCCGGTCCTCCATACGTCCAGGACAACCGCATCACCAATACCGTTACGGTGAAGGCCGACCAGACTTCCCCCGTGGAGGATTCCTCGGTCGTCGTCGTGCTGGCCGGTCCGGAGAGCCTGAAGCTGACGAAATCGGTGACGCCTTCCACCGTCCGGGTCGGCGAGCCGGTGCTGTACGAATTCGTACTGACCAATACGAGCAGCCTGACGCTGACCAATATCCTGCTGACCGATCCCGTCCTCAACCTGTCGCTGCGCCTGTTGACGCTCGCACCGGGAGAATCGGTCACCTTCGAGCAGCCTTATGTGCCGGCAACGCTTCCGCCGGGCGGCTTCCTCGTCAATGTCGCCGTCGCCACGGCAGTCGATCCGAGCGGCGGAGAAGTCGTCAGCAACGAAGCCAGCGCTGCGTTGAACGTAGTCGGTGTGCCGGCGCTCCTGTTCTCCAAAACGGCGGATCGAAGCGAGGTCCAGCAGGGCAATACGATCACCTACACGATTGAAGTCGTCAATGTCGGCGACACGACACTGACGAACGTCCGCGTCACCGATCCGGAGCTCGGCCTGAACGAGACGCTGCTCTCGCTGGCTCCGGGACAATCGGCCTCGTTCGAGCGCACCATCACGGTGCCGCTCACCGTCCCGCCTGGGACGCTGATTGTCAACACGGCTACCGTCCGCACGGACCAGACCCCGGAGCAGCAGGATTCGGTCGAGGTCATCGTGCTGCCTACCTTCGGCATCCGGATCGAGAAGATCGCCGACCGGCTGACAGCCGTGCCGGGCGATGTGATCCAATACCGGATTGTCGTCCGCAATACGGGCGGCGCCGAGCTGACCGGTGTCGTCATCCAGGATTCCCTGCTCGGCTTGTTCGAGACGATCGCGCTGCTCGTTCCGGACGATTTCGTCGCCTTGTCCGGTTCCTTCGCCGTTCCAGCCGGAACTGCGCCGGGCACCGTCATCGCCAACGTCGCCGTCGTGACCTCGGATCAGACGCCGTCCCAATCCGCCGAGGCGGAGGTGACGGTCGATCCGTCCCCTTCCCTGGCCTTCGCCAAAACGGCCGACGCCGTCAGCGTGCTCCCGGGCGATACGATCACCTATACGTATACGGTCGTCAACACAGGGAACGTCCTGCTGACCGGCGTCCGGGTCCAGGATCCGCTCGTCGGCCTGGACAGCGTCGTTCCGGCGATCGGCCCCGGCCAGACATCCGTGCTGACGTCCGCCTATGTCGTTCCCGTGGATGCCCCGTCGGAGACGGTGCTCGTCAACACGGCCATCGCCTCGTCGGACCAGACGCCGCCCGTTACCGATTCCGCGAGGGTAGGCATCGATCCCGTGGCGGGACTGACCATTTCGAAGACGGCGGACCGGGCCTCCGCAGCGCCGCTGGAGGCTATCGTCTACACGATCACAGTGACCAATACGTCGGCGGTTCTCCTCACCGGAGTCGTCATTGAAGACCCGGCGACGCAGCTGAGCGTGACGATTCCACAGCTTGCTCCCGGAGAGTCGGTCGTCCTGCCTTCGCAGCTGACGGTGCCGCCCGGCACGCCCGCCGGCACCGTGCTCGTCAATACGGCCGTCGTGGAGACGGATCAGACGCCTCCGGCCGAGGCGACTTCGACCGTCACCGTGCTGCCGGCTCCTTCCCTGGCTGTATCCAAGACGTCCAGCACGCCGGCGGCATTCCCCGGAGAGACGGTGTTCTACTCGCTGACCGTCAGCAACACAGGCAATGTCGCGCTGACGAATGTCGTCATCGCCGATACGCTTATCGGCCTCCAGGCGGTCATTCCCCTGCTCGAGCCGGGGGCATCGGAGACGATCCGGCAGCCGTTCCGGATTCCGGAGACAGCGCCGGCCGGACAGCTGTTCGTGAACACGGCGACCGTCTCGTCCAACGAAGCGCCGGCCGTGACAGACTCCGCTACCGTGTCGGTCCGGGCCGGCTTCAGCCTCTCCGTGGCCAAGAGCGTGAGCAAGGATTCCGCCCTCCCCGGAGAAACGGTCACCTACCGGATCAGCCTGCGCAACGATTCCAACGCGCCGGTGCGGAACGTGCGCCTGGTGGACCGGATTCTCGGCTTCTCGCAGGTCGTGACCGAGATCCCGGCGGGCATGTCGGTCGTCTTGCTGGCCGACTACACCGTTCCCGCCTTCGCTCCCGGCGGGTCGATCATCACCAATACGGTTACGGTCGTCAGCGACCAGACGCCGCCTGCCCAAGCATCGGCCAGCCTCACCGTCCTGCCGGATCCGCAGCTGGAGATCTCCAAGCAAGCCGTGCCCGCACAGGCACGTCCGGGACAGACGATCTCCTTCCTGATCCGGCTTCGCAACGCAGGCAACATTCCGCTCAGCCCTGTGCGCATCCGGGACACTCTGCTCGGCATCGATACGGTCGTCTCGCTGCTGGCGAGCGGAGCGCCTCTCTCGATCAACGGAGCGGCAGCGACGGCATCCGTGCCGTATACGATTCCGGTTGACGCCCCAGCCGGCTCGGTCATCGTCAACACGGTCCATGCGGAGTCCCCGCAGACCGCGCCGCAGCAGGCATCGGCCGAAGTCCGGGTGCTGCCTTCGCTGCTCGACGTCCGCAAGAGCGCCGACCGCAAGGCCACCTTCCCCGGCGATATCGTGAAATTCGCCATCCGGGTGCACAATGCCAGCGGCATCCGCACGAGCGGCCTCGTATTGTCCGACCCGCTGCGGAACGGGCTCGTGTTTATTCCGGGCACCCTTGTCGTCGATGGCCAAGAGGCCTCGAGGCAAGCTCTTGCAGGGCTTCCTCTGGGCGATCTGGAGCCGGGCGGAGAGCGCATCATCGAATTCAGCGCCCGCGTCCCGTCCCCTCTCCATGCGAGAGAGATCGCGAACATCGCCGTCGTGGGCTATACGTTCGCAAGCGACAATGGAAGTCCGATACGGGCGGCTGCCCGCTCCAACCGGCTCGTGCTCGCTGTGCACGAGGAAGAGGAATGACGGAGCGCGGCGTTCTCTAGCGCCTGAGCCAACAGCATCGCCAAAAAAACGCAGGAAGCGTCTCGAAAGAGCGCATCCTGCGTTTTTCATTTCCCCTCTGCTCGGTTTCATCACTGCTGTTTCCGACGCGTTCCTATCCGGGTTCATGCACGTCCTGACTCGTTCATGTCCTGATCATGCACTTTTTGATCCGGACTCCTGCCGGTCTGAACAGGCATCTCAGCCCTCAGCCTTGCGTCCGTTCAGTTCCACCGTCTTGTTCATATCCATATGCTCCTGCTTGCCCGTCATCTTCTTGAATAGCTGGGCCACCATCTTGGCCTTGTTGCCGGTTTCCCAATATTCGGCCGTCTCGGCCTTCACCTTGATCAGCACCAGCTCCGGATCGTCGCTCGACATTCCCAGCAGCTTCTCATAGGTGGGATTCCAGATCTCCTTGATCTTGGACCTGTCGCTCACGAGCTCGGCTTCGCCGCGGACCGATACATACGATTTTCCCACATAGGCGACATTGACGCGCCGATCATGCTGAAGCTCCTCGAACTTGTCCGTTTCCTTCTTCGTGATGAACCACAGATCTCCGTCGAACTCGACCTCCTGAGTCTGCATCGGACGGGAAACCAGCCCTTCATCCGTTGCCGTCGTAAGCATCGCGATATCGATTCCCTTGATCAGATCCCGGACCTTCTCGACTGCTTCTTGGCTTGCGGTGTATTCGTTGGACATGCCGTCACCTCATTCGTTTAGTTTGGATTCATCTGGCGTTTCCTGTGGATTCATCCTGCTCCGACAAGCGGATCGGCTCGCACTTTACAAGCCTGTCCAAGTGATATCTTCTTAAACGAATTGAAAGCCGGCCAAACCTCGCGAATCCCGCAAACCCTTGCCAATTAAGGATTTACATCATATTGGATATGCTCTAGACTTTACGAGAACCATCTTTACATAATCTTAACAATCCAAAAGGAGAGATTCCTACCTTGTCCAATCCGCTCAAGCGCGGCGCCAAGCTCCTGCTCGGCCTCGCGCTGTCAGCCACCGCCTTGGCTGCGCCGTTCACGGCATCGACCGCCCATGCGGAGCAAGCCTCGGCCGATACGACGACGATCTCGCTGCTCGGCACCTCCGATATCCACGGCCGCTTCATGCCTTGGGATTACGCTCTGGACGGTCCCAACCCGGCGGGCAGCATGACCCAGCTGTACACGATGATCAAGAAGGTGCGCGCAGAAAACCCCAATACGATCCTGCTCGACGCCGGAGACATGATCCAGGATAATTCGGCCGAGCTGTTCAACGACCAGCCGCAATCCCCGATGATGGTCGCCATGAACGAAATGAACTACGACGCCTGGGTCATGGGCAACCATGAATTCAACTTCGGCCTCGACGTGCTGGCGAAAATCTCCTCCCAATTCGACGGCCAGCCGTTGGTCGGCAATATCTACAAGGAGAACGGCGACCGCTACATGCCGGCCTACACGATCATCGAGAGAGGCGGCGTGAAAATCGGCGTCGTCGGCATGAACACGCCTATGATCACGGAATTTGAGAAAGGCACGAACCATCTCGACGGCGTCATCGTGAAGGATCCTGTCGAGGAGACCAAAAAAGCCATCGCAGAGCTGGACGGCAAGGTGGATGCCATCGTCGGCCTCATGCACATGGGGCTGGAAAACGAGAACGGCAAGCCCGGCACGGGCGTGAAGGATGTAGCGAACGCCAATCCTCAGCTCGCCGCCATTTTCGCCGGACATATGCATACGCTCGTCGAATCCGAGACGGTGAACGGCGTCATCATCTCCGAACCGAACAAATACGGCTCCCACCTGTCCCGGATCGACCTGACCTTCGAGAAGCAGGGAGACAGGATGGTGCTGAAGGACAAGCAGGCATTCGCGCTTCCGGTGAAAGCGGCCGACGGCACGTTCGCCGTATCGGACCCCGGCCTCGAAGGCAAGCTTCAGCCTTTCCATGAATTCGCCCGTGCGGACGCGAACACGATCGTGGCCCAGCTGCAAGGGATGAACATGGTCCCCGTGGACGAGATCAAGGGCATTCCGGCCGTCCAGGTCCAGGAGACGCCTCTGTCGGACTTCTTCAGCGAGGTCATGCTCCATTACAGCAAGGCGAATGTCGTCGCGCATCAGATCGACAACGACAAGGCGAAGCTCGACGTCGGCCCGATCAAGAAAAAGGACATCGCCTTCAACTACCAGTTCGCGCTCGGCGAAGTAACCGTGTACGAGGTGACCGGCAAGGATCTGAAGGACTATATGGAATGGGCGGCAGGCTACTTCAATTCCACCCGTCCGGGCGACGTCACGGTCAGCTTCGACAAGAAGCGGCGCGCCTCCAAGTACAGCACCAACGACTTCTTCGGCGGCGTGACGTATGAGATCGATCTGACCGAGCCTTACGGCAGCCGGATCAAGCATTTGGCCGATCTCAAGGGCAACCCGATCCAGCCGGGCGACACGCTGAAGCTCGGCATGAACGCCTACCGGATGGACGCTCTGAAGGCTCCGGGAGGAGCGCTTGCGGGCCGCAGCTTCAAGCAGCTGTGGTCATCCAAGGATGCGACCGCGTTCGGCGAGGACAAGGGCACAATCCGCAATTTGTCCATTTCTTACCTGAAGGAAGTCCAGAACGGCGTTTATGAGCCCAAGCCGGCCCAGCGCTGGAAAATCACCGGCGTCGATACGGCCGCTCCGGCCCGCGCCGACATCGTCGAGCTGATCAATGCCGGCATTCTATCCGTTCCTGCGACGGATGACGGCAAGTATACGAATGTGGCCTCCATCAACATTCAGGATCCCGTCAGCGGGGATGAGATCGCCCGGCTGTCCGCCAAAGCAGGCGTGAGCGCAGCTCTGTTCGACGGCCTGAAAACCAAAGGCGAGTTCTATCAAAGCCTGAACAAAGCGAGGAAGGATGCCGAGGCTCCGGCTCCGACCCATCCGCCTGTCGTTCCGTCCGTTTCGCCGACGCCTTCTCCGTTGAATCCCGTCGCTCCGGCTCCAGCGACTCCGGCTCCGACGGCCGCGGCGACTCCCGCTCCCACGGCTCCCACGGCTCCGACGGCTACAGCGGCTCCGGCTCCCGCAACTCCGAAGCCTCCCGTTGCGGTCAAACCGGGCAAGCCGGCAACGGATCCGCCCTCCGTACCGAAAAAAGCTAAAGTAACCGCCGCATTCCTGAACGTGCGCGCCCAGGCTTCCTCGAAAGCGAAGATTGTGGCGACGGTACCGAAAGGAACGGTATTCGCCGTTACCGGCTGGAAGCATGGCTGGATCGAAGTGAGTTACAAAGGAAGCAAGGCGTATGTGTACGGCGAGTATGTCGCCATCATCAAATAAATCCGCATCTTCCGCCAAGGCTGCCTTCAGGGGCAGCCTTTTTTCCTAGGTTCAACGGGATTTCGACGATATCGGAGAGCCCCTCCCGATCAAAGAAAGGCAGCCTATCGGATGCAAGCCAGGGTTCAGGGTTCGTCCGCTTGCCGCCACCAGTGAATATGTGGATAAATACGTTCATAAGCCCGCCGCTTCGCCTATCCACATGTGGATATCCGCTTGACTTCGAAACCTTCTCTTATCCACAATCGGAATCCATGCTCATCCCGGCTCCGGCAACGGCAAAAAAAAGCTTCTCTCCCACCTGGGGAAAGAAGCTCTTCGGGACGTCCCGCCCTGCCGGCAGTCCGTGCGGCCTTTTTATCTCATCCGGATTATACGATCAAGAATTCCGCTTTCTCTTCGCACAAGTCACATTTCACCGGCGGGTCCCAATTCGCAAAATGCGTTTCATTCAGATTCACCATATCCGGCGCATCCTCGTACTCATCCACGAACTTGTCCAAAGCCAGCTCAATATGCTCCTTGCACACGCAATACATTCGATGACCTACCCCGCTTCGTATCTTGTAAGTTTACCTTCGTCCCTACCATTGTACCACATCCCCGGCAGAGGCATTCAATTCCCTGCTTCCGGGAAATAAAAGAAAATCCGGCCTGCAGGCCGGATCCCTCGTTCTCTATATCCGCTACTCGTCGTCCGCCTTGTCCTGAAGCTTGAACGTGACGGTCTCCTGCTTGGAGTCGCGATAGAACGTCACCTTGATCTTGTCTCCGATCTGCTTCTTGCCGTACAGGTACTTGCGCAGCTCCATCGTGCTGCTGATTGGCTGATCGTCCAGCTTCACGATGACGTCGTTGAACTGCAGCCCCGCATCGAGGGCGGGACCGACCGATTCCAGGACGATGACGCCCTTTTTGACATCGGCGGGAAGCTTCGGACCGGAGCTCTCGGCAGCGTCGTCCGATCCCTGCGCGGAACCTTTGCTGCCCGGCAAGCTCTGCTGCGCGAAGTAGGAAGCCAGATCCAGCGTGTAGACGCCGAGATAGGGACGCGGAACCTTGCCGTTGGCCATCAGCTGATCGACGATCGGAATGACGTTGTTGACCGGAATCGCGAAACCGACGCCTTCAACTCCGACATCGGCGATCTTCATGCTGTTGATGCCGATCACCTTGCCCTGCATGTCGATGAGCGGACCGCCGCTGTTGCCTTGGTTGATGGAGGCATCGGTCTGGATGACCTCCTGCTCCCAATCGTAATTGCCGTCCTGGCTCAGCGAGACGGGAATGATCTGCTTGGTCTTGCTGACGATGCCCATGGACAGGGAGTCGCCGAGGCCGAGGGGATTGCCGATCGCCATGACCATCTCTCCGGACTGGAGCTTGGAGGAATCGCCGAGCTCCGCAACGATGTCGATGCCCTTGCCGTCGATCTCCAGCACAGCCAAGTCCGTGATATAGTCGCTGCCTACCAGCTTGGCGGAACGCGATTCGCCGTTGATGCGGACGGCCTTCAGCGCCGATGCGCCTTCCACGACGTGGTTGTTCGTGATGATGTACGCCTTGCCGTCCTTCTTGGCGAAAATGACGCCGCTGCCGACGCTGGCCGGCTGCAGCTCGCCTTCCGGCGCGTCCTCTGCCTGGCCTTCCGGCGTATCCGGCTGCATCGCTCCGCTCCCGTCGCCATTGTCGGCAGAACCGCTGCCGCTCTGGCTGCGGTCGGGAGCCGCCTGCTCGTTGACGATGCTGACGACGGCCGGGCGCACCTTCGCGGATGCGGCGACGGTCTGCTGGATCGCGTCGCCGGGAGCGACAAGTCCGGCCGCTGGCGGCGGCGACGCTTCGCTGACGGCGGCCGCCTGAGTGCCGCCGCTGCCGATGGCAAGCGTCAGCACCAGGACGATGACGGCCCCGCTTGCGGCCGATACGGCCACGAGACGGCCCGCTCCCCAGCTTCTGCGGCTGCGCAGCGGGAACCCGGAGATCGGCTTGCGGTTTTTTTTGCTTGTGCGCCGGGATACTGCTGTCGAATAAAACTCATCGTCGAACAATCCCACTGTAACCCGCTCCTCCCGTGATATGCGCACGCGGTAACTGCCATATAGTTAAGCATACGTGCCTGCCTGATTTTCAACTACAGGATGTTTTTTCTCTACTTGGAATGATTTCGGAAGATTCGTCTAGAATAATAATAGAGAGCCGGTCTGCCTGTTACCTATTCAACGACCCCAAGGCACCGAATGTTGCAGGTCCGCTCCAATCTTGGTCGAAGGAAGTGATTCCGACATGGATATCAAGCTTGTTCAACCGCCGGCTGGAGTCCCTAACGCCTGGGACCAGGTAGCCCTGCACGCCAAGATGGGAGATCTGGCCGACAACCAGTACCGCACCCTCCTCGCGCTGAGCGCCATGCTGGAGCTGCTCGTCGAAAAGGGACTGCTTACCCGGCAGGAGCTGGAGGCCAAGTCCGCTCAGCTCGAAGCCGCGGACAACGAGCCGCTCAAAGCGCTTTCCGCTTTATTTGATCCCATGGAGTAGGCTGGTCGGGATACGTTCCGCGCAGCGGATGCTCGTCCTGCCGGAAGAAATGTCCCTTGTCCTCCATGACCTGGTTGACCGTCAGCCTCGCCAGGTCCGGCATGTTGTGGTTCAAGCTGAGATGAGCCAGATATACCCGCCGCGTCCGGTCCGTCATGAGCTCGCACAGCGCCTCTCCGGCGGCCTCGTTGGACAAATGGCCGATATCGCTGAGAATCCGGCGCTTGATGTTCCATGGGTACCGGCCCATGCGCAGCATCTCCGGATCGTGGTTCGATTCCAGGACGAGCACGTCGGAATCAATGATGTTGCGGCGGACGATGTCGCTGACATAACCGAGGTCCGTCGCCAGACTGAGCTTGTAGCCGTCATCCGTGAACGTATAGCCGACCGGCTCGGCCGCGTCATGGGAGATCGGATACGAGCGCACTCCCATGCTGCCGAACCGGATCTCCTCGCCGGTGCCCATCACGATGCGCCTCTCTTGCGGGACATTGCCCGCATGCCGCTCCAGAGCCGCCCAGGTCGCCTCGTTGGCGTATACAGGCAGCTCGTATTTGCGCGCCAGCGCGTTCAATCCCTTGATATGGTCCGAATGCTCGTGCGTGATCATCAGCGCGTCCACGTCATGCCCTGTCACGCCTTGAAGATACATGAGCTCCTCCAGCTTCTTGAGGCTGAGCCCCGCATCCACCATCACCGTCTTGTCCCCGCTCTGCACCAGCGTCGCATTGCCCGTCGAGCCGCTCGCCAGCACAGTGAATCTGAATTCCATTCCGCATGTTCCTTCCTTGCGCTCCAGGCGTTCGCTCCTGCAGGCCTATCCGCTCTATCGCATGAAGCCGTATGCTTCATGCAGCTGCAGAGCCTCTCGGCTCGCCATTTCACTATGAAAACCTATTGTACCATACCAATCGCGGCATGCCTTTCCAAGGAAAAGAAAATTCCGACCGATAGGAATGGCTTCTCGTTGAGAGTCCCTTGGCCTCCCATGCTCCGCGGGACGCCGGTCCTCGCATGACGCCGGAAGTGCCGATGCTGCACAAGGCCTCCCCTTCCTGCAGGATGCCTGCCTCGATGGCGCCGCACGCGGCCGCCGTTGCCGCAAGCCATGGCGCCGTTTCAGAGGCGGGCGCCGTTTTATTTGCCGGTCCCCGGCGAGGATGGCGGCTGCGGCTGAGCCGCGTCCGTCAGCACCTCTCCGCTGTATGCCTGAAGGTAGATGACGCTGCCGTCCTCCATCAGAATTCTCCAGGACGGCGTGGATACCTGCGTCTCGGAGTCGAACAGCTGGCCTTCCTTGTAGCCGAGCCGAATCTCCTTGATGACGGCATGCTCGGGAACGTAGCGCTCGATGATTTCCGAGCGGATGACCTTGGAGGCGGGCAGGACGGACTGCGGCGGGCTCTGCTGCTCCGAGGGGAGCAGCTCGATCCGCTGCTGCCGATAGCCGGTAATCCGTTGATTGCTGTAATAGAGCTCCAGCCGGACGTTGAACATCGGCCTTCCTTCCGCCATCCGGTACAGCACGAACTTGCGGTCGTCATATACCGCCGTGTCCAGATCGTATTTGCCGATTTCGGGTATGACGCCCCCCAGCGCCTTGCTCAGCTCCTTAGGATCGAACACGACGCGGCTGTCCACGGGGGTCTCAAGCTCCGTGATGTCGCCGCCCGGCGCTTCGGCCGCAGAGGCGCCTGCATTCTGCTCGTCCTCATCCATGTCTACATAACGATAGGTCAGGTTTTGCAGCTCCGGCGTTTCCTTCGGAATGCCGCCCGTCAGCTCGATGCCCTTGCTCTTCATCGCCGCCAGCGTGTCAGGCGACAATCCGGCCACCGTATTGTTCGGCTGCAGCCGCTCGCGCACATCCATCCAGAGCTGATAGCCGAGCAGCATGTTGAGCAGCAGAAAAGCTAGAATCAGAACGCTTTTCGCCCTTCCCCAATCCATCAGCCGCGCCCCCCTTTCCCGGCGCCGGCAGCGGTGCCGCCGCTTGCCGGCGGACCCTGGAGTCCTTGGGAGCTGTCCGGTGTCGGCGTCGGGCTTGGAGTCGGCGTCGGCGCAATTGCCGAGAGATCGGTTCTCGATAGATCCGATCCGTCGTAGCTCTCCGCGAGCGGCCCGATCAGCGTCTGCTCCGTGCCGTCCTTGAGACGGACGGCCCACACCGGGGTGAACCGGATGCTGCCTTCATCGGCCCGGTACGCCTTCACCGCCGGGTACAGGGAACGGATCTCCGAACGGCGCTCATACCCCGAGATCGCGGCCTCCAGCGAGCTGCCGCCGGGCAGCCAGCGCACCGCCTTGCGCGTCGGCGAGCCGCTGAGCGTGATCAGCGAGCGCTCATAAGCGGTGACATTCCCTTGCTGGACCGTCAGTTGAATATAGCCGAAGCGGAATTCCGGCGACGGAACAATCGGCAGAATCCGGTTCTCCCCGAAGCGGAAGTACTGGCGGAACAACAGGAAATGCTGGTCCGCGCCGGCGCTTGAGCCGTTCGCCGCTGCGCTCCCGCCCGGCTGAGGCGTGCGGTCCGGCCTTCGCGGCTCGGTCATCCCCTCGAGCTGATGCAGGCCGTCCCAGCCGCCATGCTGGTTGACGAACAGCACCGAGCTTGAGATGCTGCCGGCCGGAGTCGTCCGGCTGGCGCCCGTCCCGGTTCCGCTGAGCGGCGCGGCCGGATCGGTATAGCTGATCCACTGCCCGTCCTGCTCGACCTGCAGCGTCCGCTTGCCGTCCGTATACACCTGCGAGCCCGTCCGGTCCTTGCGGCTGCGCGTCATGCCGGGATCGAAGAACAGATTGCGCTGCAGCAGATCCGGCGAGTACGTCTGGTAATCCGTCTCCGCCTCGGCCGCTTCGACCGGCTGCTGCGGCAGGTAGACGCCGTAGATATTCGGCTTGTAGGGAGTCCAATACTCGCCGAGGCCGACATCATCCTCCACATCCCGCACCGTCAAGTCGGCTTGAGTCGCTTCATACGCTGCGCTGCCGTCCGTGCTGAAGAAAAACGTCCTCACTTCCTCGCTGCCGGCGCTGCGGAAGATCCAGATCCGGTCGATCGTGTCCGACTGGAAGGTGCCGTCGCTGCTTTCCAGCTGTAGCATGCGCGAGAGCAGCTGCACCGGGAGCCCGCTGCCGAGCCTCAGCTCGATGCCGAGGTTGCGGTCGCGGATCTCCAGCCAATTCACGATCTCGGCGCTCGTCCGCTGGAAGCCGCCGAACTGGCGGCCCTTCAATTTGCTCATGATGAGGCTGTAGAAAGGGAGATCGCCGGGATTGAGCACCGTATGGTTGCCGTTGCCGAAATGCAGGATCATCTGCTCGGGGAACAGCACATCCTCGGTTTTGCTTTCCGGTCCCATCTGCTCCGTATTGACGTAGTTCTGCGGTGTCCGCACGGCGGTTCCCGGTACGCTGTAGGAGAGCATGTAGCTCTGGACGAGGCTGAGCACGACAAGCACGGCAAGCATCCATGTTTTGGCTCTTTCCATTAGGCCGGCTCTCCCTTCTCCTGCAGTCTCGGCACGAAGAACGTCACCGTCGTGCCGACATCAAGCTCCGACTCGAGAGCCATCGACCCGCCGTGCGCCTTGATAATTTCCCGGGCAATGGACAGGCCGAGCCCCGTGCCGCCCATTTCCCTCGAGCGGGCTTTGTCGACCCGGTAGAAACGGTCGAAAATCCGGCTCAGATCCCGCTTCGGAATGCCGATTCCGGAGTCCTTGACGCTGACGGCGAGCATATCGCCCTCATGCTCGCGCGCCGCCAGCTCGATCCGCCCGCCCTCCAGCGTGTATTTGATCGCATTCGACATCAGATTGTCCAGCACCTGGTCGATCTGGTCGCGGTCCAGCACGGCGGTGTGCACGCCCGGCTCGACGCGGACGACGGCGCGGATTCCCTTCTTGCGCATCTGCACGGAGAAGCGGTCCGCCACTTCATCCAGCATGTCGGCGATTTCCGTCTCCCGGCGCCGCAGCGTCGACTGCTGGGAATCCAGCCGCGACAGATGGAGCAGATCGGAGACGAGCCGGATCATCCGCTCGGTCTCGTTGCGGATGACGCCGACAAAGCGGCCGGCGAGCTCCGGCTCTGCAAGGGCGCCGTCATCAAGCGCCTCCGCATAGCTGCGGATCGTCGTCAGCGGCGTCCGCAGCTCATGGGACACGTTCGCGACGAATTCCCGCCGCGACTGGTCCAGCTTCTCCTGCTCGGTAATATCCTGAAGCAGCGCGATCGTCCCCGTAATGCCGCGGCCGCGCCGATGGATCGGGCTCAGCGTCACGCGCAGCACCCAGCGCTCCTCGCCGTCCGGCGACTCCTTCACGAGCACCGCGGCCAGTCCGCGCGACCTGCGCAGCGCTTCAAGCCGCTCCTGAGGCAGCTCCAGCAGCTCGGAGAGGCTGCAGCCTTCGCATGAATCGACGCCGAGCAGCTCGATCGCCCGCTGGTTGGAAACCATGACCGTGCCGTACTCGTCCGCCGCGATGACGCCGTCGCTCATGTTCGAGAGGACGGACTGCAGCTTCTCGTTCTCCTCCTCGTTGACGGAGAGGGCTTCCCGCAGCCGATGCGTCATCTCGTTGAACGCCTCGCTGAGGCGGCCGATCTCGTCGTCGGCGAGCACCGGCACCTGCTGGTCGAAGCGTCCCTCCGCTACGGCCTCCGCCTGGCGGGTCAGTCCCTTGATCGGGCTCGTGATCGTATGCGCCAGCACGACGCCGAGCACGCCCGTTAGGCCGAGCGCGATCAGCGTGCCGGAGACGAAGATCCGGTTGACCCGGTCGACCGTA
Source organism: Paenibacillus sp. RUD330 (assembly GCF_002243345.2). Lineage (NCBI taxonomy): Bacteria > Bacillati > Bacillota > Bacilli > Caryophanales > Paenibacillaceae > Paenibacillus > Paenibacillus sp. RUD330. The sequence goes on from NZ_CP022655.2 coordinate 5,531,945, forward strand.
GCGTTGACCTCGGTCATCTGAGCCACGATGTATACCGCCCCGACGATCCGGTTGTCGGATGATTTGATCGGCTGCGTGATGATCTTCTTGCGCACATTGTCCTCGTCGAGGATGTCCTGCTCGTTGTCGGGAATTCCCTGCAGCGCCTGGCTGACCATCAGGGAGGTGTTTTTCTTCCCTATATAGCCGCTGTAGGCATCCGAAGCCGCCAGCACGCGGCCGCTGGCGTCGAGCACCTGCAGCTCCGAGCCGCTGCGGCTGAACAGGCTGTTGACGTACTCCGACAGCGAAGAGGCTTCCTTGCCGCTGTCGGCTGGCGCGGCCAGGCTCTCCTCCGTCAGCTTGTCCGCCGCCAGCACGGCCAAAGCGCGCGCCTGGTCGTTCAGGCTGTTCGTGAACGTCTCGGTCAGCGACGTCTTCACCGAGCTGACGAAATACACCGCGATCACCTGCATGGAGATCAGGATGAGCAGCATGTAGATCGCGATCAGCTTGACCTGGATCGTGCTGAACCAGCGGCGCCCCTTCATCAGCCGCCGAAGCCGCCGTGCTTCGGATTGCGCATGAGGTAGCCGAGTCCGCGGCGGGTCAGAATGTATTCCGGACGGCTCGGGTCATCCTCGATCTTCTCCCGGAGCCGGCGGATCGTCACATCCACGGTGCGGACGTCTCCGAAATACTCGAAGCCCCATACCGCCTGCAGCAGATGCTCGCGGGTCATGACCTTGCCGCTGTGGCGCGCAAGGTAATAGACCAGCTCATACTCCCGGTGCGTCAGATCGAGAGGCTGGCCGTCCTTGTAGACAACATACATATCCGTATCGATGAACAGGTTGAACAGCTTCAATCCCTGCTGCTCTTCCCCTCCTTCTTCCTTGCTTCCGGCGCTCGCACCGGAGGAAGCCTCCTGGATTTTCTGCGTGCGCCGCAGATGGGCCTTCACCCGCGCGAGCAGCTCGCGCGTGCCGAACGGCTTGGTCACGTAATCGTCCGCGCCGAGCTCCAGCCCGAGCACCTTGTCGATCTCCGTATCCTTCGCGGTCAGCATGATGATCGGCGTCTGCAGGCGCGTACGCACCTCGCGGCATACATCCATGCCGTCCTTCACCGGCAGCATCAGATCCAGCAGGATCAGATCCGGCTGGTCCTCGAATGCCATGCGCACCGCTTCGCCGCCGTCGAAGGCGCAGATGACCTCGTAGCCTTCCTTCTCCAGGTTGAATTTCAATATATCCGCGATGGGACGCTCGTCGTCCACCACCAGTATTTTGCCGTGCATTCCCGTCACCGCCTGCCTCTTGGACTGTTGATCCCGTTACCGTCTAGTTTACCATAAAAGAGTGTGGACACGCCTTGCATGGCCGTCCGGCCCCGCAACGAAAAACACCCGGACGACCCTTGCGGGCATCCGGATGCTGGAGCTTGTTATAGGAATTTGAGCGGGTTCTGCAGCGCTCCGTTCTTGTAGACCTCGAAATGCAGATGAGTGCCGAAGGAATGGCCCGTATTGCCCATGACCCCGATCGCCTGGCCGCGGTCGACGACCTGGCCTGTGCGGACCGACAGCTTGCTCATATGTCCGTACAGCGTCTTGTAGCCGTTGCGGTGATTGATGATGATGGCATTGCCGTATCCGCTCTTCTGGCCCGCGAATTCGATGTATCCCTCGTCCGCCGCCTTGATCGTGCTGCCGCCGACGAGGTCGATGCCCTTGTGCAGCTTGCCCCAGCGGGTGCCGTACGTGCTCGTGATGCGATGGCCCGATACCGGCCAGATGAAGTCTCCGCTTCCTTCGCCGACGACGACCTTCGTGCCGCGCACGACGATTTTCGGAACCGATTTGCGGATGACGTCGATGCTGACGAGATCCTCGCTCATCTTGTAGCCGTTCTGCTTGACGACAGAATAGGTGAGCCGCTTGGAGCCCGGCTGTCCCTGCTGGATGACCTTCGATTCGCCGGCTTTCATCGTCGCTTTTTTCTGGATGATCACCTGCGGCTCCGTCGTGATGATCTCCGACTGGCTTTCCGTCGTGACGACGTTGATCGCCGGCTTCTTGACCGTCAGGTCCAGAATGTCGCCGGCCTTGATTATATCGTCTTCGATCGTCGGGTTGTTCTGATAGATGACTTCCTTGGAAATGCCGAACTTGGACGCGATGCAGCCGACGCAGTCGCCCTTGAGCACCGTGTACTTCGTGTCGGTGGATGTGCCGCTCATCAGAATGCGCTGCAGCTGGTCCTGGCCGAGGATCTCCGCAGGATCGAGCTCCTCCGCCTCATCCACCGTCACGTCCTCGGCGAACTTGACGCCGCTGATACCGTTGGCAGGCGCGGCCGCCTTCGTCGAAGCCGACAGAGTCATGACCTTGAGAGCGCTCTTCATCCGCTGAGGAGGCGCGTATTTGCTTTGCAGCTGATTCAGCACGGTTCTGGCCGTCTCCTCGTTCTTCACGATTCCGATGACTTTGCCGTCCACCTTGACCGCCGCTCCCGTCGCCGTCGCCGAGAAGCCCGCCGCCAGCTTGTCCAGGGTCGTTCCGCTCTCGGGCTTGCCCTTGTACTCGCGGACCTTCTCGTAGGTGATCGTTCCCGTATGCAGCGTCATGGTCAGGTTGGGGTGCGCTTCCGCGGTTTCCCGCTCCTTCTTCTTGACCATCGCGGCCACCGTGGACGGCTTGTCTACCGTGCCTACCGGCTTGCCATCCAGAAGAACCTGGTAATATTCATACGTATGGCTGTTGACGTAGTGGGAGTAGCCCCAACAGGAGCCTCCTGCCAGAACGACGAGCAGAAGCGCCGCCGCTGCGATCCATCCCCATTTTTTTCGCGTTGGCCCTGGTGCGGGCCTCATATCCTTAAGCGGTTCTTGTTGGTTGTATGCAATCACTACCGTGTCTCCTTCTTCGCATGCTCGATTGCATTTGCTCTCTTGGTCCTATGAATCCCGCCAGGTCTCCGGCATTATGCCGCGGGGCTGTACGGACAAGGAATCAGCAAGGTAATCGGCTTGATCAGTCAAGCAATACGGCTCGCCGCCCATGGAGGGCGCATATGCAGAGCAATCCGAACCTCTTTGCTCCGATGATGGAATCGAATGAAGTCAAAAAAAGACGAATGCTCCGATTGGAGAATTCGCCTTTAACTTTACCATAGGTTCATTTTAGCGGACAACCGATGCCCGGACGGTGCGAGATTAAGATTTTTTCAGAATGGCCGGCATCTTTCGACAACAGGCGGCAGGACGCCGTTTAACCTCGGACACAATTTCGCCACTCAGGGCAAAAAAAGTATGGTCTAGTAATACTTCGTGCCACCGCTAGGATCGGTTCATATATTTTGCGGCTTCCCCGCCGCGCCTCCTGCGTCATCGAAACCGGGGTCGGCCGACGGCTGCGCCTGAGGAGATGCTGCGGAAGAACGGTCCGGCAAGGGGGTAGGGGTAGAGGTAGGGGAAGGCGCTGCGGAGGGAGTCCCGGCGGAATAATCCGGTGTGGAGCCCCCGCTGCCCGATCCTCCGTCTCCTCCCGCCGGGGAGCTTAGCGGCCCCCCGCTTCCGCCGGACGCTCCGCTGCCCCCAGGAGGCACCTCGGACCCGCCGCTTCCATTGGCGGCGGGCGATCCGCCGCCCGCCTCCCAGGACGGGCCGGACCCGTCGTTCGCGGCATCGCTTCCGCCCGCAGACGGAGCCGTTCCGCCTCCGTCTGCCATGCTGCCGTTATCGGCCCCGGCTGCCGGTATCCAGCCGCCGGAACCGCCGGCATTGTCCGCGCTGCCGCTGCCGGCTGCCGGCCCGATCCCGCCGCCATCCGCTCCAGAGCCGATATCGGACGAATCCGGGTCGGCAGGTCCGCTGTCCGGCATATCTCCGCCGCCTTCATTCGTTGTTCCGGACGGGACGGCCCCCTGTTCTTCGCCGGAGTTGCCCGCACGCGATGAATCCAGCGGCGCTGTCACAGGAGTTGACGCCCCTGCGGGCTTGTCTGCTCCCCAGAGCATGCCCCAGACGCCGGACATGGACAGCGGCTGCACCTGGATAGGGACATGGAATTGCTTGAGCAGCGTCTCGACATAGCTCGTCACGATGTACCCCGTCGTCCACAGCGTCAAAAAGCTGGCCAACAGCGCGGTCGCTGCCGTCTTGCCCAGCCAGACCGCAATCTTTTTATAGTTCATTTATGATTCCTCCCTCGACAGAACAGCTATGTCCTACCAGTATGGGCATAATCGGGAGAGGGCATTCACTAGAGTGAAAGAGAACCAAGACGGAAAGGGAACCGCTCCGGTTGTACAAATGTCGGAGGCTCGTCGAGCGGAAAACAAAAAAACACGCAGCCCCGGCTTGGCCGGTCAGCTGCGTGCTCGTCTTCCTATTCGTAGATCGGGCGAACCGGATTCGTCTGCTCGCGGTTGCGGCCGACGGAGAAGATCGCGATCGGGATGCCGGTCAGCTCGGAGACCCGCTCCACGTAGCGGCGGGTGTTCTCCGGCAGGTCCGACAGCGTCTTGGCTCCGCTGATGTCCTCGGCCCAGCCCGGCAGCTCCTCGTAGACGGCTTCGCATTCCGCCAGCATCTTCAGACTGGCCGGATAGTACTCGATGACTTCGCCGCGGAACTTGTAGCCCGTGCAGATTTTCACCGTTTCCAGGCCCGTCATGACGTCGAGCGAGTTGAGGGACAGGCCCGTGATGCCGCTGACGCGGCGGGCATGGCGCACGACGACCGTATCGAACCAGCCGACACGGCGAGGGCGGCCCGTTACCGTGCCGTATTCATGGCCGGTCTCGCGGATCTGATCGCCGATGGCGTCATGCAGCTCCGTCGGGAACGGACCGTCGCCGACGCGGGTCGTGTAGGCTTTGGCTACGCCGATGACCTGCTGGATTTTGGAAGGGCCGACGCCGGAGCCGATGCAGACGCCGCCGGCGGTCGGGTTGGACGACGTGACGTACGGGTAGGTTCCTTGGTCGATATCGAGCATGACGCCTTGAGCGCCTTCGAACAGCACGCGTTTGCCCGAATCGATAGCATCGTTCAGAACGACCGACGTATCCGTCACGTAAGGGCGCAGACGCTCCGCATGAGCGAGGTATTCCGGCAGGATGGCGTCCGCGTCGAGCGGCTCGCCGCCGTACACCTGCTGGATCACCTGGTTCTTCTCTTCCACCATCCGGCGCAGCTTGCCTTCGAACTCCTCCGCGTCCATCAGATCGGCGATGCGGATGCCGGCCCGGGCCGCCTTGTCCATGTAGCAGGGGCCGATGCCCTTGCGCGTCGTGCCGATTTTATTGTCGCCTTTGCGCTCTTCCTCAAGACCGTCCAGCACGAGATGGTACGGCATGATGACATGGGCGCGGTCGCTTATTTTCAGGTTGTCCGTCGAAAACCCGTTCTCATGGATATAGTCGATTTCGTCAAGCAGCGCGGCTGGATTGATGACCATCCCGTTGCCGATGACGCAGGTTTTATTATGATTGAAGATGCCGGATGGAATCATCGTCAGCTTATACTTCTTGTTGTCGATCAGAATCGTGTGGCCGGCATTGTTTCCGCCTTGGTAACGGGCGACCACTTCCGCTCCGTCCGCCAGATAATCGGTAATTTTGCCTTTCCCTTCGTCTCCCCACTGCGTGCCGACAACAACAACTGTAGACATGATCATACCTCCGCTTTACTGCCTGAATTTACTGTCTTATGCTTCGCCGCGGAACGTGCTCTCATACAGGCGCTTTCGCACGTTACTACGTGCAAGCAGCTGGGCGGCGAAAAAAGCAGCAAACCCAGTGTACCAGCCCTGCCATGGGATGTCAACAAATAAGGCGAACGATACGAATGCAGTTTCAATTAATGTTCGGATTTAGAGGCTCAATAAGCGTCATGATCTCTACTGCTTCTTGCCCGGCATCTAAAAAAATCCGGAACCCCATGCGCCCTGTTCCAGCAGCGTCGGTGTTCCGGAACGTTTAAATCGAAGGCGAGCCTATGACGCTGGCCTTGGGTTCGACAGATCGAACCCACAAGCCTATGACGCTGGTTCGTGGGTTCGACGGATCGAACCCTCAAGCCTATGACGCTGGTTCATGGGTTCGATCTAAGCTGACAAATTTATTGAAATTTTTCAAGAAAGCAAGCTCCACCGTACCGACCGGGCCGTTACGCTGCTTGGCGATGATGATCTCGATGATGTTCTTTTTCTCGGTTTCCTTGTCATAGTAATCATCCCGGTACAGGAACGCGACGATATCGGCATCCTGCTCGATCGATCCGGATTCCCGCAAGTCGCTCATCATCGGTCGCTTGTCCTGCCGCTGCTCGACGCCCCGGCTGAGCTGGGACAGGGCGATGACGGGAACCTCGAGCTCCCTCGCGATCTGCTTGAGCGTACGCGAGATCTCCGATACCTCCTGCTGGCGGTTCTCGCCGGACTTGCCGCGGCCCTGGATCAGCTGCAGGTAGTCGATCAGAATCATCCCGAGGTTGCGCTCCTTCTTGAGGCGGCGGCATTTGGCCCGGATATCGCTGACGGTGATGCCCGGCGTGTCGTCGATATAGATTTCCGCCTCGGACAGCGCTCCGATCGCCATCGTGAGCTTCTCCCAATCGTCGCCTTCGAGGAAGCCTGTCCGCATGCGGCCGGCGTCGACATTGGATTCTGCGCACACCATACGCTGGACGAGCTGGGCCGCGCTCATCTCGAGGCTGAAGATGGCGACCGTCTCACGCGAGCGAACCCCTACGTTCTGGGCGATATTCAGCGCGAAGGCCGTCTTGCCGACCGAAGGGCGCGCCGCTACGATAATAAGGTCGTTGCGCTGGAAGCCGCTCGTCATCTTGTCGAGATCGACAAAACCCGATGGAATACCGGTGGAACCGCCTTTGTTCGTATACAGAAACTCTACGCGTTCAAATACTTCCATCAGAACGTCGCGGATGGAGACGAAGCCGCTGCTGGAGCGCCGGTTGGCGATCTCCATGATGCGCGACTCCGCCTCGCTCAGCATGAGTCCGATATCGTCGGAAGCTCCATAGCCGTCGGAGACGATCGTAGTCGCCGTCCGGATCAGACGCCGCAGCATCGATTTTTCTTCGACGATCTGGGCGTAGTACTCCACGTTGGCGGCGGTCGGAACGACCGTGGCCAGCTTGGCCAAATAGCTGACGCCCCCGACCTCGTCGAGCTGCTGGCGGTCGCTGAGATACGCCGTCAGCGTGACGAGGTCGATCGGCTGGTTGTTCTCGCCCAGCTCGATCATCGCTTCGAACACGATCTGATGCTGGTTCAGGTAGAAGTCTTCGGGACGGATTTTCTCCATCGCCGTGATCAGAGCTTCCGCCTGCAGCAGGACGGCGCCAAGCACCGCCTGCTCGGCTTCCGTATTCTGCGGGGGAACCCGGTCAAACATCAATCCGTCCTGGCTCATCCCCGTAGTCCCTCCGTTCTCATTCTTCCGCCGCCTGCACCTTCAGCTTGCCCTTCACCTGAGGGTGCAGCTTGACGTCCAGATTGCTGAACCCGAGCGCGCGGATCGGCTCCTGGAGCTCGATCTTGCGCTTGTCGATCTTGATGCCTTCCTGCTTCTCCAGCGCTTCGGCGATCTGCTTCGTCGTGATGGCTCCGAACAGGCGGCCGCCTTCTCCGGCTTTGGTCCGTACAACGATCGTCAGCGTTTCGAGCTTCGCGGCCAGCGCCTCGGCATCCGCCTTCTCCTGGGCCTTGCGCTTGTCCTCCGAAGCCTTCTGCATCTCCAGGTTCTTGATGTTGCCTGCTTCAGCCGGCTTTACGAGCCCTTTCGGGAGCAGGAAATTGCGTACGTAGCCTTCCGACACTTCCTTGATTTCGCCGCGCTTGCCTTGGCCTTTTACGTCCTGCAGGAATATGACTTTCATTCGAACAACTCCTCTTCCTCATTCATTTGGCTCAGCACAGCCCTGAGCTTGGCTTCCACCTCGCGCACGGAACCGTCCATCTGGCAGGCGGCATTCGTGAGATGACCGCCGCCGCCCATCCGTTCCATGACGACCTGGACGTTCATCTGGCCGAGCGACCTCGCGCTGATGCCGACGAGTCCGTCCTGCCGCTCCGCGATGACGAAGGATGCATAGACGCCCGTCATGTTCAGCAGCGTATCGGCCGACTGCGCGATCAGCAGCTGGGAATAGCGCTGGCCCGGCTCCGTGACCGCCAGGGCGATGTGGTCATGCACGATTTCGGCATGCTTGATGATATCGGCTTTTTTCAAATACTCTTCCAAATCTTCCTTCAGCATCCGCTGCACCATCGACGTATCGGCGCCGTTGCGGCGCAGGAACGAGGCCGCCTCGAACGTGCGGGCGCCCGTGCGCAGCGCGAAGCTTTTCGTATCGACCGTGATGCCTGCGAGCAGGGACGTCGCTTCGCGGATGTCGAGCACGAGACGGTCGTGAATATACTGAAGCAGCTCCGTCACCAGCTCGCAGGCCGATGAAGCGTAAGGCTCCATGTAGATCAGCACCGCATTGGAGATGAACTCCTCTCCGCGGCGGTGATGGTCGACGACGACGATCCGGCCGGTCTGGCCGAGGATGCGCGGCTCCTTGAGCATCGACGCCTTGTGCGTATCCACGACGACGACCAGCGTGCGGGCATCGACGAGACCAAGGCTCTGCTCCGGCGAGATGAAGCGGCGGTACAGGCGCTCGTCTTCCTTGAGCAGCTCCATCATCTTCTGGATGGACGGGTTGATGCCCTCCAGGACGATGAACGCTTCCTTGCCGAGATGCTGGGCTGCCTTGGCGACGCCGATCGCAGCGCCGATGGCATCCATATCCGGCATCTTATGGCCGACGATGACGACCTTCTCGCTCTCGCGGATCATGTCGCGCAGCGCATGGGCGATGACCCTTGCGCGCACGCGGGTCCGCTTCTCGACCGCGTTGGATTTGCCGCCGTAGAAGCTCTGCCGCTCTCCCACCTTCACGGCCGCCTGGTCGCCTCCGCGGCCAAGCGCCATGTCCAGGCTGATCTGAGCCCACTGGCCAAGCTCCGATATGCTCGAAGCACCCGCAGCGAAGCCGATGCTGAGCGTCATCGGAATCTTGAGATCGCCGGTCATCTCCCGAACCTCGTCCAGGATGATGAATTTGGACAGCTCCAGCTGCCTCAGCGCCTTCTGGTCGGTGATGAGAAGGAAGCGATCGGAGTTGAGCCGCTTGATATACAGGTTCTCCTGCTGCGACCATTCCGTGATTTCCGTCGTGACACGGGACAGCAGCGTCGTCCGCTGCTGATCGTCCATCGACTGCGACACCTCGTCGAGGTTGTCGATGAACACGATACCGAGCGCGAGCTTCTCTTCTTCATAAGCCTTGGACAGCTGCCACATCTCCGTGATTTCACGGATGTACAGAAGCTTTTCGCCCGGCTTGAACAGCAGCTCGTAAATATCGGCGCCGACGGCGACCTCCATCTTGCCCGGCCTATCCTTGGCCTGGGCGAGCGCGGGGAACAGGTCGAGCAGCGGAACGCCGACAACCGAATCCCGGTCCATCATGTCCGCGACAAAAGGATTATGCCACTCTACGATACGATCCTCATTGAATAGAATGATGCCGAAAGGCAGCTCGTTGATGACTTCGCTGCCGACTTTTTTGACACGGTAGGACAAGGTGCCCAAATATTTCTTGAGATCCTTGCGGAAAGCTTTTTCCGCCAGGAACATATAAACGCCGCAGAGGATTGTGAGGACGAACGCGGCCGCGCCAAGCGGCCACTCGAACCAGAACAAGGCCGCCGACAACGCGATCATGAGGACGAGAGCCAGCACCATATGGGTCCCGTGCCAGCGCTTAAGAAGCAACTTCGGCATAGTACACGCCCCTGTTCAATGTTTCTGGAACGACTTGCGGATCGGGAAGGCCGCATCCAGCACTCCGATCAGGCTGAGCGGAGGGAAGATGAGCAGGATGATGCTGATGATGACCGGAACGGGCTTCGCCCAGCCCTTCTGATGCGCCAGGAAGAAGAAAAAGCCCATCGCCTGGACCGTGAAGGCCATGCGAAGCAGCGGAACCAGGTTCATCAGAGCGACCGACAGGAACGAGCTGTCCCCAGCCGGGATGAACATCTGCACGACCAGCGCTATCAGATAGTACGTGACGAGCACCCGGGGCAAGCGCCATTCATGGGCGGGCGGCATTCCGGGAACGGCCATGCCGAAGCCGGCCAGCGCCCTCCGGGACAAATACTGCGCGACAGCCGTTGCCGCGAACGCCATCAAGAGCAGCGCCTGAGGAATCGCCTGTACCGTCATCTTCACGACCATATCGGTATTCTCCGGCGTCCAAATATCCGACATCAAGCCTTGGCTCGCTATGTTGCCTAGCATATCCTGCATCCGGTCCTGCATCTCGCGGATCAGAGAGACGCCGAATACCGACTCGAACACGAGCAGCTCGACCAGCGCCAGCCCGAGTATCGTGAGCAGCACCGCCGTCATGGTCCTGCGGACGGGCTTGCCCTGCCGGTAATGATGGCCCATTACGATAGCGGGCACGAGGAAGAAGAGTCCGATAATGACAGAGGCGGGTCCGCTGCCCGGCACGAAAAAGGCGATCAGCAATACCGGCACGATATGAGCGGCGAACATTCCTCTGGACAAAGTGGCGTATAGAACCACGAACGGCACCATGATCAAGGCGACGGTCAGCCAGTTCAGCAGCGGCACTCCCATAGAGAGCAGCAGCAAGAGAGCAATAGCGCTCCACAGGATGGATTTCCCACCGAATTTCAAACCCGTTCACCTCTTGGATTAATAAAGGTCTATCAATGCGCCTCCCGCCAAAAAACGCAGGAAGCTGTACCTCTCATTATAACACAAATCCGCCCGGTGCAAGCTACGCCCGTACGGCTGGGATTGCCTGCCTCTCTCCTCCCGGGGGACTCTCCGCCGTTCCAGCCGTCATCCGACAGGCTCTCTGGACGGCCGCCAGGCGAGCTCCGGCCCGCCCGCGCTGCAGCGGCGGCTTGGATCCGCGCAAAAAATGCCCTGCCGCAAACGCGGCAGGGCATGCAGGAAGCTTGCTTCAGGATTTCTCCTGGAAGATGGACTTGGCGCAATAGTCGATGATGTCGCTGCGCCGGACGATGCCGATATAGCGCTGCATGTCGTCGACGACCGGCACGAAGTTCTGCACCTTGGCAAGCGAGATGAGATCCTCCATGTTGGCATCGATGCGGACCGGCTTGTTCCTCACCCGCATCGGCACCTCCGACAAGGTGACGCGGCTCGTCTGCTCGAAGCTGAGATTCTCGTTCTTCATGAACCAGAGAAGGTCGCCCTCCGTGACCGTGGCCGCATACGCGCCGTTCTTATCCAGGATCGGCACCGCCGTATAGCGATGGTATTCCATCTTCTCCAGCGTCTGCCGAAGCGTCGCTTCAAGCGTCAATGTAATCGTCTCTGCCTTGGGCAGAAGAAAAAAAGCAATATTCATTTCTCAGCTTCTCCTATCTTGGAGAAGGTCACTGGTTCTCGTCATCGGAAGAAGCCGTCGTGACCTCCGGTCCTTTGCCGGATTCGCTCTTGGCATCGTTGGTCGACCCCGAAGAGGCGTCCAGCGTTTCGCTGTCCTTCGATGCGGCGCCCGTCAGCTGCTCGATCGTCAAGGATTTGTTCATCCAGTCGGCGATCAGCTTCTTGCTCGCCTCGACGTCTTTCTCGTCGGCAAAGTAGTACCAGGCCCCATTCTCGCTAAGCTTATGCCCTTCGCCCTTGAGCGTATGGGTATAGATGGCGCGGTTGCCGCTCTGCAGCATCGCCTTGGCTTTGTCGATCATCTCCGATGGCGGAATGTCGGTCGCGAAGTTTTTGCCCATGATGCCGACGAATTCCGGAATGCGCGTCCATGAGGATACGCTGGAAGCCTCGTCCATGATGGATTCCACGAACGCCTGCTGGCGCTCGGTGCGGCTGATGTCGCCTCCGGCGTCTTCGCGGTAGCGGACGAAGTTGAGCGCGTCGGTGCCGTTGTACTTGCTCTGGCCGGCCTTGACGACGAACTTCTCATGATCGGCTTCCTTGTTGACGAGATCCTTCTCGACCGGCAGCGGAATGCCGCCCATCGCGTCGATCAGGTTGCGGAAGCCCTCGAAGTTGACCGCGGCATAATAATCGACCTGGTTGCCCAGCAGATTCTCCACCGTATCGACGGCCATTTTGGCTCCGCCGAATGCATAGGCATGCGTAATTTTGTCCTTCTTGTCCTTGCCGACGATCTCCGTGTAGGTGTCGCGCGGCATGGAGACCATCAGGATCGCTCCATCGGATGGACGAACGACCGTAAACATCATCGTGTCCGAGCGTCCTTGCTCGGCGCCGCGCGCATCCACTCCAAGGAGGAGGACGGAGTACGGGTCGGCTTTTTGGTATTTAACGGGATTGGCTGCGGGCGGCTTGCTGTCTACGGTCGGCTGGTACGAGCCCTCCAGCTGCTTCTCTACTTTTTTGGAAAGAAACATATCAAAGCCCCATAAGGCGAGAGTAGTCCGGTTGAAATAGCCTACGGTTCCCAGGACGAGAAGGACGGCCAGGACGGAAGCCGTCCATGTCCACGCCTTGCGGGCGCGAGATTTTTTGGGTTTCATGATTGAATTCCTTTCTGCTGAGGGTGCACGGCTCCATTCATTTTAGCCTAACTGTAGACGAGTAACCTTAAAGAATAGTTACAAATTGCTTAAAACTTGATCGCAAATAGCCCTGTATCCATCGCATACCCGCGCGCCAATGCACATAAACATGGCCTAATGACTGTATTTTATGGAAAAGGAGCCTGGACATGCACCCTTCTCCAAGAAGACCCGATCCGTCTTCCACCGGCCTCGATCCGCGTCTGGCCGCATTCCTCGGTTATCTCGGCAGCTTCGTCGGAGCCTTCCTGCTCCTTCTATTGGAAAAGAAGAGCCGGTATGTCCGCTTCCATGCCGTGCAATCCATCCTTTTCTCCGCGGCTTACCTATGCCTGAGCATGGTTTTCGCCCTCATCCCCGTCATCGGCTGGCTGCTTGGAGGCTTGCTCGCTCCGCTCGCCCTGCTGGTCTGGATCGGCCTCATGATCGTTTCCTTGCAGGGCAAGCAGGCCCGGCTGCCCGTGCTCGGGGACTGGGCCGAGATGATCAGCGGCGAGTTCTAGCCCAATCAGTTCAGGAACAGCGTGGCGTTGCAGTACCTTCTCGACAGGGAATGGAAATAGGCGGCTTGAACGGAGAACACGGCGATCAGCAGCAGATTGCCGAGCGCTTCGGCCTCCGCTTCATCCAGGCCGGACAAGCCGCTGATATAGCGGCTTGCCCCTTCCCTTGCCTTGGTCTCCAGGCTGCTCTCCATGCCGTTGCCGGCTGCGGTCTCCGAGGGAGCCGCATCAAGAATTTGATCTCCGTCGGCATCCAATTCTTCAAATAGAGCAGAATAAGCCTGGTAAAAGTCCACGGGGCTGAGAAGGCTTTTCTCTCCTCCGCAGCCGAACAGCCGGCCCAGAAGCTTGCGGATGGATTCAAAGTCCAGACTGGCCTTCAAGTCATCGATAATGAATAGAAGCGCCGCCTGTTCGAGCGAGTACTTCTTGCCGGCTTTGGGCGATTCAAAGTACCGCTTGAAGTCCCGCTTGACCCAGTTCTGCATGGCCGTGATGGAGAGGCCCGCATATGGAATCAGCTGGCCGAGAGCCGCAGCCTCCTGGAGGGACATTCCCTTGAGTCCCTGTCCCTTCATTAGCTTCTCCAGAACGGCCGGCCAATCCGTGGACAGGAACGCCGGCAGTGCCCTGCCCGAGCTTACTTGCTTGCGATGGCCCTTTTTCCAGGCCTGCTGGACGATCTGAATCGGGGTGAGTTCGCCCTTCCCGTCCAGAGACATGAGCAGCGCCGCCATTTCGCTGCGCTTAAGCAGAAATGATTCCACTGCCGCTTTCCTCCCTTCGGATTCGTTATCCGATCATATGAACCTATCATAAAGCCCGCAAATAGGCCTGTAAAGGCAAGCGCGGGCATGAAAAGAGCTTATTTCTGCGTGACAAAGACCGCTAATGAGCTTATACCGTCCGGCAAGGCCTTTTCAAACAGTTGAAGTGAGATCCTCAAGTTCGTTATACTGGTTCATAAGAACTTATTCTAAGATGAAAAGGATGTCGATGTACACGAATGGACAGTATAGGCTTAAATTTGGCTTTGGTGGCTTTGCTTATCTTTTTGACCGCCTTCTTTGTAGCAACGGAATTCGCCATTATCCGAATCCGCCCCAGCCGCGTCAACCAGCTGGTGCTTGAAGGCCGCAAAGGCGCCTTAGCCGTGCAGCGCGTTACCAGCAACCTGGACGGTTACCTGTCCGCCTGTCAGCTCGGTATCACCATTACCGCCCTCGGTCTTGGCTGGCTCGGCGAACCTACTGTAGAGGAGCTGCTGCATCCGCTATTCACTCGATTCGAACTGAATGAGAGAGTGAGTAGTCTACTGTCCTTCCTGATCGCTTTTGTCATCGTGACCTATCTTCACGTGGTCGTCGGCGAGCTGGCCCCTAAATCCTGGGCGATCCAAAAAGCCGAATTCATCAGCTTTCTCGTTGCCAAGCCAATCATCCTGTTCCATAAAGTGCTCTACCCGTTCATCTGGGTGCTGAACGGCTCCGCCAACGGCCTGATCCGCCTGTTCGGCCTGCATCCCGCCAAGGAGCATGAGGATGCACACTCCGAAGAGGAAATTCAGATCATCCTGAGCGAAAGCCTCCAGAGCGGCAAGATCAACACGACCGAATACGGCTATGTCAGCCGGATCTTCGCTTTCGATGAGATGGTCGCCAGAGAGATCATGGTGCCGCGCACCGATATGGTCTGCCTGTTCACGAACCATACCCGCGAAGAGAACCTGGCTGTCATCCAGCGTGAACAATATACCCGATTCCCTGTCGCTACCGAGAGCAAGGACAACATCGTCGGCATGATCAACACGAAGCAGCTCTTCCTGACTTACCAGGAAGACAAGGAATTCAAGATGAAGGATCTCATTCATCCCGTCCTGTCGGTGCCGGAGAGCATCCCGGTCAAGCAGCTTCTGCAGCGCATGCAGCGCGACCGCGTCCATATCGCCATTCTTGTGGATGAGTACGGCGGCACATCCGGCCTCATCACGATCGAGGACATTCTGGAGGAGATCGTCGGCGAGATCCGCGATGAGTTCGATGAAGACGAGCGCCGCGAGATCGAGAAGCTTGAGGAGAACTGCTACCTGCTGGACGGCAAGGTTTCCCTCGATGAGCTTGGCCATATGGTCGGACACGACTTCAACGACGAAGACACCGATACGATCGGAGGCTGGCTCTACGCCCGCATCCCTTCGCCGAAGCCCGGATTCCGGTACGAATTCGACAACATGACCTTCATCATTCGCGAAGCGACCAAGAACCGGATCCGCAAGGTCGAGATGATCATACGCGATTCGGCCGATGAATTCGAAGATACTCCTGAGCTTCACGATCAGGAAGACTGATCCCGCTTCAGCCCTGCTCTTATGAGCGGGGCTTTTTTTTGCATGCCGAAGCGGCTGTCCAGGCAAACTAAAAACAGCCCCTCCGGAAATCCGGAAGAGCTGTTGTCGCAACGGCTTAGTTGTCCGTCGTATATGGCAGCAGTGCAACTTGACGCGAACGCTTGATAGCGGTCGTCAGGGCGCGCTGGTATTTCGCGCTGGTGCCCGTTACACGGCGTGGCAGAATTTTGCCGCGCTCGCTGATGAATTTCTTGAGCAGATCCGTGTCCTTGTAATCAATGTGCTTGATTTTGTTCACGGTGAAGTAGCAGACTTTACGGCGCTTGTTACGGCCGCCTTTGCGGAATTTGCGTTCTGGACGCTCGCCGCCGTCTTCTCTTTGCTTGAATCCCATGGTTTATCCGTCCTTTCTAGTTAGAATGGCAAATCATCTTCGGAGATGTCGATGGGGCGTCCGTCATCCGAGAATGGATCCCGGTTTCCCTGAGAACCTCCACCACCGCCGCGATTGCCCCCGTAGGAACCTCCGCCTTGGTTGCCGCCGCTCGACTGGCCGCCGCCGTATCCGCCACCGCTGCTGCCGCTTCCGCCGCCATTGCCGCTTCCACCGCTGTAGCCGCCGCTTCCTCCTGCATTGTACGAGCCTTCTTCACGCGAACCGCCATCGCGGTTACCGGATTCAAGGAAACGGACATTGTCGGCAATAATCTCCGTCACATAGACGCGCTTGCCTTCATTGTTCTCGTAGTTCCTTACCTGCATCCGGCCTTCAACCGCCGTCAGACGGCCTTTGCGCAGATAGTTGGCGCACGTCTCGGCAAGCTGCCTCCACGTGACAATCGGAATGAAATCGGCTTCGCGTTCCCCGGACTGGCTGTTGAAGGGCCGGTCTACCGCCAGCGTGAATTGCGTTACCGCAACGCCGGATGGGGTATAGCGAAGTTCTGGATCTTTGGTCAATCTGCCAATCAGAATGACACGGTTCAACATCGTACCCGCCTCCCAAGTTCGAACAATCTTGGCTTACGCTACGTCTTTGACGATCAGGTAACGGATAACATCATCCGTGATTTTGATGACGCGATCCAGCTCGTTGATCACTTCGTTGGTTCCGTTGAAGTGGACGAGAACGTAGATACCGTCACGAATCTTGTTGATCTCATACGCAAGACGGCGCTTGCCGAGAACATCGGACTTGGTAACTTCTCCGCCATTGTTGATGATGCCATTGAACTTTTCGACGAGAGCTTGAACAGTTTCTTGCTCCGCCTCTGGACGAATGATGTACATCACTTCGTATTTGCGCACTTTGATTCACCTCCTCTTGGACTAAGCGGCCCTTTCTGCCTGAGCATAAGAGCAAGGAGCGAGAGACTTAACTCTAACTCGCATACCCACCTACTATATCAGAACAGCTTGTACGATGCAAGCCGAGCGGAGGCTGCTTCCAGATTTTGAACGTCGCTCGACATCATCCGCACGTACGATTCGAATGGCGTTTTTCTGCCGCCCGAAGCCCCTCGCCACGGTCCAGAAAAAGACGGAACAAGCCCTTCTACCCCCTATCCATGCGAATAATTGCCGCTGATGATTCGCTCCCGGGAAGCCGAAACTATAAGTCCGGCGCGTCATGTCCGCAGCGGGCACGACGGCCGGAAAATCCGCGGACGAGGTGAATCGTAATGGGCGAACGCACCAAGTTTGAACAAGGCTTCAAGGCTCCGAACGACGGATGGTATATGGAGGCAGGCGAAGACTCCTTCCACATGGGGATCTCCCATCCCAAGAAGATCTCGCTCAAGAAGGGGCAGCATTTCCCGAAGACCTCGAACCACAACCGGGTCTGGGTGAAAATGCCGAAGGTCTGATTTTATTTTCTGTTGAGGCGAATAAGGCGTCCGGCCACCGCTCATACTATCCTTGACGGCGCGACAAGATGAGGGTGTGGTTCCGTTGGCCGTAAAAAGCGCAAGGACACTGCAGGGAAAGCACGTACATGAACGCAGAGAAGCGAGGGGTTGTGCCAAAGACATTCGTCTGCAGGGACATCGCCGCAGCAGGCAGGGAAGTCGCTAGACATCCATAGCCGGGCGGCATTCCGGATTTCGATGAGGGAAGTGCAGCTTGAATTGCGAACTCCATTAAGCGCCGTCGGAAGAGGACCCGCAAGGGTCCTCTTTTCCGTATCTGCAAGGCGGTCCGGCAGACAAAAAAGACGCAAAAAAGCGGCTCTTGGAAAGAGCCGCGTTAGATGCAAATGTTATGGCGGAGAGGGTGGGATTCGAACCCACGCACGCCTTGCGACGCCTAACTGATTTCGAGTCAGCCCCCTTGGGCCACTTGGGTACCTCTCCGCAAGCAAAAATTATCATACCATAGCTGGTCTCTTGTACGCAAGAGCAGATGAAAAGTCTGACAATTCGCTTTGAGCCGAGCCCACGCTGCCTCTAAGGCCGAGCTATTTTTGCTCCCCGCTTGCGCTCCCGTTCGTCCAGCGCTCAGGAAGCCGATCCGCTCTCCCCTTGCTTGTCCTCCGGCGCAGCGGAACGAAGCACCTTCTTCATGTTCTTCTCGAACTTCGCCCGGGGGATCAGGACGCTGTGCTTGCATCCGGTGCACTTGATGCGGATATCCATTCCCATCCGAATGATCTCCATTTCATTCGTTCCGCATGGATGCGGCTTCTTCATCAGCACGACATCGCCAAGCTCGAATTGCTTGCGTTCCATCGCTTCATTCCCCCTTCAGCGCTTGATCACTGCTGAGGCGGCCGCCCCAGCGATAATTTCCCTTCATCTTAACATGGTCTGTGAGATCAGGCCAGCGCATCTTGCTGCTCGTCCTCACGCTCCCGCAGCAAGCGCTGCAAGTCCATATTGATCTGCCTGGTCACGGAAGCCTCCGTGTTCGGCATGCATTCCGCCACGATTCGCAGCTTGTACTCCGCCGTCGTCATGGAGGATATGCCGAGCAGCTCCGGCGGCTTGACGAGGTTGGCGTTCTCCATGGCGGCAAGCATGTCCTTGACCAAGGTCGCCGTCTCATCCAGCCTGTCCTCGTTAGGCATGTCCACATCGATAACCGCGAGCGAGTTGTTCCTCGAATAGTTCGTCACCTGCGCGATCGTTCCGTTCGGAATGATATGGACTTCGCCGGTCCAGCTCTTCAGCCTCGTCGTGCGGAGGCCGATCAGCTCCACGGTGCCTTTATAGGTTCCCGTCTGAATGATGTCTCCAACGGCGAACTGATCCTCCAGGATGATGAAGAAGCCGGTGATGACGTCCTTCACCAGACTCTGCGCGCCGAAGCCGATGGCCAGGCCGAGCACGCCCGCGCCGGCGAGCAGCGGGCCGATCTGGATGCCGACCAAGGGCAGCACAAGCATCGCCGTAATGAAATACACTACATACGAAGCGACATTCTTCATCAGCCGGCCGACCGTGACGACGCGGCGCGTCTGCAGCGGCACTTTGGATTCCCGCTCCAGGATCCGGTCGATCGATTTGTTGACGATCAAGATGATCAGCCGGCCGATCAGCAGGATCAAGGCGATCTTGATCAGGACAATGCCCGAGTCGACCCAGAATGTCGAGGAGAACTGCTCCTTCATCGCAGAGAGGAACTCGTTCGTTTTTTCTGCCGCTTGATCGGCCGCAGAGGCGAGGGTTCCTTCATTGTCGGGACTTGCCGCATTTTCCACCGCTGCGTTCGTCAAATAGGGGTTCATCTTAACCTCTCCTTTCACCCGGCCAAGACGGCAGCCGCCTTGGCCGGGCATGTCGATGCAAAGGGACAAGGCGCCCCGGTAAGGGCGCCTCGCAATGATTCCGTCGATCGATTGCAGCGCATCCATCCTCGACGGGCCGACTTGCGCCGGCCCGTCCGCCGCCGGCAAGCAGCCACCCGCCCCTCCAGGCTGGACGGTCCGTTGATGAGGCCGCCTGGCCTGAGGCAGCGGCTTAGGGCCGCCGGGCTCGCTGAGCTGCGGACAGCGCGCCTATTCCCGCACCTCGTCGTAGCCGTCCTCCGTCTGGCGGAAGATGCCCCGGATGTCGACGGACTGCTCGGCGATGATCTTGCGCACCTGCCCCAGCTCCCCATCGGGAAAATCGATGGATAGCGCGCAGCCGGCGGTAATCTGCTTGGGCGTCGGGCGAATATCGATTTCGATTTCTGCGTACTCCAGCAACATTTCGGTCCGCAGCGCCTGCTGCGTGGAATCGAAGGCGATCAGCATGAATTCGCTAGGCTCCTTACCTTTCCTCTCCGGAGGCAAGCTCCGCTACCGGAGCTTGCGCAGATCGGATAGATGGTACAAGTATAAATCCGTTCTCTCTACCATATACTAGCTAGTAACAATTCATTATTGCGGAGGGGATTCTATGAAACGACCTGTGATGAGAGAGCTGCCGCTGAAAGTGCCCCACACCGAGTCCGATGCTGCCGAGCAGCTTGCCGGGCGTCTTCATCTGCATCTCCAGCCTGTTCCGCTTGACCGCCGAATCGTCGTCGTATGCATCGGGACGGACCGTTCCACGGGAGATGCCCTCGGACCGCTCATCGGCACTCAGCTGGCCAAGAACCGCAGCCCTCATTTCGAGCTGTTCGGCACGTTGGACGAGCCCGTTCACGCGATGAATCTCGAGGAGACGATGCTTGAGATCAACCGCAAGGTGTCCAAGCCCTTCATCATCGGCATCGATGCCTGTCTAGGCCAGCTGTCCAGCGTAGGCTGCATCCAGCTCGGACCCGGCCCTGTCCGTCCCGGCGCCGGCGTGAACAAGGATCTGCCGCCTGTAGGCGATATTCACATGACCGGAATCGTCAACGTAGGCGGATTCATGGAATATTTCGTCCTGCAAAACACACGCCTGAATCTCGTCATGCGGATGGCCGACATGATGTCGGACGTCCTTCATCACACGATCGGCAGCGTCCGAGCCTATTCTATTCACGCTGCAACGCAAGACTGATCGCCTTTTGCTCTTCTTCCGTAAGCGCATAGGCCGAGCTGCCCTGCTGCAAGGGCTTGGCGTACATATACGTCTCGTCCCGGCCATGCAGCCCGGTCAGCACGACACCGCTGCTGTCCTCGTTGACAATGGCCACCGAGAAGCTCATGTCGCTTCCCTGGTTGGAGAACGCGTTGTAGCGGAACACGCCGATCTTTCCCTTCGTGTCCTTGAGCAGATGTCCGAACTCCGCCAGCTGCTGGCCGTAGCCCTGCAGCCGATCCTGCTGCTCGTCGAGAGACAGCCGGAGGCCGACGATGACATCTTCCAGACTCGTGACGCCCGTTTGGCCCATGACTTGAACATACTGCCGCCTCAGCTTCGACAGCCTTCTGCCCACAACCGCGATCCAGATGAAAAGCAGCACGACGACAACAGCAAGCAGTCCGATAGCAACTCCGTAATACGGCGCCTCCATCCATGCATCCATCCATTCATTCATCTTTCCCTTAGCTCTCCTAACCCTGTCCCTGCATGGGGTAATGTGACCTGATTTCCCGTATCGCTGTTAGGAACGATTCAGCGTCCTCTTTGGTTGTAGAATAACCGACGCTGGCCCTGACGGCTCCCGTCTCGGCCGTTCCCGCGCTGTAATGCGCGAGCGGCGTGCAATGATAGCCTGACCTTACGGCGATACCGTAATGCTGGTCCAGGATGAAGGACAGCTCCGACGCCTCGACCCCAGCCATCGTAAAAGAGACGATTCCTGTCCTCGGCTTGCCTGCAGCCGGCCCCAGCAGCCTCAGTCCCGGAACGGATGCAAGCTCCTCCATCATGCAGGAGACCAGCTCCGTTTCTTGGGCATGGATTGCGGCCGGCGTCCGATCGATGACATATTGGACGCCAGCAGCAAGTCCGGCGATTCCCGGCGTATTCGGTGTGCCCGCTTCGTAACGATCCGGCCTCACCGTCGGCTGCTCGGCCGATTCGGACTGGCTTCCGGTCCCTCCGTGCAGCAGCGGGACGGGATCAAGCCTAGGGTGGATATACAGGCCGCCGGTCCCCTGCGGTCCGAGCAGCGCTTTATGGCCCGGAAACGCAAGAAGGTCGATTCCCATCGCCTCGACATCGATGTCCAGCACGCCGGCAGACTGAGCTGCGTCGACCAGCAGCGGAATCCCTCTTTTGCGAGTGATGGAGCCGATCTCTCCGACCGGCAATATGCTCCCGAGCAGATTGGAGCTGTGCGCAGCGGCTACGAGGGCAGTGCGAGAAGTGAGAGCCTGCTCGACTTGCTCCGGCCTGACCTCTCCTTCCGGCGTAGCCTCTATGTAAGTAACCCCGATTCCAATGCTTGCCTTCAAATACTCCAGCGGCCTGCGTATGGAATTATGCTCGACTGCCGTCGCGATGACATGATCTCCCGGCTTCAGCATGCCTTTGATCGCAAGATTCAAGGCTGCCGTCGTATTGGCCGCAAAGGAGATATCGTTGGGATTTGCGATCCGGAACAGTTTCGCCAGCCTCTTGCGTGCCCCGAACAGAACCCGCCCGGATTGAACGGCCATCCGGTGGCTGCCCCGGCCGGGATTCGCCGTTCCATGCAGCAGGATTTCCATCATAGCCTCGGCGACAGCCGGCGGCTTCGGCCAGGATGTGGCCGCATGATCCAAATAAATGACCGGCTTATTCGATGTCATGGCTATCCTCCGAAATCAAGTAGTCTTCAATAAGGAAAGGAGGTCCAAAAAAACAACAGCATACCTAAGTTTAATCTCTGGAACCAGAGAATACAACTTGGGCATGCCGTATCATGCTGCTTTTTCCTTCCCCCGCCCTCATGATCCAGAGCGCAATCGTTAGGATTGGAGAAGGTCCAGCAGTCTTTCCAGATCCTGCTTGTTGTAATAGGACAGCTCTATTTTTCCCTTGTCCTTCGACGCCTTGATCTTCACGGTTGTCTTGAACCGCTCGCGCAGCGTCTCCTCCAGCGATTCCACGTAAGGATCACGTTTCTTCAGTTTGGCGACGGCGGCTTTATCAGGCTTTTTATGCTCCAGATCCTGGATCGCCTTCTCCAGCTCACGGACGCTCCATTCATTGCTGATGATCTGTTTGGCCAGTTCTTTGCGCACTTTGTCTTCCTTGACGCCTACAAGAGCTCTGGCATGTCCCATCGAGATTGTTCCACGTGAAACACTGTCCTTGATGTCTGCAGGCAGACTGAGAAGACGCAGGAAATTGGCGATATGCGAACGGGATTTGCCGACCTTGAGAGAGAGCTCTTCCTGAGTCAGGTCGAACTTGTCCATGATGGCCTGATAAGCGACAGCAAGCTCGATGGCATTGAGATCTTCCCGCTGCAAATTCTCGATCAAGGCGATCTCCATGACCTGCTGATCCGTGAAATTCCGCACCACCGCCGGAATGGTCGTGTTGCCGCATAATTGGGAAGCCCGGCAACGCCGCTCTCCTGCAATGATCTCATAGCCCTTCAGCACCGTTCTGACGATGATCGGCTGAATGACGCCATGCTGGCGGATGGATTCCGCAAGCTCTCGGATGGATTCATCCTGGAACGTCGTCCGCGGCTGATAAGGGTTGGCTCGCAGCTGCTTCAGATCGATTTCGATGACCTTGTCATCATCGTTTACCGAAAGAGACGGAATGAGGGCATCCAGTCCTCTACCTAGCCGCTTGCTCATACTGGATCACTTCCTTCGCCAATTCAAGATAAACTTCGGCTCCTTTGGACTTCGGATCGTAGGTGATGATGGCTTGTCCGTGCGAAGGGGCCTCGCTGAGACGCACATTGCGCGGAATGATCGTCTGATACACCTTCTGCTGGAAGTACTTCTTCACTTCCTCGATGACTTGGATGCCGAGGTTCGTGCGGGCATCGAACATCGTCAGCAGCACGCCTTCGATCGCGAGCGAAGTATTGAGATGCTTTTGGACCAGACGGACCGTATTCAGAAGCTGGCTTAGTCCTTCAAGCGCGTAATATTCACATTGTATTGGAATGATGACGGAATCGGCAGCCGTCAGCGAATTGATGGTCAAAATGCCGAGCGACGGAGGACAGTCGATCAGAACGTAATCGTATTCATTTTTCAGCTGCGACAAGGACTTCTTCAGCCTTACTTCACGGGATATAGTCGGAACCAGCTCAATCTCCGCTCCGGCAAGCTGAATTGTCGCAGGAATAATGGAGAGATTGGGGACCGCAGTGGGCATCACCGCTTCATGCGGATCGACCTCATTGATAAGTACGTCATAAATGCTGTTTTCCACGTCGGCCTTGTTGATTCCGACGCCGCTGGTCGTATTGCCCTGCGGATCAATATCGACAAGCAGCACCTTTTTGCCGAGGGAAGCCAGGCAAGCGCCCAGATTCACGGATGTCGTCGTTTTGCCGACGCCGCCCTTCTGGTTCGTAATGGCAATGATTTTGGACAACCTTGTCACCTCAATGTTCCATTCTAGTCAAACGTGAACTTCCCTGCGGCCAAGAACAAGCCTTGTCAGCCCGCCTTCATTCCAAGCTGGAGAAGGAATCCATCCCTCCCGGCGCAAGAACGACATCCTTCGTATGCACGCACGCTGCGCAAAGCGCAGGTGGCCAGTAGAATGTCATTTCTTCCGGCAGGACGAAAAAAAGCGGCTGCTGCCGCTTTCCGTGGATAAGTCTGCGGGCCATATCATGCTGTTCGCTCATGCTGATCATTCGGTATGAATGCCCTTATGTTAATCATTGCTGATTGCTGTAATTAGAGTATAACGGAATCGGCGCCGGAATACGACATTATCGTTTGGGAATCCGGATGACGATCTCATAGTGATCGTCATGGTCTTTCTCATCGGTTTTGATTTGCAGGCCAGAGCCTGAAACCATATCGATGGACTGCCGGATCGTGTTGAGAGCAAGCCGGACATCTTTCGTGAAGCTGATCCGCTTCGCTTTTTTCGTTTTGGATGCTTCCTTATAGAAGGCGACTCTAGCCTCGGTCTGCTTGACGTTGAGTTCTTTCGACAGCACGTCTTCCAGCACCTTCTGCTGCAGCTCCTCGGTGTCGAGGGCCAGCAGGGAACGGGCATGGCGTTCCGTGATTTTCCGTTCGACCAGGGCGCTTTTGACCGGCTCGCTGAGACCGAGCAATCGGATCTTGTTGGCGATTGTCGATTGGCTCTTGCCGAGCCGCTGCGCGAGGCTTTCCTGGGTAAGGCTATGCAGGTCGATCAGCTTCTGATAAGCGACCGCTTCCTCGATGGCGGACAGTCCTTCGCGCTGCAGGTTCTCAATCAAGGCAATCGAGGCTGCTTGAGAATCGTTAAAGTCGCGAATAATGGCCGGCACCGTATCCAGACCCAGCTTGCTGACGGCGCGCCAGCGGCGCTCGCCCGCTATGATCTCGTAGCGGTCTCCGCGAACCCGCACGACGATCGGCTGAATGACGCCATGGGTTCGGATCGTCTGGCTGAGTTCCTCGATCCTGTCATCGTCGAAGACGGTTCTGGGCTGATAAGGACTCGTATCAATGCTTCCAACCGGGATCTGCTTGACTTCATCAAGAGCGGCCTTCTGGTCATTCAACCCGAACAGCCGTGAAAATTGTTCCTTCATCATTCTTCAACCACCCGAAATTCAATGTGCCCATGACCTCGATGTTTCTTCCGTGTTGCAGCCGCGGCGGGTCGTGCTTGGCCCCCAAGTCATGGTTGCGGCACCAGGCAGTTCGCTCAGCTCCAAGCTGAGGAGGCCGGTCGGCATTGATCATGCAGCACGGGCAGATCGGAGTGTGTCTCTTGCGGAGAACGGCCGATATAGGCGGACAGCCTTCGCAGGTCTGTCTAGCAACGGGGACATCCTGGTGCGGATGCCGTTTAGCAAGCGGCATCCCCAGTGCTATCTTTACTCCACCAATTCGCTTTTGAAAGAAGGTTTTCCTGCTTGATTTTGGATTTCCAAGAAGTTTTCATGCCTTCCCGTTCCCTTCTTGAGGTGCGGACGGAATCCGAACCCCTTTCCGATCTCATTGTTCCACGTGAAACAATCAGCGAGGCTTCTTCACCAATGAAATTCCGCGCACGAGAGGCTGCTTCAAAGGAATTCCGGCTTTGCGCGGATAAGCCGCCGGCGTCCGATCCGTCTTGCGATAAATACAATGGCGCGCTCGGATTGCTCGAACGGCAGCTTCAATGTTTCGACCCGCTCCGCCTTGGCACGGAGCTCTTTCAAGGCATACGCAGCCTCATCAAGCTCCTCTTGCGGATTGGCGCCCTTCATGGCCGCGAATACGCCGTCCTGGGCGGCGAACGGCAGACACAGCTCGCCCAGACCTGCTAGCCTCGCTACCGCTCTCGCCGTCACAACATCGTATTGATCCCGGTGCGCTTGAAGGCGGCCGATATCCTCGGCTCTGCCATGCACGCACTGCACGTCTTTCAATTCCAACGCGTCGCATACATGCTGCAGGAAAGAAATTCGCTTGTTTAAGCTGTCGACAATCGTAATGTGAAGATGAGGGTAGGCGATTTTCAAGGGAATGCTTGGAAATCCGGCTCCCGATCCTATATCGGCCAGATTCCTCGCCTTCGACAGATCCATATAAAAAGCAAGCGAGAGGGAGTCGTAGAAATGCTTTTCAAATACCGCATCCCTCTCCGTGATTCCAGTCAGATTCATCCGCTCGTTCCATTCCACCAGCAGCTCGAAATACCGCTCGAACTGGTTCAGCTGGTGAGGCGCAAGCTCGATTCCCCGGGCGGCAAGAAGCTCGTGAAATGACTTTTGAACCTTATCCATCAGGCTTTCCCCGCTGCCGTCACTCGATTATAGTGCTCCAGATGAACGAGCAGGATGGAAATATCCGCCGGGGTTACGCCGGAAATGCGGCTCGCTTGGCCGATGTTGAGCGGACGGATGGACGAGAGCTTCTGCTTCGCTTCCATGGCAAGGCCATGGACGATGCTGTAGTCGATTCCTTCCGGAATCTTCTTCTTCTCCATTTTGCCGAGACGTTCGACCTGAAGCAGCTGCTTATCGATATAACCCGCGTATTTGATCTGGATTTCGACCTGTTCCTTCATATCTGCTGTCAGCTCATATGGCGCCGCGGCCAGCGGTTCGATGATGGCATAGGACAGCTCCGGACGCCTGAGCAGGGTGAGGGCATCGGTCGTCGCCTGCAGCGGAGCCGAACCGGCCTGCTCCAGCAGCTTTTGAGCTTCTTCAGGACGAATCTTTACCGTCTTCAAGCGTGCCAGCTCCTCCTCGACACGGCCTTTCTTCACCTGGAATTTGGCATGCCGCTCTTCCGTAATCAATCCGATCTCATAACCGGTCGGGGTCAGACGCAGGTCGGCATTGTCATGACGAAGCAGCAGGCGGTACTCCGCGCGCGATGTAAGCAGGCGGTAAGGCTCGTTCGTTCCCTTCGTCACGAGATCGTCGATCAGAACGCCGATATAGCCTTGGGAACGGTCAATGACGACCGGATCCTTGCCCTGCACCTTGCGGGCTGCATTGATGCCGGCCATGATGCCTTGTCCAGCCGCCTCCTCATAGCCTGAGGTGCCGTTGATTTGGCCGGCGGTAAACAGGCCCGGCAGCACCTTCGTCTCCAGGGAAGGCCACAGCTGGGTCGGCACGACAGCATCGTATTCGATGGCATAGCCGGTCCGCATCATCTCGACGTTTTCCAGGCCGGGAATCGAACGCAGAATGCTCAGCTGCACATCCTC
Source organism: Paenibacillus sp. RUD330 (assembly GCF_002243345.2). Taxonomy (NCBI): domain Bacteria; kingdom Bacillati; phylum Bacillota; class Bacilli; order Caryophanales; family Paenibacillaceae; genus Paenibacillus; species Paenibacillus sp. RUD330. Next base: position 5,559,155 of record NZ_CP022655.2, read on the forward strand.
CGGCATGCTCGTGGACAGCCCTTGCACGTAATACTCGGATGTGTCCTTGCCTTCAGGCTCAAGGAAAATCTGATGCTTCGGCTTGTCGGCGAAGCGAACGATCTTATCCTCGATGGAAGGACAGTAGCGCGGTCCCGTGCCCTCGATGACTCCGGAGAACATCGGCGCCCTATGCAGGTTGTCGTTGATGATTTTATGGGTATCCTCGGAGGTGTAGGTCAGCCAGCAAGGCAGCTGCTCGTTGTCGGCATATTCGGTTTCAAAGGAAAAGAACTGAGGGGTCGCATCCCCGGGCTGGATCTCCATCTTAGAAAAGTCGATGCTGTCCTTGTGGACGCGCGGCGGCGTGCCCGTCTTGAAGCGAACGAGCTCGAAGCCGTTCTCCTTGAGCGATTGGGACAGCTTGATCGACGGCTGCTGATTGTTCGGACCGCTTTCGTAGATCAGCTCGCCCATGATGACCTTGCCGCGCAAATAGGTCCCGGTCGTAACGACGACCGACTTGGCGCGGTACTCGGCTCCGGTCTTCGTCACGACGCCGACGCAGGCTCCATCCTCGACGATCAGCTCCTCCGCCATCCCCTGGCGAAGCGTCAGATGCGGCGTTTCCTCGATCGTCTTTTTCATCATATGCTGGTACGAGAACTTGTCCGCCTGAGCTCGCAGCGCATGCACGGCCGGACCTTTCCCCGTATTCAGCATCCTCATTTGAATATAGGTCTTGTCGATATTGCGGCCCATCTCGCCGCCAAGCGCATCGATTTCGCGCACGACATGGCCTTTGGCCGGTCCGCCGATGGACGGGTTGCACGGCATGAATGCGACCATGTCCAGATTGATCGTGAGCAGCAGCGTCTCGCAGCCCATTCTCGCCGCAGCCAGAGCCGCTTCGCAACCCGCATGCCCCGCTCCGATCACAAGAACATCATATTGTCCTGCAGGGTAAGTCATGATTTTTTTCCTCCCGAGCCGGAAAGGCGTTATTTGTCGCCCGCCTCTCCCTCTTTTATGAAAAGTGGTTTTCATTTACCAAGTTTCGACTTTCTTCCGCCGCATCCGACCTCTTCTGCCGTCGCTTGCCGTATTCTATAGGCGTTATCCACATGTGGATTGCTTGCCGCATCATTTCCCCAGACAAAACTGCGAGAAGATCTGATCGATCAACGACTCTCCCGCCGTATCTCCGATGATCTCGCCGAGCAGCTCCCAAGCGGAGCGCACATCCAGCTGAACCATATCGATCGGAATGCCGTCCTCGGTCGCCGCAACAGCTTCGCTCAGCGCTTGGCTGGCTTTGTTGAGCAGCGAGATATGCCGGACATTGCTCACATAGGTCAGGTCCGCGCTCTCAAGCTGCCCTTCGAAGAACAGCTCGCGGATCGCTCCTTCGAGCGCTTCCAGACCTTCTTCCTCAAGCACCGACATCATGACGATCCGGCTATCCGGCAATGCGGCGGCCACCTCTTCCAGCTTCAGCCGAGCCGGCAGATCGCTTTTGTTCACGATGACAACGACCTGGCGCCCGGTCAGCTTTGCGAGCAGCTCCCGTTCATCATCATGAAGCGCCTCATTATGATTCAATACAAGCAGCAGCAGATCGGCGTCCGCAGCCGCAGACCGGGACCGCTCTACTCCGATCCGCTCCACGACATCGGTCGTCTCGCGGATGCCAGCCGTATCGAGCAGCCGCAAAGGAATACCGGATAATGTAATGTATTCCTCAATAACATCCCGCGTCGTGCCGGGTATATCCGTCACGATTGCCTTGCTTTCCTGGACAAGCGCGTTCAGAAGAGAGGACTTGCCCACATTGGGACGGCCGACGATGGCTGTCGTAATGCCTTCACGAAGAATCTTCCCTTCGGCGGCCGTCTTCAGCAGCCGGCGGATTTCTTCCATGGCGGAACCGCAGCTGTCCTTTATATAAGAAGAAGTCATTTCCGTCACGTCATGCTCCGGGTAATCAATGTTGACCTCGATATGGGCGAGCAGCTCGATCAATGTATGCCGCAGCGCCTTGATCTTCCGTGACAAAGTTCCTTCTGCCTGCTTCAAGGCGACTGAATAGGAACGATCGGACTTCGAGCGGATCAGGTCGATGACCGCTTCTGCTTGCGCCAAATCGATCCGGCCGTTGAGGAAGGCCCGCTTGGTGAATTCGCCGGGCTCCGCCACTCGGACTCCCGGCTGCTCCAACACGAGCTCGAGTACTTTGCGCACCGCCACAAGTCCTCCATGCGCCCCGATCTCGACGACATCCTCCGCCGTGAAGGAACGGGGTCCCTTCATGACGGTCACAAGGACTTCCTCGATGATTTCGCCGCTCCCGGGAGCCGCGATATGGCCGTACGTCACCGTATGGCTCGGGGCGTCCGCAAGAGGAGTTCGTGATTTCAATATATTCGAAACGCTATCCACCGCTGCAGGTCCGCTGACGCGAATGACGGCAATGCCGCCTTCTCCCAGCGCGGTCGAGATCGCGGCAATTGTATCCTGTATCATGCTTTTCGATTCCTTCCGAGAGCCCCCAGATCTGAAATTTGAGAAAGGGTGCCCGTAATTATGGCAAAAAAGCAATGACTATAGAAGCCATTGCTGCCTGAAAATGGATTTGTGGTATGCCTGAACCGCGTACTATTTGTTTTTTCCTTTTGCCGTTTTGGCCGGCGGCGCGGCAGCGGTTGCGACTTCTGCCTTCTTGTCGGCATTGCGCACGTAAAGGAAGTAGTTCTGGATGATCGTGTAGATGTTCGTGTAGATCCAGTACAGCGGAAGCGCCGAAGGGAAGCTCCAAGCCATGACCAAAATGAGGATCGGGAAGATCATCATGATGGAATTCATCATCGCCATCTGAGGGTTGTTCGGCTGCGTTTTCTGCATCATTTTGGTCTGGACGTAAGTCGTCAGAGCCGCAATGAACGGCAGGATATGCAGATGGTCGGGCTCGCCGAGCTTGAGCCACAGGAATTCATGGACACGGATGTCGGCGTTATAGTAAATGGAGTTGTACAGAGCAATGAAAATAGGCATCTGGACGATCAGCGGCAGACAGCCCGCCATCGGATTGACCTTGTTTTCCTGGAAGAGCTTCATCGTCTCTTCCTGCTGCTTCTGCGGGTTGTCCTTGTGTTTCTTTTTGATGTTGGCAAGCTCCGGCTGCAAGGCCTGCATCGCCTTGGAGCTGCGGTACTGCTTAATGGTAAGCGGCAGGATCAGCGTACGGACGATGATAACCATCACGAGAATGGCGAGGCCGTATTGACCGTTGAACCAGGTCGCGAAATGGTCGAGCAAATACGAGAAGTAGTAAACGACGTACTTTTCCCACCAGTTGCCGTTCTGCAAATCCTCGGTGGTGGTGGTGTGGCTGTTATTCGGCATGCATCCCGAGAGGACGGCCACCATCAGCACCAGGCTGAGCATGACAAGCCACTTGCGTTTTGAAGCCAAACGGGAAAACAACATGTAAATCTCCTCTCTGAGAGCCTGTCGCAATTCAACCTAAACTATACCATATAATAGGGCCCAAGCAAAACGGACTTCATCATCAAATTATGGTGAAGACGTTTGCGTAGAGAAGAATAGATCGGCCCTGTTGCCGGGCGTTCTATTCTGACAAGCAAAACGGACTTCATCATCAAATTATGGTGAAGACGTTTGCGTAGAGAAGAATAGATCGGCCTGTGCTGCCGGGCGTTCTTCTTCTCCCGTTTCCGATGTAGGAACAGGCAGCTTGTCCGTCCGCCGCTTGCCGGGCGGCCTCGCCGTCAGCGAGGCTTCAGCAGGCCAGCCTTGCGCAAAACATGCAGCACGCTGCGCTCCAGCTCCTTCGACGATTTGTCGACGGCTCCCGCCCGGACGATCAGAATTAGGTCGGTCTTCTCCTTGATTTCATCCGTATGAGCGCGAACGATTTCTTTCAGCACCCGGCGCATGCGGTTGCGCACGACGGCATTGCCGATCTTCTTGCTGGCGGAGATGCCGAGGCGGAACGGTTCCGCCTTCGGCTGCCTGGACCAGTATACGACCAGCTGCCCATTGGCGAACGATTTGCCTCCCCGATAGGTGCGGGAGAAATCCTCGCGTTTTCTGAGCCGTAGTTTTCTCTGCATTTCTCACCGACTCCGTGCGTTGTTAGTTTCAGTATATCCAACTTGGGGCATGCGCAGGCATGCCGGACGCACCCTCCGCAAGAAGAACAGCTATCCGGCAGATACGCCCCGCATCAAGCAACGGACATCCGGGCAGAAAAAAAGACCACTAGCGTGGTCTCCTCTCTCCAGCCATTGCCCCAGAGGGCGGTCGGCGTGGCAGGCGAAATCCCCGGTAATAAGGGGAATGCCCTTTTGTATTATGCGCTCAGAACGCTGCGGCCCTTCTTGCGACGGGCTGCCAGCACTTTGCGGCCGTTTTTCGAGCTCATGCGCTTGCGGAATCCGTGTACCTTTTTGCGCTTGCTTACGTTCGGTCTGAAAGTCGGTCTCATAATCTATTGCACCTCCCCGATCGGTATATCTTCGTCCTCACTCGGGCATCTGCCGCAGCGGACCGAGGCAGAACCCGGGGACGACTGTCTATCCGAAGTTGCCCTTACGTCATCCCGAGTTAAAAACGCCTTTTTCCATTTAACCATGCAGACATGCGAAAGTCAACCTGAACATGATCCTCCTTCCTCAGAGGCCTGTGTATAACTCTCCTCAGATCGCTTCATCTATATAGCGTTTCGGTTTTCGTTCCGTTTTTCGACGCTTTTCGTCTTTTTTCGCTGTGGAAAGGCATACCGGCCATCATCGGCTGTGGATAACGAAGAATGTCGCGGCTGTCGGCGAAATTTAGTAACATGTGAATAATTAACAGGACTGGTGGCGGATGCTGTCGAATTTGCGCACAGGCTGTTAACAATATCTAGTGCTGTAGATAACCTTTGTACACAAGGACTTGGGATTGTGGATAATATTCTCCAACTCGTTGAAATAGCGCCTTTCTTTTGCTATGATAGATTTGTTTTTGTTGTGGACGGATGCAGTGCCGGTAGTTACTTATCAACAACCTGTGGATAACATTGTGAACAACATTATCCCCTTATGCATAACCTTCATCAACAAGTCCTTGCATCTGTGGATGAGGACTCACCCCGATAGATCCATTTTTTGACCTTTATCGAACCAATCGTTACGACAGGGATAGGAGTGACCGTCTGTGGACAGCCATACT